>JAZRJL010000032.1:0-58591 GCA_045645805.1 Clostridia bacterium | reverse complement strand
ACTGATTCCTTTGGGGAATTTGCTGATGGTCAGCTTGAATTTGATGACCACGAAATTGACCATATGACGGTTGATTCGCTTACAGAACAATTGCTTGAGGTTGTTGAAGAAAAGTATAAGTCACAGGAGGAACTGTTTGGTGACAATATTCGTGAGGTTGAACGTGTAATTCTTCTTAGGGCGGTTGATGCAAAATGGATGGATCATATCGACAGCATGGAACAATTAAGACACGGAATCAATCTTCGTGCATATGCACAGCGTGACCCTGTTATTGAATACAAGTTTGAAGCAATGGATATGTTTGATGAAATGATTTTAAACATCAAGGAAGAAACAGTTAAAATGCTTTTCCATGTTGTTCCTAAATCAAATATTGAACGTACCCAGATTGCAAAACCCGTTGCCGAGAATTTTGGCGGTGACGGAACTGTGCAGAAAAAACCGATTGTCAAGGGTGAAAAGATTGGCAGAAACGACCCATGTCCCTGTGGTAGCGGAAAAAAATACAAGCATTGCTGTCTTGGCAAGGACGAGGCTTAAATTTTGACACAAAACATATAAAAAGGATGTGATAATGTGATAGAGTTTGATGAGTACAAGCTTGAGCTTGACGGAATGAAAAAGGATATTACAGATTTGAGGGATTCACTTTAACATAGAAAAGACTATCCTTGAAATTGAAGAGCTTGACAAAAAGACAATGGAGCCTGATTTTTACAGTGATATGGAAAATGCAGGCAAAATTATGCAAAGAATAAAGGGCCTTAAAAACAAAATTGAAAGATACGAAAATCTTTATTCTTCATGGGAGGATTTGACAACATTGGTTTCTCTTGCAATTGAGGAAGAGGATGCCAGTGTTCTTGGTGAGGTTAAGGCCGGTTTTTCCGAGCTTACCGCAAATTTAGGCTCAATGAAGCTTGAAACCCTTCTCTCCGGCAAGTATGACGGCAGCAATGCAATTCTTACATTGCACGCAGGGGCTGGCGGAACAGAAGCACAGGATTGGTGTGAAATGCTTTACCGTATGTATACCAGATGGGCTGAACGTCGTGGCTTTAAAACCGAAACCATTGATTTCCTTGACGGTGAAGAAGCAGGTATAAAAAGCGTTACTTTTCGCATCGAAGGTGTAAATGCTTACGGTTATGCAAAATGCGAAAAGGGTGTTCACCGTTTGGTTCGTATTTCGCCCTTTGATTCATCAGGAAGACGTCATACATCTTTTGCATCACTTGATGTAATGCCCGAGATTGATGATGATATTGAAATTAATATCAACCCTGAAGATTTAAAGGTTGATACCTATCGTGCAAGCGGTGCAGGCGGTCAGCATATAAACAAAACCGAGTCGGCAATCCGTATTACCCATATTCCTACGGGAGTTGTTGTTACTTGCCAGAACGAGCGTTCACAGCATAAAAACCGTGATATGGCAATGAAAATGCTTAAGTCAAAGCTGGTTGAAATTGCTGAGCGTGAGCAAAAAGAACGTATCGAGGACCTCAAAGGTGTTCAGATGGAAATTGGCTGGGGAAGCCAGATACGTTCATATGTGTTCCATCCTTACAGTATGGTTAAAGACCACAGAACAAGCTTTGAAACAGGAAATACGGGTGCTGTTATGGACGGTGACCTTGACGGATTTATAGATGCATACCTGACAGCTTTGTCACGTGGCGAGCTTGAAGGTTAGGTTAAAGAGAGGAATTAGAGTATGTTTGAAAAATTATCATTTATAGAGAAACAGCACGAGGAGCTTACTGCCAAAATCAGCGACCCTGAAGTTATGGCAGATATGGATAACTGGAGAAAGCTTTGTAAGGAACATTCAGATATGACACCTATTGTTGAAAAATACAAGGAGTACAAAGCAAATAAAAATACCATAGACGATGCAAAAATGATGCTCGATGACCCTGAAACAGACCGTGAATTCAAGGATATGCTTCAGGACGAAATATCAGAAGCAAAGGAAAATATAGCACGGATTGAGGAAGAACTTAAGATATTACTTCTTCCTAAAGACCCCAACGATGACAAAAACGTTATTGTGGAAATCCGTGGGGGTGCTGGCGGCGACGAAGCGGCACTTTTTGCAGCAGACCTTTACAGAATGTACACAATGTATGCTGAATCAAAGCGTTGGAAGACAGAAATTATGAACCTGAGCGAAATTGGCATTGGTGGTATTAAAGAAGTTTCGTTTATGATTGAGGGACAGGGTGCATACAGCAGACTTAAATTTGAAAGCGGTGTGCATCGTGTTCAGCGTGTTCCCGAAACCGAATCACAAGGCAGAATTCATACATCCACAGTTACGGTTGCGGTTCTTCCCGAGGCCGAGGAGGTTGACTTTGAAATCAATCCTGCCGACCTTCAAATTGATACATTCCGTGCAAGCGGTGCGGGCGGTCAGCATATCAACAAGACCGAATCTGCAATCCGTATTACGCATATTCCCACAGGTGTTATTGTTGAATGTCAGGACGAACGTTCGCAGCACAAGAATAAGGACAAGGCATTAAAGGTTCTTCGTTCAAGGCTATATGAAGCCGAGCTTCAAAAGCAGCAGGATGCAATTGCGGCAGACAGAAAGAGCCAGGTTGGTACAGGTGACCGAAGCGAACGTATCCGTACCTACAATTTCCCCCAGGGTCGTGTTTCGGACCATCGTATTGGTCTTACTCTTTACAAGATTGAGGCTATTATGAACGGTGATATTGACGAAATTATTGATGCTTTAATTACAACCGACCAGAGTGAAAAAATGAAATTACAGGCAGAGAATTAAATTTTCGGAGATGCATTTATTTGGAAACAAGAATTTTTGAAAACACAAAAGAAGATTTAAAAAACGCGGCTGAATTGATAAGAAACGGAGAAACTGTAGTGTTTCCTACTGAAACAGTATATGGTCTCGGTGCAAATGCTCTTGACAGCGAAGCTGTAAAAAAGATTTTTACAGCCAAAGGCAGGCCGTCTGACAATCCGCTAATTGTTCATATCCCTGATTTTGAGTCAGCAAAAGACTTTGTACTTGAAATACCCGAAAATGCACGATTGCTCGCTGAAAAATTCTGTCCCGGACCTCTTACGATGATTCTTAAAAAAAAGTCCTGCATACCCGATGTGGTTTCATCAGGACTAGATACAGTAGGGATAAGAATACCCGGCGATGAAACGGCAAGATTATTTCTTGCAGAGTGCGGTGTTCCTGTTGCGGCACCAAGTGCCAATATTTCAGGCAGACCCAGCCCCACAACTTTTGAGCACGTTGTTCAGGATATGAACGGTCGGGTTTCGGGAATAATTCAGGGTGATGCATCCTTTGTCGGGGTTGAATCAACTGTTATTGATATGACTTCTGAGATTCCAACTGTTTTGAGACCGGGCGGAGTTTCTGTTGAGCAGCTTCGCGAGGTTTTAGGCGAGGTTCTTGTTTCAAGCGAACTCAAAAAGGATGATATACCTAAAGCACCCGGAATGAAGTATAAGCACTATTCGCCAAAGGGACAGACCTTTATTTTAAAGGGTGATGTTTATGATGTGTCCGAGTTTTTGAGGAAGAGGGCAAAATTTAATCCGGTTGCTGTACTTATTTTTGATGAATTTAAAGAATATATGCCAATCGAGGTAAAAACCTTATCTCTTGGTAGCAAGGATTGTCCCGAGGAAGCAGCGCGCAGACTTTTTGACTGCCTGCGTGAATGTGATGCCTTGGGAGTAAAGGAAATCTATGCTCCTGAAATTCCCGAAAATGGACTTTGGCGTGCGGTTAAAAATCGTTTATACAAGGCAGCGTCTGCAAGAATAATTGATGTAAAAGATGCAAAGTCTGTTGTGTTTGTGTGTACGGGTAACACGTGCAGAAGTCCGATGGCAGAAGGCATGTTTAACTTTTCGGGCAAAAATGCCATTGCAATTTCAGCAGGACTTTGTGTAACAGATAACGTAGCCGAAGAAAAGGCAATAAAAACTGCAGCAGAGCTTGGTGCGGATATAAAAAATCATATGCCAAGACAAATTGAATTTGATATGATTGAAAATGCCGATTTGGTTATTACAATGACAAAATCACACAAACAAAGTCTGCCTGATAGAGAAAATATTTATACACTGGCTGAGCTTGCAGGAGAAAATACAGATGTAGCTGACCCTTACGGCGGTGATATTGAAGTTTACCGTAAATGCGGAAAACAGATAAAATGTTTTATAGAAAAGATTGAATTATGATAGAAATTGTACCTATGCAAAGGCAACATCTTGACGGGCTTGTTAAAGTTGAAGAGGAGTGCTTTAATTCAGGCTTTGCAAGAAAAACCTTTGAGAAAGAGTTTGAAAATAAAATTGCCATATACCTTGTTGCGATTAAAGAATCGCAGGTTGTGGGGTATATAGGCGTTTGGAACATTTGCGGTGCGGCGGATATTATAGATGTTGCCGTACTTAAAGAGTTCAGGAGATGTGGTATAGGAAGTATGCTACTTTCAAAAATGACCGAAATTTGCAGAGAAAAGGATATCTTTGAAATTAATCTTGAGGTGAGAGTTTCAAACCTTGCAGCAAGGTCACTTTACAAGAGAATGGGTTTTGTGGAAAATGGCCTGAGAAAAAAATATTACGAAAATACCGAAGACGCAATACTTATGACAAAAAAGCTTGATGGGGAGGATAAAAATGAAGATACTTGCAATTGAAAGCTCGTGTGATGAAACAGCTGCAGCTGTTGTTGAAGACGGGAAAAAGGTTCTTTCAAATGTTATCAATACCCAGATTGAGCTTCACAAAGAATTTGGTGGTGTTGTTCCCGAGGTTGCATCCAGAAAACATATTGAAAACATAAGCGATGTTGTTGATAAGGCATTGTCAGATGCAGGTCTTAAACTTGATGATGTTGATGCCATTGCCGTAACCTACGGTCCGGGGTTGGTTGGTGCTTTATTGGTTGGCGTTTCAACAGCAAAGGCTCTTAGTTTTGTGGCAGAAAAACCACTTATACCTGTTCATCATATAAAGGGTCATATCTGTGCCAACTTTATTGAATTCCCTGAGCTTGAACCACCATTTATTTGTCTTGTGGCATCCGGCGGTCACAGTCATATTGTTTATGTAAAGGACTTTGCAACATATGAGGTTCTGGCAAAGACCTCTGACGATGCCGCAGGCGAAGCTTTTGACAAGGTTTCAAGAACTTTGGGACTTGGCTATCCTGGCGGTCCTGCTATACAGGAATGTGCAAAATCCGGAAATCCCGAAGCAATCCGATTCCCTCGGGTAAGTATGGGTAAAGACGGTTTTGATTTTAGCTTCAGCGGAGTTAAAACAGCTGTTATAAATTATATTCACAATGCCGAGCAAAAGGGCATCGAAATCAACAAAGCGGATGTTGCAGCATCCTTTCAGGAGGCTGTTACCGAGGTTTTAAGCACACATCTTATTGATTGTGCCAACAAATACGGTACAAAAAAAATTGCCCTTGCGGGCGGTGTTGCGGCAAACAAACCTCTTCGCGAAAGATGCGAAAGCCTTGCACAAAAAAATGATATGGATTTTTATTGTCCAAAGCTCTCGCTTTGTACTGATAATGCTGCAATGATAGGATGTGCTGCTTTTTATGAATTCCAAAACGGCAAAATTGCAGATATGTCACTTAATGCAATTGCAAATCTGCCGATTGATGAGGATTAAAATAAAGATTGAATTATTTCAACAATCTTAAATCGTATTTCGACTGGAATTTTTCCTGAATGATTTTTACTGATAAGGTTGTATTCCTCTTCTGAAAGAGAGTTTTTCAGCTGCGATTTTGCATCTTGCGGAGCAACAAGTATTCCGTCGGCAAAACAAAGGGGCGGATACATAACGCACCACCAGTTTTTACCTTTTGCCGCTCCAAGCTCAATGCGAAGTGCTTTATATTTTCCGCTTGGGAGACTTATGTCGCCATAGGTTTTGGTAGGAAATGCAAATTCGCCAATTTTTGCAATTGCTGTATAATCAAAGCCTTGGCCTTTAATCTCATTGTTTGCAATTTTGATGATTGTGTCAAGATTACTTTTGGCAATACTTATTGCCTCAACAGGTGATTTTGCTGACGCGAACAGCTTTGAGGTCTCTTTGATTATCCTGTCGCGCACATCCAGCTTGAGCTTTTGGTCAATTTCTGAATTGCTGTTTGCAACAATATGGAGTCTTAAGACTGAATTACTTATGTCATTTCCGGCAGTTTTTGCATATGATATAATCAATGCAAAAATAAAAGTAAGTATTATGGTAAGAATTAAAAGACGATTTTTGTTTATTGATTTCAATTAAAATTTCTCCTTTTGGAAAAGTTGTTTACAAAGACAAGTATTGACAAGGCTTTCAAAGCTTATACATATTGATTTTTTGTTTTTAATAAGGTAAAATATTTTTTAAGGATGATGATATATTTTATGAAAAAATTAAATGTTTGTGTGCTTTTTGGCGGTGTTTCGTCCGAGCATAGTGTTTCAGAAGTTTCAGCCTCAGCCGTTCTTGAAAACATTAACCGAGACAAATATAATGTATTTCCTGTTGGAATTACCAATGAGGGAAAGTGGCTGTATTATGACGGTGATATAAGTGAAATCTGTAACCATACTTGGGAAAACGGGAATGTTACTCCTGCAATCCTTTCACCTGACAGCTGTGACAAAGCGCTTATCAAGCTTGGTGAAAAAATTGAAGAAATCAGCATAGACGTTGTTTATCCCGTACTTCACGGAAAAAACGGTGAAGACGGTACGGTGCAGGGTCTTTGCGAGCTTGCAGGCATTCCTTATGTAGGTAGTGGCGTTATTGGAAGTGCTGCTTGTATGGATAAATGCATTGCAAAGATACTTTTTGAAAAGGTGGGTATTCCGCAAGCCGATTGGGTTGAACTTAAGCTTGGTGATACACCTGACTTTGAGAAGATGGAGAAAAAGCTTGGATATCCAATGTTTATTAAACCATCATCTGCAGGCTCATCGGTTGGTGTTACCAAAGCAAACAACAGATGCGAACTTGAAGCTGGAATAAAACTTGCATTAAAGCATGACTACAAGGTTTTGGTTGAGGAATGTATAAATGCCCGTGAGGTTGAATGCGGTGTAATGGGTAATCTTGAACCAAAAACAGCAGATGTTCTTGGTGAAATCAAGCCTGCCAATGAGTTTTATGATTTTGATGCAAAATATAATGATGAAGATTCAAAGCTGATGATTCCTGCTCCTGTTGACAAGATGACAGAAGAAAAAATTAAAGAATATGCAATTAAAGCATATAAAATTTGTGAGTGCCGCGGACATTCAAGAGTTGACTTTTTTGTAGATAAGGAAAACGGAAATATTTACCTTAATGAGATAAATACGATTCCCGGTTTTACGCCAATCAGTATGTATCCCAAGGTTTGGGAAACTTCGGGAGTTTGTATGACAGAGCTTATTGACAAACACATTCAGCTTGCACTTGCGAGAGAGGATTAGAAAATGGATAACAGACCAATTGGTATTTTTGATTCCGGACTTGGAGGACTAAGCTGTGTAAAGGAAATTATGCGGATAATGCCAAATGAAAATGTTATTTACTTTGGTGATACCGGCAGAGTTCCTTACGGAAGTCGCAGTCAGGAAACCCTGATGAAGTATGTACGTCAGGATATAAGATTTTTAAAAACCTTTGATATAAAGATGATAATAATTGCTTGTGGAACAGCAAGCAGTGCTGCCCTTCCCTGGATATCCGATGAGCTTGATACCAAAATTATGGGTGTAGTTGAGCCTGCGGCAAAAGCAGCCGTTGCGGCTACAAAGTCAAAAAGGATAGGAGTACTTGGCACACCTGCGACGATTCGTTATGGAAAATATATTGAAGATATAAAAGGTATTTGTGCCGATGCACAGGTATTTCAAAAAGCCTGTCCCATGTTTGTACCTCTTGTTGAAAACGGGTATACCGACAGCGAGGTTACAAGGATAATCGCAAATGAATATCTTGAAGATATGAAAAAAAATAATATTGATACTCTTATTCTTGGTTGTACTCATTACCCGCTTCTTAAAAAAGTAATAGGCGAGATAATGGGCGACGGGGTTAGTCTTATTGATTCAGGTGCGGTTGCTGCGGACGATGCTTTGAAGTATCTCAGGAAAAATAATATGCAAAGCGAAAAAACAATTGGAGATTATCGGTATTTTGTAAGCGATTCACCACAAGATTTTTCAAAGCTTGGCGGAATGTTTCTTGAAAAATCCGTATCCGATACGGTTGAAAGAATTGACATAGAAAAATATTGATTTTAAATTAAGGTGATAAAACGATGAAAGAAAATGCAATGATTTACCTTAAAACACTTCAGGACATAGATAATGAGGTAAATGAAATAGAACTCCAGACAAAAGGGCGGTTTCTTCAAAAAGATGGTAAGTATTATATTTCTTATGAAGAGAGCGAAATGACAGGCTTTGAAGACACAATTACGACGATAAAGGTTACAAGTGATGCTGTTTGTATGACCCGAAAAGGCAAGTACAACAGCCGTATGGTGTTTAAAAAGGGTGAAAAATATCTTTGCAGCTACAATACCCCATACGGCACAATCCCTGTAGGGGTAAACCCGATTACACTTGAAAACAATCTTGGTGTAGATGGCGGCAAGGTTAATATTGAATATATACTTGATATTGACAACCGTGACTATTTGAAAAACAGACTGGCTTTGACGGTTACCACTTCTGATAATCAAACTTTAAATAACTGAAAGGAATAAGTGAGGATAAATGAATATTATAGAGAATTCAAAAAAAATGATAGGACAAGCTGTAAAGTCAGCTTTTGATACTGCTGTTGAGAAGGGTGTTTTAAATCCTGCTGAAACTGTTTTGGTTGAAGATATTTTACATCTTGAAGTTCCAAAGGATAAGCAGCATGGTGATTTTGCGTGCAATATAGCAATGTTGCTTGCAAAGGCACTTCGTATGCCGCCCAGAGCAATTGCAGATGCAATTGTTGCTGAAATTGAAGTTGGCGGTGAGATTGAAAAGGTTGAAGTTGCCGGTGCAGGTTTTATTAACTTTTATTTATCCAACGACAGACTTTATGAGGTAATCCGTGCCATTGAAGAAAAAGGCGAGGATTATGGTCGAATTGATATGGGCAAGGGCAAAAAGGTGATGATTGAATTTGTCAGTGCCAATCCTACCGGTCCTATGCATATGGGCAACGCCCGTGGGGGTGCTTTGGGAGATTGTATGGCAAGTGTTATGGAATATGCAGGCTATGATGTAAACCGCGAATTTTATGTAAACGATGCCGGAAATCAGATTGAAAAATTTGGCAAATCTCTTGAGGCAAGATATATTCAGGAAATCAAGGGTGAAGATGCTGTTGAATTTCCTGAGGACGGATACCATGGAGATGACATTCGTGAACACGCAAAGGCGTTCATTAAGCTTGAGGGTGAAAAATATATTGATACCGATTCTGAAACACGCAAAAAGGCTCTTGTTGCTTATGCACTTGAAAAGAATGTAGATGCACTTAAATCCGACCTTGAGAAATACCGTATTTTTTATGATGTATGGTTCCGCGAAAGTACACTTCACGACAGCGGCAAGGTAATGGAAGCTATAAAGCGTCTTACCGATGCAGGTTATACCTATGAGGAAGACGGGGCTATCTGGCTAAACTGTGAAAAGATGGGTCTTGAAAAGAACGAGGTTCTTGTTCGTCAAAATGGTATACCCACATACTTTGCAGCAGATATTGCATACCATATCAACAAGATTGAGGGCAGAGGTTTTGACTTAACAATTGATGTATGGGGTGCTGACCACCACGGACACATTGCGAGAATGAAGGCTGCTCTTGCGGCTGTTGGGATTGACCCTGACAAATTTGAGGTTTCCATTATGCAGCTTGTTCGTCTTACCAGAAACGGCGAGGCAGTAAGAATGTCAAAGCGTACCGGCAAGGCAATCACTCTTTCAGACCTTTTAGAAGATGTATCGGTTGATGCGGCAAGATTTTTGTTTAATATGCGTATGGCAGGTAGTCATCTTGATTTTGACCTTGACCTTGCGGTTAAGCAGGATAGTGAAAATCCTGTATATTATGTCCAGTATGCACATGCGAGAATTTGCAGCATTATCAGACTTCTCAAAGATGAAGGAATTGAAGTAAAACCATTTGCTGATGTAAACTGTGCACTTCTTAAAGAAGAAGAGGAGCTTGCTCTTATTAAAAAGCTCTCCGAGCTTCCTGAAGAAATCCGTTCTGCTGCCGAAAGTCGTGAGCCTGCAAAGATTACAAGATATGTAATTGACCTTGCATCGGCTTTTCACACATTCTACAATTCATGCAGAGTTAAGGCTGATGATGCGGCACTTATGGATGCAAGGCTCAAGCTTTGTGACAGCGTAAGAATTGTAATTAAAGGTATTTTAAAGATGCTTAAAATTGAAGCACCTGAAAAAATGTAACAGACAGGAATGACAGAGGTTTTTATGAAAAAAAAGCTTTTTTGTTTACTTATTGCCATTACAGTTTTGTGGGGCAGTACAACCGCTTTTGCGGCAGATTCAAAGATGATATTTAGTGATGTAAGGTATTATACTGCAAGAATTTATGTTTGCGACACACAAAATACCGAGGCTGTAATTCTTAATGTTGTACCTATAAACGGAAATGTCAATTTGGCTTTGACAAAGGACATTGAATACAGGTCACTTCCTGTATTTAAGGATAATATTTACGGCTCAAAAGGACAGAAGCTTTCTCTTGAAACAATTAACGGGTATCTTCTTGATAGTACCGTAAAGGTCCTTATCGGAAAATGCGGATACGGATACCGTATCCTTTATATGGAATTTTTGAAGTAAACTGAAAATTTATTAACCGGAGATGATGTATATGTTTAACAAAGTCTTAAAGAAATCAGTTTTGTGGATAACTGTTATTACAGTAGTATTTTCAAGCAGTTTCTCATTAGTATATTCACAGAATACAGAAACCGAAGAAGTAACCTTGTCTGACCGCATTGAAGGGATAATTAAAAATCTTTCAATTTTGGTTAGATATGAGGAAATAGACGAGAAAACACTCTATAAAGCTGCTTTTGAAGAAGTTTTTCAAAATGACCCGGCACTTTATGAAAATGTTATGAAAGCGATTGTTTCGTCAATTGATGAAAACTCAGAGTATTTTAATCAAAAAGAGGCAGAAGCTTTTTTGCAGGAGCTTAATGACGAGGTTACGGGAATTGGAGTAAATGTATTTTTCAGCGACGGAAGTATTATTGTATCTGAACCTATCCCCGGTTCACCGGCTGAAAGGGTTGGTATAAAGGCAGGAGATATAATTATTGGTGCAGACAGCCTTGACCTTAGAGGAATGAGCTTTGAGGCTGCGCTTGAAAAAATACGCGGTAAGGAAGGCACAATTGTAAAAATCAAAATTATACGTTCCGGCATTTCAGAACCTTTAAGCTTTAATATCAAACGTGAAAAGGTTGTTGTTGAGCCTGTTGATTATGAGATACTTGAAAACAACGGAAAAAAGATTGGTAAAATAAAAATTTATTCCTTTACCGAAACATGTGCAAAAAAATTTGGCGAAGCTTTGGATAAAATAAGCAAACAAGGGATAAAAAATATTATTATTGATGTGCGTGATAATGGCGGAGGATATCTTTCGCAGGCTGTTGAAATTGCTGATATGTTTTTGCCAAAAGACGCAGTTATAACCACAGAAGAACACAAAATTTCACTTTTTAATAAGGTTTATAAAGCCTCGGGAAAAGGAAAGAAATATAATGTTGTAATTTTGGTAAATGAAATGAGCGCAAGTGCTTCTGAGGTATTGACTGCGGCACTTTGTGAAAACGAAGTTGCAAAGTCAATAGGCGTAAAAACCTATGGCAAGGGCACTGTGCAGAGTATGAATCCTTCCTATGACGGTGCAATTATAAAATATACCTCGGCATTTTATCTTACACCAATGGGCAATAATATACACAAGATTGGTATTTCTCCCGATGTTAAACTTGAAAATTCAGCAGAACCTGTTGATATGACGAATTTTGAAATGTTCAGTCTTTCAAAAACATATCGTACAGGCGATAAGGGAGCAGAGGTTGAAAAAGCAAAAAGAATGCTTAAGGAAATGGGAATCTTTATTGGTGAAGTAAATGATGTTTATGACGAAAATCTAAGAATTGCCGTTACAAACTTTCAAAAAATGGGTGGACTTTTCCCTTATGGAGTATTGGACATAACTACACAGCTTAAACTCTATGATACGCTTAAAACTATTAAAGTCGAGAAAGATGACCAGCTTGAACGTGCATTGGAAATGTTTTAAGATTAACTACTGTAAAGAAGAAAGGAAGATATAAAAATGAGTGAATGTACACATAATTGTTCAACCTGCGGAGAAGAATGCAGCTCAAGACAAGAACCGCAAAGCCTTATTGCTCCGCAGAATTCAATGAGTAATGTAAAAAAGGTTATCGGAATTGTCAGCGGCAAGGGTGGTGTTGGCAAATCCTTGGTTACATCCTTGCTTGCATCAGGAATACAAAAGGAAGGTTTCAGCACAGCAGTTCTTGATGCTGATATTACCGGTCCGTCAATCCCTAAGCTTTTTGGCATAAAAGACAAAGCGATTGGAAATGATTATGGAATTTTGCCTCAAATAAGCAAAAATGGTACAAAAATTATGTCTATAAACCTTTTGCTTGAAAACGATACAGACCCTGTTGTATGGAGGGGTCCTGTTATTGGCGGTACTGTAAAACAGTTCTGGACAGATGTTATCTGGGAGGATGTTGACTTTATGTTTGTCGATATGCCCCCCGGTACAGGCGATGTACCTCTTACTGTATTTCAATCACTTCCCGTTGACGGTATAATTATAGTTACTTCTCCTCAGGAGCTTGTTTCCATGATTGTTGAAAAGGCCGTAAAGATGGCACAGCTTATGGAAATACCCATCCTTGGTATTGTTGAAAATATGAGTTATATCGAATGTCCTGATTGTGGTAAAAGGATAAGCGTATTTGGTGAAAGTCGCATAGACGAGGTGGCAAAAAACACAGGACTTGCTACTCTTGGTCAGATTCCTATCAGACCTGAAACTGCTACCCTTTGCGATGCCGGTCAGGTTGAGAATATTGACGGACATCAATGGCTTAAAGAAGCGATTGATGCAGTAAAGAATACAATTAATTCCTAAGAAAACGAGGAAAATTATGTTTTTAGCAGATAACTGGAAAGATTATGAATTACTTGATGCCAAATGCGGCGAAAAGCTTGAAAGATGGGGGAATATTGTTTTAAGACGACCTGACCCACAGATCGTATGGAATATTCCCAAAGAAGATTTGCATAAAAGCTGGAATAATCCCGATGCACATTATTTTCGCAGCAACACCGGTGGCGGACATTGGGAAAGCAACAAAAAACTTCCCGAAAGCTGGACAGTTGATTATAAAAACCTTACCTTTGGTATAAAAATGATGGGATTTAAGCATACGGGACTTTTCCCCGAGCAAGCAGCAAATTGGGACTGGTTTTCGGAGATTATAAAAAATTCGGGCAGAGATGATGTAAATGTTCTTAATCTTTTTGCCTATACAGGTGGTGCAACAATGGCGGCTTCTGCTGCCGGTGCGGCAGTTTGTCATGTTGATGCTTCTAAAGGAATGGTTGCATGGGCAAAGGAAAATGCAAAGCTTTCAGGGCTTGAAGAACGCCCAATCCGCTATATAGTCGATGATGTGAAAAAATTTACCGAACGTGAAATACGCCGTGGTCGCAAGTATGACGGAATTATTATGGACCCGCCATCTTATGGAAGAGGACCATCGGGCGAGGTATGGAAGATAGAGGACGAGCTTTTTGATTTGGTGGAGCTTTGTACAAATGTACTTTCCGACAATCCCTTGTTCTTCCTTATAAATTCATATACAACGGGACTTTCAGGCGGTGTGCTTGAGAATATTCTTAATCTTTTGCTTAAGGAAAAGTTTGGAGGAACGGTTTCAGTTGACGAAGTCGGACTTCCTATTACAAACAATAACTTGCGTTTGCCTTGTGGATATTCGGGCAGATGGCAGAGATAAATTACATTAAAAATATCCTCACAAAAGCAGGTGAAGATTTGGACAAAATTTCAGATAAAACAGTAATTGAAGTTAATAATGTAGAATTTTTGTACGAGGATACCGAAGAAAAAGGCGGCAGCCGTGTACTTAAAGATGTAAGTCTTAAGGTTAAAAAAGGTGAGTTTCTTGCAGTTCTTGGGCACAATGGCTCAGGAAAATCCACCTTGGCAAAGCATATGAATGCAATTCTTGTACCCGAAAAAGGCAGTGTGTTTGTGGAAGAAATTGACACTCGCGATGAAAGTCGTTTATTTGATATTCGTCAAAGGGTTGGGATGGTTTTTCAAAACCCGGATAATCAACTTGTTGCAACCATTGTTGAGGAGGATGTTGCATTTGCACCTGAGAATATTGGACTTCCTCAAAACGTGATACGTGAGAGAGTGGATTATGCACTTGATGCTGTCAATATGACCGAATTTAAGGAACACGCTCCGCATATGCTTTCAGGCGGACAAAAACAACGAATTGCCATTGCCGGTGTAATTGCAATGAAGCCGGACGTGCTTGTTATGGACGAGCCTACTGCTATGCTTGACCCTGCCGGAAGACGTGAAATAATGGAAACAGTAAAAAAGCTGAATCATGACGAGGGCATGACAATAGTTATGATTACCCATTTTATGGAAGAAGCAGCTCAAGCTGACCGCGTTGTTGTTATTGACCACGGTAAAATTATAATTGAAGGCACCCCGAAAGAGGTTTTCAGCCGTGTTGACGAGCTTAAAAAAATTGGCCTTGATGTTCCTCAGCCAACAGAGCTTTGTCATTTGCTCAAAAAGTCAGGTTTTGAATTTGGTGATGATATCTTGACGGTTGATGAATGCGTTGAAAAGATACTTGATGAATATAAACGGCTTGGGGGTGGCATTGATGATTAAATTAACAGATGTCAGCTATACCTATATGAGCGGAGGCCCTTTTGAAAAGACTGCAGTTTCGGACATAAATGTTACACTTAATTCAGGTGAGTTTATTGGTCTGATGGGACATACCGGGTCAGGAAAATCAACGCTTATACAAATGATTGCCGGCCTTATAAAGCCAACCTCAGGTTCTATTGAAATTGATGGAAGTGTTCTTCATTCAAAAAAGTGTGATATGCGTAAAATGCGGTTTAAAACAGGACTTGTTATGCAGTATCCTGAGTATCAGCTTTTTGAGGAAACTGTTTTTAAAGACATTGCATTTGGCCCATCTAATATGAAGTTGCCTGAACAGGAAATTGAAAGACGAGTTATGTTTGCAGCAAATCTTGTTGGACTTGATGAGGAAATTCTTGAAAAATCACCTTTTGAACTTTCAGGAGGTCAAAAACGACGTGTCGCTATCGCCGGAGTTCTTGCAATGGAGCCGGAGCTTCTTATTCTTGACGAACCAACAGCAGGACTTGACCCTGCAGGCAGAGATGAAATTCTTTGTAAAATCCGCGATATGCATAAGAGAGTTGGACTTACAGTTATCCTTGTTTCTCACAGTATGGAGGATTTGGCAAATCTGACAGACCGCATTATGGTTATGAATCATGGCAAACTTGCTATGTGCGAAAAAACATCCGAAATATTTAAGAAAGCAGATGAGCTTAAAAGTATGGGTCTTTCTGTTCCTCAAATAACAGAGGTATGCAATAAGCTTCGGGAAAAAGGTCTTCCTATTAGAGAGGGCATTTACACAATCGAAGAGGCTCGTGCTGAGTTGGAAAGAATTTTAAAACAGGAAAAGAGAGGATAATATGCTTAAGGATATTACACTTGGTCAGTTTTTCCCAGGTAATTCGTTTATACACAGGCTTGACCCAAGAACCAAGATTCTTTGTATTATTGCGTATATAACTATTGTCTTCTGCATAAACAGTATGGCAGGATATGTTGTGATTGCATTATTTACTGCGGCTTGTATTTTGTCGTCCAAAATTCCCGTTAAATTTGTTTTAAAAGGCTTAAAGCCTATTATGGTTTTTGTTGTGATTACAGCTTTGTTTAATCTTTTTTTGACAAATGGCAGAATTTTATGGCAATGGAAATTTATTACCATTACTTATGAGGGTGTACGGCTTGCTATATTTATGGTTTTCAGGTTGTTTTTCCTTGTTCTTGGAACATCACTACTCACTTTAACAACTTCGCCAATAAACCTGACAGACGGAATTGAAAATCTGCTGTCACCTTTCAAAAAAATAGGTGTTCCTGCTCACGAGCTTGCAATGATGATGACCATTGCTCTTCGTTTTGTACCCACACTTTTAGAGGAAACTGAGAAAATTATAAAAGCTCAGACAGCACGAGGTGCTGACTTTGAAAGCGGAAATATTATAAGTCGTGCCAAAGCTATGATACCAATACTTATTCCGCTTTTTATAAGTGCTTTCAGACGTGCTGATGATTTGGCCGTTGCTATGGAATGTCGTTGTTATCACGGCGGAGAAAACAGAACACGCTTGCGTGAACTTAAAATGACATATCGTGATGCCATTGCATGGCTGTTCTTTGTGATTCTGGCTGCAGGAATTGTAGCAACAAACTTACTAAGTGGCGGTAATAAATTACTATGAAAAACATTGCTGTAAAAATTATGTATGACGGGGCAAAATATCATGGCTGGCAGTTTCAAAAAAATGGTATAACGGTACAGGAACGCATTGAAACTGTTCTTTCAAAGCTTACAAACGAAACAGTTTCAGTATGTGGATGCAGCCGCACCGATGCAGGGGTTCATGCACTTGAATATGTTTTCAATTTTAAAAGTGATACAAAAATACCTGTTAAACGATTGCCTTATGCCATTAACAATAATATGCCGGAAGATTCCATTGCTGCAGTTGATGCGTGGTATGCAGATGATGGTTTTAATTCAAGGTTTTCTTCTACCGGAAAGCGATATGTGTATAAAATATGGAATTCAAATATTGAAAATCCGTTTACTTCAAAATATAGTTGGTTTGTTCCGTACAAGCTGGATATATATAAAATGAAAAAGGCGGCTGAGGAATTTTGCGGTACATACGATTTTTCTGCATTTATGGCAGCAGGAGGGTCTCAAAAAACAACAGTACGTACAATACGTGATTGTATTGTAAAGGAAAGTACTGAATGGGAACAACAGATTGAGATTGAGGTTGAAGCCGATGCATTTTTGTATAATATGGTTCGGATAATCACAGGTACGTTGGTTGAGGTAGGCGTAGGACGCATTAACGTAGAGCAAATAAAATCTATAATCGAAAGCTGTGACCGTAGACAAGCCGGCATGACCGCACCACCAGAGGGATTGTTTTTAAAAAAAGTATTTTACTGATGTAAATATCAGGGAGGGAGTGATTGTATGAAAGTAAACTTTAAAAATGCATTCAGTAAAAAGAAAGCTGCAATTTTAATTGCGGTACTTGTTTTGATTGCTGTAATGATTGTTTCAAACCCTGATATTAAAGAATTCTTTTCTTCAAACGATGCAATAAAGCTTACCTTTCAAACAGGTGTTGAGTATGATATGGTGTCATATGGCAAGGACATGCTGCTTGTAAATAATGAAAATATTTTTGCTGTAGATAAATCGGGCCGTGAGGCATGGAGTATTGTTTCACAGACGGCAACACCCTATACTCAGGTTTCGGGTGATTACATAATGCTTGCAGACATAAACGGAAAGACTGTAAAAACCTTTAAAAAGGAAAAGACAATTACACAGCTTCAAACAGAAAAAAAAATAATTTGTGCAAAAGTGAATAATAATGGTAATATAGCTGTTGCTACCGATAAGCTTGGTTACAAAGGAATGGTTACCTTATATAACAAAAATGGCAAAGAAATTTTTAAATGGCACAGCGGAACAGGATATATCGGTGATATAGATATTTCATCAAAAAAGCGTATTGCAGTTGCTCAGATTATGACCGATAAAGAACAGGTATATAGTAAAATTGTTTCAATTAATCCAAACTCAGATAAAGAGCCTGAAGTACTTGCAGAGATTGATGGAATTGTTATGAAGTTGAAATTTCGTGACAATGGAAAGCTGATTGCAGTATCCGACAAAGGGGTGTTTTGTTTTAAAAAATCGGGTAAGCTTGATTTTTCAACAGACTTTAACGGTAGAATTGCTGTAAAATTTAACATAGAAAACGAAAACAATATGGTTTTTGCTTTTAACAGCGGACAAAACAGTACCATTCTTGAAAGTTATTCGGCAAGTGGAAAACTGAGGGGCAGCTTTGATGCAAAAAGCGAAATAACTGCAATGGATGTAAACGGCGAATGTATTGTGGCTGTTAAACGTGACAGTATTGTTCGTGTTAATCCTAAAGGTATTGTAAAAGAAGAAATAAAAGCAAATAAAGATGTAAAAGGTGTTAAAATATTTCAAAACAGGTCAAAAATCCTTGTTGTTGGCGACAGAAATGCCGAGCTTATAAAAATCAGATAGATTATGGAGTGATAAATATGATTGCAGATATTTGTGTTATTGCAGTTGTCGCTTTTTGTGTTTACCGTGGATATCGTTCAGGATTGATGAGGTCTTTTATCAAACTTCTTTCTTATATTGTATCCATTATAATTTCATTTTTCCTTTATCCCCACATTTCAGGATTTCTTATGAAGACACCATTATACGAAAAGCTTTCTCAGATAATTGGTGAAAAATATATTTTACAAGGAACTTCCGAAATGACAAACGGCGAGTCTCTTGGCTTTTTTGCAAAATACATTGGCAAGGGAATTGAAAATGTGGCGGCAGGTATCGCGGACTCTGTGGCTGTACTTCTTATAAACATTCTTGCATTTGTTATTATTTTGCTTTTAAGTAGGTTTTTAATACATATTGTCGGCAGTATATTTAATATTTTTACCAAGCTCCCTGTGGTAAAGCAGTTTAACCGTCTTGGCGGAGCTGTTTTTGGTGGACTTATGGGTGTTTTAATTCTTTACATAATAAGTGCAATTATATGCTTTGTGGCACCGCTTGATTCACATAGTATGGTTTCAAAGCAGCTTGATGCTTCGGTTTTTGCTGCTGAAATTTATGAAAACAATCTTATTCTTGATTTTATAGGAAGGAGCAAATAGCATGACTGTTTCAAGCCTTAAAGAGCTTAAAATAAAAGAACTTCAAAAGATTGCTTCGGAATATGGAATAAAAAGTGTTACGAAGTATAAGAAAAATGAGCTTATTGATGAAATATTAAAAAATACTACTGAAAAACCGTCTCAGATTGACGAAATTTCTGAAATAAAAGAATCTGAGAAACAAGAAGTTCAAAGTGATTCAATGGTTTATTCCGACCCTGTACGACGCACAAACCTTATGAGCGGAGTACTCGAGATTATGGCGGACGGGTATGGATTTTTACGTAGCGATAATTACCAGTCAGGTGAAAATGATGTATATGTTTCGGTAAATCAAATACGTCGTTTCAATCTTAAAACCGGTGATTTTATAGTAGGCAATACCCGTATGCAACACGAGGGCGAAAAATATCAGGCTCTTCTTTATGTGCAGACTGTAAATGGTGATAAGGTTGATGTTTCAATAAGACGCAAAGCTTTTGATGAGCTTACACCCGTTTACCCTGATGAAAGACTTCGGCTTGAAACAGGTAAAACAGATTTTTCCACACGTCTTATTGATTTTATTGCTCCCATAGGTAAGGGTCAGCGTGGTATAATTGTTGCACCTCCAAAAACGGGCAAGACTACATTATTAAAAAATATTGCCAACAGCATAACGGCAAACAACCCCGATATCCATCTTATTATGCTTTTAATAGATGAACGTCCCGAGGAAGTAACAGATATGCAACGAAGCATTAAGGGGGATGTAATATTCTCGACCTTTGACGAAGAACCAGCAAACCATGCAAAGGTGGCGGAGATTGTTCTTGAACGTGCAAAGCGCCTTGTTGAGCACAAAAAGGACGTTGTGATTCTTCTTGACAGCCTTACAAGACTTTCACGTGCATACAATTTGATTGTTCAGCCTTCGGGTCGAACACTTTCGGGCGGTATTGACCCCGGAGCTCTTTTTAAACCTAAACGCTTTTTTGGTGCAGCAAGAAATATAGAGGAGGGCGGAAGCCTTACGATTCTTGCAACGGCATTGGTGGAAACGGGTAGTCGTATGGACGATGTAATTTTTGAAGAATTTAAAGGTACCGGCAATATGGAAATTCGTCTTGACAGCAAGCTTCAGGAACGCAGAATTTTCCCTGCTGTTGATATTGCAAAATCCGGTACTCGTCACGAAGAAAAACTTTTATCTGAAAAAGAGCTTGAAGCCATACGGAATATACGCAAGGCATACAGCAATAAAAATACTGCAGAAGTAACAGAAACAATAATAAGCTGGGTGACAAAAACCGAAAATAATCAGCAATTTATTGATATGGTAGAAAAAATTCTTTAAATAAGGAATGAGTTTTAATGACAAAAAAGATACGAGTATCAGCAATTTTTCTTATAATAATTCTTTGTATATTGAATGCAAGAATACTTTTTGCTCAGGATAAGGCAACAGAAGAAAAAGATGTGATAATTCCTGTTCTTATGTATCACAACCTTGCGGAAAGCTATCCAAAAGGCAACGAGGGAGCAAATATTACACCCAAGCTGTTTGAAGAGCATATGCAGGGTATTCTTGACAGAGGCTATACACCTATATTTGTTGCAGATTACTATGAGTACGTTCAGGGAAGAAAAGACCTTGCAGAAAACCCAATTATCATAACCTTTGATGACGGGTATCTCAGTAATTATGAAATCGCATTTCCGATACTTAAAAGGCTTAACATTCCTGCAACAATATTTGTTGTTACCTCAACGGTAGGTGCAACACCCAAAAATGGGCAGGTATCTACTCCGCATTTCACCTGGGCACAAGCACGTGAAATGCAGCAAAGCGGAATAATTGATATACAGTCACATTCACATACGCACAAGAATATGACACAAATTTCACCGGCACAGCTTCAGGAAGAATTAAGGCTTTCAAGATACCTGATTGAGCGCAATGTGGGCAAAAACTGTTTTGTGTTTTCGTATCCGTTTGGAGGATATAATGAAACCACATCTAAGCTTGCCAGATACGCAGGATACCGTATGCAAATTCTGGTGAATTATGCCGAAAGCGGACAGGATTATCTTGCAAATAATATAAAAGACGGGATAGAGCATTTTACAAGGCTTACTGTAAGCGGTGATATGTCGGTTAAGGATTTATTTGATATAATTGATATTGCAGTTGAAAATACAAAAAAGCTTAGTTAAGACGAGGAGAAAGTAACAATGAAGATAAAGTTAATGCTTTTTACGATTGTTTTTGTTTTTTCTACGGTTATAGGTTCAAATATATCTTATGCAGAAACAAAAACTTGGGACGAATGGATAAAAAGTTGTCTTGTAGAGGAATGTTCACAGGAAGATTTTTACTATTTGAAGGGAATATTGAGCCTTTCAAAAAAGAATAGAGGAAATCTCAGTCCCGCAAAGTTTTACCTAAGGACTGATGGCGATGTCCGTCAGGTGATGGCAGACCTTGAGGAATTGGGTACATGGAAGGATGTTGCATGGTATTATTTTGTAGACATGGAAGAACTTGAAACATATGTAACAGGAGAAAAGCTGTCAGATGGTATTCTAACATGGAAAGATATCGAAGAACAAAGAGAAAAGAAAGAAATTGAAGCAAACAAGGATAAAAGACGCATCTTCTTGTATGTGGGTAGCAACAAAGCTATTGTAAACGATACAGAAAAAGTTATAGATGAGGAAAATCCCGAAACGGTAGTCTTTGTTGAAAATGACCGTTCATACCTGCCTGTAAGGTTTTTGTGCGAGGAGTATGGAGGAACGGTTAATTGGATTGAAGAAACACAAACTGTAGAAATCTTGCTTAAAGACCACGAGATTTCACTTCGGATAGGCGTACCTGCAATTACCGTTGATGGAGAAGTCATAGGCAACGATGTCGCACCTGTTTTAAGAAACGACAGGGTGTTTTTGCCGCTTAGGGCGCTTGTGGATGCAATCGGAAAGTATGTCATCTATAACAGCGGATTGATAGTGATAGATGACAATCAGGATATGGTATGGCCAATGAAAAACATGGAATTTGTTGAAGGTTTTTCAAGAGAACGATTTGGTATGTTTAACGCAAATTAAAGCATTGAAAAAATAAATGTAATCTTTGCGAAAAAATTAACAAAAACACTTGATAATTTTTTGTAAATAGAGTAAAATAAGATTTATTAAATAATTTATACAAAATGATAAATATATGGAGGGTTTTAAAATGAACAAAAAGACAGTTGACGATATTTGCCCAAAGGGTAAACGCGTACTTGTACGTTGTGACTTTAATGTTCCGATTAAGGACGGCAAAATCACAGACGAAACACGTATTGTAGGAGCTCTTCCCACAATTAAAAAACTTATTGCAGATGGTGCAAAGGTTATTCTTTGCTCACATATGGGTAAACCTAAGGGTGAACCTAAGCCCGAGCTTTCGCTTGCTCCTGTTGCAAAGCGTTTATCAGAGCTTTTGGGCAAGGAGGTTGTTTTTGCTGCTGATGATACAGTTGTAGGCGAAAATGCAAAGGCTGCAGTTGCCGCTATGAACGACGGCGATGTTGTTCTTCTTGAAAACACAAGATACAGAGCAGAAGAAACAAAGAATGTTGAAGCATTCAGCAAAGAGCTTGCTTCTTTGGCAGACGTATTTGTAAATGATGCGTTTGGTACTGCACACCGTGCACATTGTTCAAACGTTGGTGTTACCGAATTTGTTGATACTGCTGTTGGCGGTTATCTTATTAACAAGGAAATCGAATATCTCGGTAATGCTGTTAACAATCCTGTAAGACCTCTTGTTGCTGTTCTTGGCGGCAGCAAGGTTTCTTCAAAGATTTCTGTTATCAACAATCTTCTTGAAAAGGTTGATACACTCATCATTGGTGGTGGTATGGCATATACCTTTATGAAGGCTCTTGGCGAAGAAGTTGGCGATTCACTTCTCGAAGCTGATTATCTTGACTACGCAAAGGAAATGATGGCAAAGGCAGAAGAAAAGGGTGTTAAGCTTCTTATCCCTGTTGATACTGTTGTGGCAAAAGCTTTTGACAACGATGCTGAACACAAGACAGTTGGCCGTGGCGAGATTGAAGCAGGCTGGCAGGGTCTTGATATCGGTGAAAAGACAATCGAGCTTTACAAGGATGCGCTCAAGGATGCAAAGACTGTTGTATGGAACGGTCCTATGGGTGTATTTGAAATGCCTAACTTTGCAAAAGGTACAAATGCAATTGCACTTATGCTTGCTGACCTTGATGCAACAACAATTATCGGCGGTGGCGACAGTGTTGCAGCTGTAAATCAGGCGGGGCTTGGTGACAAGATGAGCCATATTTCAACCGGTGGCGGTGCTTCACTTGAATTCTTAGAGGGCAAGGACCTTCCCGGCGTTGTAGCTATCAACAATAAGTAATCATTCAAAAGACAAGGGAGAAAATAAAAATGGGTAAGTATATTATCGCAGGTAACTGGAAGATGAACAAGCTTCCAAGTGAAACATATGATTTTGTTAAAGAGGTTGCAGCAGCAACTGAGGGTGCAAAGTGCGAGGTAGTTTGTTGCACACCCTATGTATGCCTTTCAGAAGCTGTTAAGGCTGCAAAGGATACACATGTAAAAATTGGTGCTGAAAACCTTCATTTTGAAGACAAGGGTGCTTTCACCGGCGAAGTAAGTGCTGATATGCTTGTAGATATGGGCATTGATTATGTTATCATCGGTCACTCTGAAAGAAGACAGTACTTTGCTGAAACAGATGAAACAGTAAATCTCAAAACCAAAAAGGCTTTGGAAAAGGGTCTGATCCCGATTGTTTGTGTTGGTGAAAGCCTTGAAGAAAGAGAAGCCGGTATCACAATGGACCTTATTGCAATTCAAGTTAAAAAGGCATTTGCAGGTATCGCTGCAGAAGATGCAAAAAAGGTTGTTATCGCTTATGAACCCATCTGGGCTATCGGCACAGGCAAAACAGCTACTGCTGAGCAGGCGCAGGAAGTTTGCGAGGGTATCAGAAAGATTTTTGCAGAGCTTTACTGTGACAAATGTGCAGCAGAGGTTACAATTCAGTATGGCGGAAGTATGAATGCAGGCAACGCTGCTGAGCTTCTTGCAAAGAACGATATTGACGGTGGTCTTATCGGTGGAGCAAGCCTTAAGAGTGCAGATTTTGCAGTAATTGTAAAAGCAGCACAGTAATCAGTTTTAAATATACAGGGGCGAATTAAATTCGCCCTTGTTTCTTGCCTTATATGAAAATACAACTTTTATGTTGTATTTTCATAAGTTAAGAAACATAAATTAATACCCGTGCAAAATTTTCGGCTTTGCCGAAATGCACATGGGCAAACAAAGCGTTATTGCTACGACCGCCGCAAGGCGAGCGGCGAAGCCGCTTTGTTCAAATAAATCATACTAAAAGAAAGGATATTTACAATGAGTAAAAAACCTTATGCACTTATTATAATGGATGGCTACGGTGTAAATGAACGACACGAGGGTAATGCGATTTTCAGTGCAAAAACTCCCAATATGGACAGCTATCTTAAAAATTATCCAAATTCAATAATTCATGCATCAGGTATGGATGTTGGTCTTCCTGACGGTCAAATGGGCAACTCTGAGGTTGGACATACAAATATTGGTGCAGGCAGAATTGTTTATCAGGAGCTTACAAGAATTACAAAATCAATTGCTGACGGTGATTTTTTTGAAAATGCAGCCCTTAAAAATGCTGTTGAAAACTGCAAAAAGAACAATACAGCACTTCATCTTATGGGACTTTTGTCTGATGGCGGAGTACACAGTCACATAAACCATTTGTTTGGTCTTTTGGAAATGGCTAAAAAGAATGGACTTGAAAAAGTATTTGTTCATTGCTTTATGGACGGACGTGACGTTTCCCCGACTTCAGGTGCTGACTTTGCTGAAAGTCTTGTTTCTAAAATCCGCGAGCTTGGTACAGGTGCAATTGCAACGGTTATGGGAAGATACTATGCAATGGACCGTGACAATCGTTGGGAGCGTGTTGTTGAAGCCTACAACGCAATGGTAAAAGGCGAGGGCAACAAGGATACTTCCGCCGTAAATGCTATTAAAAAATCATACAACGATGGCGTAACAGATGAATTTGTTGTTCCTACCGTAATTACTGACGAGAACGGTAATGCATTGGGCAAAATTTCTGAAAATGACTCTGTTGTTTTCTTCAATTTCAGACCTGACCGTGCAAGAGAAATAACAAGAACTCTTGTTGACCCTGAATTTAATGGTTTTGATAGAGCGTTTTTTGAAACAAATTTTGTTTGTATGACACAGTATGATGCATCAATGCCCAATGTTGATGTTGCATTTAAACCCCAGACCCTTGAAAACACCTTTGGTGAATATATCAGCCGCAAGGGCTTGAGACAGCTTAGAATTGCAGAAACCGAGAAGTATGCACACGTTACATTTTTCTTTAATGGCGGTGTAGAAGCTGTTTATGACGGCGAAGACAGAGCTCTTATAAATTCGCCCAAGGTTGCAACCTATGACTTAAAGCCTGAAATGAGTGCAATTGAAGTTACCGATGAGGTAGTTAGGCGGATTGAAAGCGGAAACTATGACGTAATTGTTCTTAATTTTGCAAACTGTGATATGGTTGGACATACAGGTATTTTTGACGCAGCGGTTAAGGCCGTTGAAACAGTTGACACCTGTCTTGGCAGAACAATTGATGCAATCAAGAAGATGGGCGGCATAGCTCTTGTTACTGCCGACCACGGAAACGCAGACCAAATGCTTGATTATGACACAAACGATGTGTTTACCGCACACACAACCAATGTTGTACCTCTTGTTATGATTGGTGAAGAATCAGGTGCAAAGCTTAAAAACGGTCGTCTTGCTGACCTTGCGCCGACACTTCTTGATATTATGGGTCTTGAAAAACCTGAAGAAATGACGGGAGAGAGTCTTCTTATCAAATAAAACCAAATGGTTGTTAAATAGCTAATAGCTATTTAACAACCATTTTTTTAACCCAAATTTTGCATTTTTTGTTTAAACGCAGGATAAAATATTAAGTAGAAATGCGAAATGAGGGGTAGATATGAAAAAATTATTTTATAATGGCGAAATAATAACTGCTGACAAATCCGACAGCGTGCATCAGGCAATAGTTATTGAAAATGAAAAGATTGTTTTTGTGGGAAGTACCCAGAAATCTCTTAAATATATTGACGAAGAAACCGAAACGGTAGACCTTTGCGGTTGTGCTGTTTTACCGGGGTTTATTGACAGCCATATTCATATGGCTGTTGCTGAAGCAAAGTCGGGATATGAAATTTTGATAAATGATGCACGATGTATTTCGGATATATTAGAGAAGATTGATAAGGCGGCAAAAGAAAGAACTGATGATGAATGGATAATAGGCAGCGGATATGATTACGAAGCCCTGGTCGAGGCACGGCATATAACAGTTGCCGAGCTTGATAAATATGTGCCTGATAATCCTGTGATTTTGATACACAAAAGCGGACATATGAGCGTGTGTAATACAAAAGCGTTTAAAATAGCCGAAAAGTCCGGACTTATGTTTCCCGATAAGGATGCCGTAAAGGATGAGCAAGGGAAATATACCGGTCTTTTAAAAGAAACTGCACATTTTATGATGCTGCAAAAAGCACCGCTTTTGCCTGATACAGAAAGCCTTGCAAATGCGATTGAAAGCTTTTCAAAAAAAATGCTGAAGGCAGGAATTACAAGTAGTCACGATGCAGGGGGATATGGAAGTGCAACCTACAAAAGTCTTCAATACGCTAAAGATAATAATATGCTCAAAAACAGAGTATATACAATGCTTTGGACCTTATTTGGCAAAGAAGCTCAAATACAAAACGCAAGAGATTTAACAAGACTTGGTTTTTATACAGGATTAGGTGATGACTTTTTGAAAATAGGTCCGCTTAAAATTATGGTTGATGGGTCGGCTGTGGGTGGAACCTGTGCTACGTACACGCCCATTTTGCCAGATAATAAGATATATGAACCATCGTTTTCACAAAAAGAAATTGATGAAATTTTTATCGAGGCTCATCGTGCCGGATTTCAGATTACCGCACATGCTGCAGGTGATAAGGCTATTGAAATGACTCTTAATGCCTACGAAAAAGCAATATCGAATTTTCCACGAAAAGACCCAAGACACAGGCTTGAGCATTGCTTTTTATGTCCTGAAAAGTTTATGCCAAGAATTAAGCGTCTTGGTGTGTTGCCAATTCCCAATCCGGGATTCTTGTCGGCATGGGGCAAGGTTTTTGAAAAATATTATGGAAATAGAGAAGAGGATATAATTCCGCTTAAATCTTTTGAGGAATATGGTATAATTACACCTTTTGGCTCAGATGCAATGGTTATTGACAAGCTCGAGCCTCTTTTTGGTATTGCTGCAGCAATGGAAAGAAGGGATTTGTCAGGTGGAAATATAATTTGTGAAAAACAAAAAATTGATTTTCTGAGAGCTGTAAAATGTTACACATATTTCGGGGCATATGCAAGCTTTGAAGAAGATATTAAAGGAAGCCTGGAACAAGGTAAGCTTGCGGATATAATTGTTCTTTCACAGTCTGTACTTGGAAAAAGTCCTGAAAAATTAAGAAGTATTAAGGTTTCTCAAACATATATCGGTGGCAAACAGATGTAAATAATAAATAAAAGAAAAAAAAGAAATTTTATCCGAAATAATTAAAAAAATTTACTGAAATGGTTGAAAAATAATGAGTTCTTTGGTATAATGGTAAAATATAATATTTAGAATGCGAAAAGTGTTGTCATTTGATGCTTTTATCAATATAATTATCGCCATTCACTATAAACAACTTCGGAGAGTAATTTATGAACACAGACAATAGCCGCGCCCTGAGAGAGGGTGCGATGATGGTTGCACTTACTGCGGTATTTATTTTGTTATATAGATTTGTACCATTGTTTTCACTAATAGGAATTTTTGTTTGCGGAATACCTATGTCAGCGTTTGCTGTGCGAAATGGCATTTCAGCACTTATACCTGCTTTGATTTCGGCATTTGTTGTTTCAATGTTGATTTCCGGCGGTATTTTTACTGCTTTGTCAATTATGCTGATATCAGTTATACCCGGTGCAGTTGCCGGATATATGATGGGTAAAAAGAGCCCGTTTTTTACAGTGCTTTTTTCAACCTGTTTTTGCGTTTGTGTTGGCTGGGTGGTTGAACTGGCACTTCTTGAACTTTTTACAGGAAACGGCATTGATGAAATGTTTGCTGAAATAATGAAACAGTTTGAAGTTACATTTTCACAAATAACAACACAGCTTGGTGAAGAAACTTTACAAAACGCAGGAATCATGGCTGAAGAGTTTTCAACAGCATTTATCGAAACCCTTGGATATGCCATAAGGTTATATTTTCCCTCTGTAATAGTTATTACCGCTATGATAAGCGGTTACATAATTATCAGATTATCAGCGTTTATAATTAATCGTTGCAAGCTGAAAAAAGTTGATATTCCACCATTTTCTATGCTAAAAGCACCAAGAAGTCTTGGTACGGTTACTGTGATTTTATATCTGGTTATGCTTTTTACAAACCCGCAATCTAGATTGTGGCCAGTTCTTTCAAATGCGGTAATGGTACTTTATACAATTTTGGCTTTTTGCGGACTTTCGTTTGTTGATTTCAAATTCAAGAAAAAAGTAAAATCTGCTATACTTCGTACTTTGATATACTTTTGTATATTCTTTGCCGGAAGTATGCTGATATCTATTATTGTGGATGTACTTATTATTATAAGTCTGTTTGACAGCACCCGTGATTTCAGAAAAATTGATTATAATGGAGAGAATGCCTGAATAACAGGAGGTGTGATATGAAAACGAAAAAAAATGAAATTAAAAGTTTTTATGGCTCAACATATAAATATATTCATCTTGCATTTTATGCTATTTTAGCACTTGTTTTCGTAACAATTGTTGCTACCAAGCCTGATTTCAAGGCATGGTGGGGCATTCTTGTAGTTTTAATTGCAGTAACTTTTGAGATATATTTTATCAACAAAAAACAACGTGATTTTATTGGATATATCAAGCACCTCGATTTTTGCTTGAATGATAATTCGAGGGGTACTTTGTTTAATTATCCAGCCCCCCTTGTTATTACCGATTTAAAAGGACAGATAACCTGGTATAATGAAAATTTTGGCAAGGCGGTTAATGCAGCTGACAATGAGCTTTTCGGTAAAATTCTTACAGAACTTATCCCCGAAATTAATGCAAGTAAGTTTGCCGAAAATGATGAGCAGTCAAAAATTAATTTGCATATAGGCGAAAGTTTTTATGAAGTATGGGGAAACGTTGCTCGCAACCATCGTTCGGGAAAACATGGTGATTTAATTGTATTTTATTTTATTGATAAAACAAAAGAGGTTGAGGCAATCGAACTTCGTGAAGACGAAAGAATGATTGAGTGTATCGTTATAATTGACAACTATGACGAGGTACTTAAGGAAACAGCTGATTCAAACCATGGTGCACTTCTTGGTGAAATTGAGCAAAAAATAAATGCCTGGGTTGCTCTTGGCAATGGTATACTTAGAAAGTATGAACGTGATAAATTTATTGTATTCTTCTCAAACAAGAATTTTCAGCTTATAATGGAAAACAAGTTTTCGATACTTGATGAGGTAAGAGGGATAAATTACGAGAATAAAATACCCGTTACATTAAGCATAGGTGTCGGAAAATCAGGTATTGATGTTGCTGAAAATGATAAATATGCACGCCTTGCTATTGATATGGCCCTTGGTCGTGGTGGTGACCAGACTGTAATTCGTGACGAGACAAACTTTACCTTTTTTGGGGCAAAAACTCGCGAGGTTGAAAAACGGACCAAGGTTAAGGCAAGAGTTGTTGCACATGCTTTGAGAGAGCTTGTTGACCATTCCGAAAAAGTAATTATCATGGGTCATACAAATTCTGATATGGATTGTATAGGTGCTGCAGTTGGACTTTTTAAAGCAGTTAAAAGCCGTGATAAGGAAGCATATATAGTTATTGACGACGAAAAAAACAATGCCAAGCTGTTGACTAACGAGTTTTCTGCATTGGCTGAATATGAAAATGCCTTTATTTCGGCAGAGCAGGCACTTAATATTTTCAATATGCAATCGTTGGTTATTGTAGTTGATACCCACCGTCCGGGAATGGTTGAATGTCCCGAACTTTTAAAACACGCAAAGGATATTGTTTTAATTGACCACCATAGAAAGTCCGAGGACTTTATAGATAATGCCGTGCTTGTTTACCACGAGCCATATGCATCATCAACCTGTGAGATGATTACTGAAATTCTTCAGTATATTCAGGACGGTCAACGTCTTACCAAGCTGGAGGCTGAAGCTCTTTACGCAGGTATCTTTATGGACACAAAGGGCTTTACCTTTAAAGCCGGAGTGAGAACCTTTGAAGCCGCATCATATTTAAGACGTATGGGCGTTGACCCCGTAAATGTCCGCAGATTGTTCAAAAATGATTTAAGAAACAGCATTGCAAAAGCAGATATAATTAAAACTGCAGAAATTTACCGTGATAATATTGCATTCTCTTATCTTTATGAAGAATGTCCCAATATGGCGGTTACCATTGCTCAGGCTGCTGATGAGCTGTTGGATGTTTCAGGAATTGAGGCATCATTTGTACTGGCAAAAAGTGCTAATCGTATTTTGATAAGCGGACGTTCCCTTGATAGTATAAATGTTCAGGTTATACTTGAAAAGCTTGGTGGCGGCGGACACATTACCATTGCCGGAGCACAGCTTGAGGATACTACCCTTGAAGAAGCGGACCAAATGCTTAAGAATGCTATTGATGAGATACTTAATCAGTAAAAGGAGAAATAGAAATGAAAGTTATTTTGTTACAAGATGTAAAAGCACAGGGAAAAAAAGGTGACCTTATAAATGTAAGTGATGGTTATGCAAGAAACTTTCTGCTTCCAAAGGGTCTTGCAAAAGAAGCAAACAAACAGGCTATGAATGAGTTTGAAGGCAAAAGGGATGCGGCAGCTTATCACAGAAATGTTGAAGAAGAAAAGGCACGCAATATTGCTGAAAGAATGAATGATATTGTTGTAAAACTTACAGCAAAGGCAGGAGCCGGCGGTAAGCTTTTCGGTTCAATCACTTCAAAAGATGTTGCCGAAGCCTTAAAGGCACAATACAACATCGATATTGACAAAAGAAAATTTGATTTAAAAGACGGCATTAAAAATTGCGGTGAATGCCATGTTCCTGTTAAGCTTTACCCCGGAATTGTGGGAAAGTTTAAAGTGGTAGTTACCGAAGAATAGTTATCTTTTAACAAATGAAAAAAGGAGGGATTTACAATGGAGGAGAATTTGAATCAAGAGCTTTCGGGTTTTGAACGGAGTATGCCATTCAGCCGTGAAGCAGAACAATCTGTTCTTGGTGCAATGCTTTTGGATATGGAGTGTATTCCTGATGTAATGCAGTATTGCAAGGCAGATGATTTTTATATTGACAGACATAAAGAGTTGTATCTTGCCATTGTTGACCTCTATAATATAGGAAAACCTATTGATATAGTTACTATAAAGGACCAACTCACCTTAAGGGGTAGTTTTGACAATGTTGGCGGTCTTGGTTTTGTTATGGAGACGATGAATGTTGTCCCTACAACAAGAAATGCTGTTCATTATGCACAGATTGTCGCTGAAAAATCTGTTTTAAGACAGCTTATAAAGGTTTCGGAAGGTGTTGCAGAGCAATGCTATCGTGGCGATGAAGAAGTCGAGGCAATCTTAGGAAGAACCGAGCAATCAATTATAAATATTTCTCAGGACCGAAATTCAAAGGGTCCTGTGCATATTAAAACATATCTTGGACAAAGTGTTGATATTATTACCAAGCTCTCTGAATCCGACGATGATGTAACAGGTATTCCTACGGGGTTTATTGATGTAGACCGACGTACTGCAGGGCTTCATGGTTCAGAACTTATACTTATTGCGGCACGACCCGGTATGGGTAAGACAAGCTTTGCCATGAATATTGCTCAAAATGCCGCAATTCAAAGCGGTGTTACCGTGGCCGTATTCAATCTTGAAATGCCCGGGGTTCAGCTTGCAAATCGTATGCTTTCAAGCGAGGCAATGATAAATTCCGAAGCCTTAAAAAAAGGAAATATAAAGGACGAGGATTGGGAAAGAATAGGAGAGGCAGTTGATGTTCTCAGCAATGCCAATATTTATATTGACGATACATCTTCGATAACTGTCTCTGAAATATGTGCCAGATGTCGTAAATTAAAATTGGAAAAAAATCTTGGTTTGGTTGTAATTGACTATATCCAGCTTATTAGTTCAAAAGGCGGGGATGGCAACCGTCAACAAGAGGTTGCGGAAATTTCACGTTCTCTTAAAATTCTTTCAAAGGATTTGAACATACCTGTTATTGCACTTTCGCAGCTTAATCGTTCGGTTGAAAAACGTGATGTAAAAGAACCTGCGCTTAGTGACCTTAGAGAGTCCGGTTCAATTGAGCAGGATGCAGATATGGTTTTGTTCCTTTATCGTGAAGGCTATTACAACGAAGACGCAGAGGAACCAAATAAAACAAAATGTATTTTTGCAAAACACAGAAACGGTGAAACCGGTGCTGAATTTTTGACTTGGCTTGGCGAATATACAAAATTCTCGAATTGGAGTGGAAGTCGTGAATATTAGTTCTTTGGTTTTAAAAACCATTGACAAATATAATATGCTTGAATATGGTGACAAGGTAATTGCTGCTGTTTCCGGCGGTGCTGATTCGGTATGTATGCTTCATATATTGAATAATTTAAAAAATGAACGAAAATTCTCACTTTGCTGTGCGCACATTAATCACGAACTTCGCGGTGAAGCAGCGGATAATGATGAAGCTTTTGTTAAAGCTTTGTGTAAGGAATTAGGGATTAAATTTTATTCAAAAAAAATTGATGTTGCCAAATTTGCCGAAGAAAATAAAATTACCTGCGAAGAAGCCGGAAGAGCTGTACGATATAGTTTCTTTGAAGAAATAAAGTCAAAATATGGATACAACAAGGTTGCCACCGCCCATAACAAAAACGATAATGCCGAAACTGTACTTATGCGCATTATACGTGGCACGGGTATCGATGGTCTTTCAGGTATCCCGTATGTTAGAAATGATGGAGTTATTCGTCCTATACTTGACCTGTCAAGAGCACAGGTTGAGGAATATTGCAAAGAAAATAATCTTAACTTTTGCACAGATATCACAAATCTTGAAAACGATTTTACCCGAAATAAGGTGCGAAATCTGCTTATTCCATATATTGAAAAGGAATTTAATACAAAAATTTCAGATTCTCTCCTGCGACTCTCAGACAGTGCCGAAGAAGACAGCAGATTTATAAGAAACTATGCAAAGCGGCTTTATAAAAGACTTGGCAACCCCATTCCTGGAAACAAGCTAAATACACTGCATATTGATTCGTTAAAAATGCTTGAAAAGCCGATACTTATAAGGATTTTACAGCTAGCTGCTGAAAAATCCTCACCGGCAAAGCTTGAAAAAAAGCACATCAATGATATTATTGAACTTCTTGATAAAAATACAGGTGCATCAATAAATCTTCCTCAAGGATTGAGTGCAGAAATAAATTATGGATGGCTGACCTTCAATGGTCCCCTTGATAAAGTTGAAGTTAAATCTTCCATAGATGGTTTTTTTGTTGATATTGCAGTTGGTGGCACAGTTTTTATTGAAGCTTTGGGAAAGGATATCTCCATTCGTGAAGAAAATGCCAAGGAATATAAATGTAAAATAAACGAAATTGCAGCCGATATTGACAAAATTGGAAACCAGCCTTTGTTTTTACGAAGTCGCCGTGACGGAGACAGAATTGTATGGTTTTCTGACGGAAAAACAAAAAAAATTAAAAATGTTTTTATTGACGAAAAGATACCCCAAAAAGATAGGAATAAAATTCCGTTGCTTACTACCGGTAACGAGATTATTGCCATTGTAGGAAGCCGCGTAAGTGAAAAGTATAAAATAACAAAAGATTCAGAGAGGGCATTGGTGATAAGGTATGGAACTTCTTGCGAAAAGTAATGTTTTGATAGATGAAGCAACTCTTGATAACCGCATAAGCGAAATTGCAAACGAAATTAATATGGAATTTGCTGGCGAAAAGGTTATTGTAGTTGGCGTACTTAAGGGTTCATTTATGTTTATGAGTGATTTGCTTAAAAAAATTAACCTTGATGCTGAGGTTTATTTTTTAAAAGCAGAGAGTTATGGCGCAGGCACTTCTTCAACAGGTAATGTAAAAATCACAAAAGATATTGAAAGAGATATTAATGGCGAAAATGTAATTGTTGTTGAGGATATTATAGACAGCGGTTATACTATGAAAGAAGTATTTAAAATCCTTAGTGGGAGAAATCCCAAAAATCTTAAGCTTTGCTCATGCCTGAGCAAGCCCGAAAGACGTGAATGTGATATAAAAATAGATTATTTAGGTTTTGAAATTCCTGATAAGTTTGTTATTGGCTACGGCCTTGATTATGCCGAAAAATACAGAAATCTTCCGTATATCGGCTACATAGAAGGATAATTTTACAGCAGATTAAAAAGAAAGGACAATATAAAATGAACAAGGAAGTAAGAACAAGATTTGCACCAAGCCCCACAGGCTATATGCACATAGGAAATTTAAGAACAGCACTTTATGCATATCTTCTTGCAAAAGCAAACGGAGGAAAGTTTATACTCAGAATTGAAGATACCGACCAGGAAAGATATGTTGACGGTGCGGTTGATGTGATATACAGAACTATGAAGGATACAGGTCTTATCCATGACGAAGGTCCGGATATCGGCGGCGACTTTGGGCCGTATATCCAAAGCGAAAGACGTGACCTTTACAAAAAGTATGCTGAACAATTGGTTGAAAGCGGGCATGCATATTACTGTTTTTGTGACAAAGAGCGCCTTGAGGAGCTTCGTGCACATCAGACAGTAATGAAAGTACCTACCAAGTATGACGGTCTTTGCAGCAAGCTTTCAAAGGAAGAAATTCAGGCAAAGCTTGATGCAGGTGTACCCTACGTTATCCGTCAAAAAATGCCCAAAACCGGTAAAACAACCTTTAAAGACGAAGTGTTTGGGGAAATTACAGTTGAGAATGCAATTCTTGACGACAATGTACTTCTTAAAGCTGACGGACTTCCCACATATAACTTTGCAAACGTAGTTGATGACCATTTGATGAATATTACACACATTATCCGTGGTAGTGAATATTTGTCATCAACACCAAAATATAATCTTCTTTACGAAGCTTTTGGCTGGGAAATTCCCACATATATTCATGTTTCACCTGTTATGAAGGATGCAAACAATAAGCTGTCAAAGCGTCATGGTGATGCATCATATGAGGACTTTATTGAAAAAGGTTATCTTAAAGAAGCCATTGTAAACTACATTACACTCCTTGGTTGGGCTCCTGGTGACGAAAGAGAGAAATTTACCATTGATGAGCTTATTGCAGCATTTGATATTAAAGGAATAAGCAAATCTCCGGCAATTTTTGACGAAAAGAAGCTTGCATGGCTCAATGGCGAATATATCAGAGAGCTTACACCTGAAAAGTTCCACGAAATGGCACTCCCTTTCTATAACGGTATAATTACCAACCCTGCCATAAATCTTAAGGATGTGTCTGAGCTCTTACAGCCCAGATGTGAAAAGCTTTCGGATATTCCTGAGCAGGTTGACTTCTTTGACAAGCTCCCCGAATATGACAATGAGCTGTATACACATAAAAAGATGAAGACCAACCCTGAAAATTCACTTGAAGCATTAAATGCAGCACTTCCTGTACTGGAAGCAATTGAGGACTGGACAAAAGAGAATATTCACGACGAACTGCTTGCTCTTGTTGAAAGACTTGAACTTAAAAACGGCAGAATTTTGTGGCCGGTTCGTGTTGCAATTTCAGGTAAGGCTTTTACACCCGGTGGCGGTGTTGAACTTGCATATATACTTGGCAAGGACGAAACAATTGCACGTATTAAAAAGGGTATTGAGCAGCTTTCTGCATAACATATTATAGATAGGATTGATATAAAATGGATATTACAACAAAGTTTTCAGACAAGGTAAAGCATCTTGAAGCATCATCTATAAGAGAGATTTTTAAGCTTCTTGCAAAGCCGGGTATTATCAGCTTTGCAGGCGGTGCCCCTGACCCAAGCCTTTTCCCTAAAAAAGAATTTGCAGAAATTGCAAAGGAAATCCTTGAAACCGAGGGCAATACCGCACTTCAATATGGAATAACAGAGGGGTATGCTCCTTTGAGAGAATGGACCAAGAAAAGACTTGTAACTCAGGGAATTTTAAAAGATGACGATGATGTTATTATTGTAAGCGGCGGTCAACAGGGAATAGACCTTTGCTCAAAATCACTTATCAATCCCGGTGACGGAGTTGTTTGTGAAGAACCAAGCTTTATAGGTGGTTTAAACTGTTTCCGTTCATACAATGCTGAGCTTTTCGGAGTTCCGGTGGAAAGCGACGGTCTTGATACTGATAAGCTTGAAGAGCTTTTGAAAAATCACAGCAATATAAAGCTGCTTTATACCATATCAACATTCCAGAATCCGTCAGGCATAACCATTTCCCTTGAAAAGAGGAAAAAGATTTTAGAGCTTGCCGAAAAGTATGACATTCTTGTTTATGAAGATAATCCATACGGTGAACTCAGATTCAGCGGTGAGGAAATTCCCACACTTAAATCTCTTGACAAAACTGGAAGAGTTATTTATTTTGGTTCATTCTCAAAGATTCTTGCCCCTGGTATGCGTCTTGGTTTTACCTCTGCAAAGTCAGAGCTTCTTGAAAGAATGATTATCTGTAAACAGACTCAGGACGTGCATACAAACGTGCTTTCACAAATGATTGCATATAAATTTGTTACAAAGTATTCAATCGACGAGCATATTTCAACTCTTCGAAAGGCTTACGGAAAAAAATGCCAGATTATGATGGATTTAATGGACAAATATTTCCCCAAGCAGGTTACACACACCTGTCCTGAGGGCGGTTTGTTTTTGTACTGCACAATGCCTGATGGTTTTGACAGTAAAGAGCTTATGAAGCTTGCACTTGAAAAGAATGTAGCATTTGTGCCCGGTACATCCTGTATGATAGACGACAAAAAAACATACAGCACATTTAGAATGAACTATTCAACAGCAAGTGAAGAAGATATCGAAACCGGCATTAAAGCCCTTGGCGAGGTTCTTCATACATATATGGGGGTACAGTAATGGAAAATAATGTTCAGGCAGAGCCTAAAAAACGCATTTTAAGCGGTATTCAGCCATCAGGTGCACTTACGCTTGGAAACTATGTGGGTGCACTCAGAAACTGGGTTAATCTTCAAAAAGAAGATATATACGAAAGCTATTATATGATTGCTGACCTTCACGCAATAACAGTTCGTCAGGAACCTAAAAACCTTAGAAAAAATTGTATGGATTTGCTTGCAATATTTCTTGCTTGCGGTCTTGACGGTGAGAAAGAGCCTATATTTTTTCAGTCGCATATACCCGAGCATACACAGCTTGGTTGGGTTTTAGACTGCAATACATATATGGGCGAGCTTTCCCGTATGACACAGTTTAAGGATAAATCACGCAAGCACGCCGATAACATAAATGCCGGTCTGTTCACCTATCCGTCACTTATGGCGGCAGATATTCTTTTGTATCAGGCAGACCTTGTTCCTGTGGGCAAGGACCAAAAGCAGCATCTCGAGCTTACCCGCGACCTTGCAAATCGCTTTAACAATGCATACAGCGATACCTTTAAGGTTCCTGAACCATATATTCCAAAGGTAGGGGCGAAAATTATGAGTCTTCAGGACCCGCTCCAAAAGATGTCTAAATCAGACCCCAACGAAAACTCATTTATTTTACTTCTTGACCCCATTGACAAGGTTGTAAAAAAGATTAAAAGAGCAGTTACCGATTCCGGTTCTGAGGTTTGTACCGGCGAAGGTAAGGAAGGTATAGAAAACCTTATGAGTATTTACTCTGCAATGACAAATAAAACCTTTGATGAGATTACACTTGAATTTGAGGGAAAGGGCTACGGAGATTTCAAATCTACCGTTGCCGAGTCTGTTGTTGAAGTTTTAAAGCCCATTCAGGCAAAATACAATGACCTTATGAAAAATAAGGATTATCTCGAAAAGATTTACAAAAGCGGTGCAGAGCGTGCATCATATACTGCACGAAAAACTGTATCAAAGGTTTATCGTAAGGTTGGATTTATTCAGCCGTAAGGTTTAAGCCTATATGATTAAAAATATAAATTTCGCGAAACACTGCGGATAAAACCGCAAATATAGCGAAGGAGGCACTAAAGAAAAATGTTTACAACAAACAGCGTTTATGTAATTCTTGCATTGGCGGTTGCATTTTTAATTGCTTTTGCATCAACCCCGGCTGTTATTGCACTTGCCCATAAAATAAACGCAATAGACATTCCTAAAGACGAACGAAGAGTTCATAAAAAACCAATTCCATTAATTGGTGGACTTGCAATTTTTTACGGATTTATTGTAAGTGTTCTTTGTTTTGCGGTGATTGACAAACCTACTATGGGCATTTTAATTGGGGCAACTATAATGGTTACAGTAGGAATTATTGATGATAAATACGAATTAAATGCAAAAATAAAGCTTGTTTTTCAGATAGCAGCCGCCCTTGTGGCAATATATTTTGGTACTGAAATTCGTTATATTGCCAATCCCTTGGCTGAATGGTTTGGACCACAGTATATAAGCTTGGGACTTTGGTCTGTTCCCCTTACTGCAATATGGATAATAGGTGTTACCAACGCAGTAAATCTCATTGATGGGCTTGATGGTCTTGCGGTCGGTGTATCCTCAATTGCATCGGTTGCACTTTTGTCCCTGACAATACTTTCGCAAAATCTCAATGCAGCAATTATTACAGCAGCTCTTGCCGGGGCAGGCTTTGGTTTTTTACCCTACAATTCAAACCCTGCAAAGATTTTTATGGGTGATACAGGTTCAACATTCCTGGGATTTGTTCTTGCCTGTATTTCAGTTCAGGGTGTAATGAAGATGTATGCACTTATATCCTTTGCTGTACCTGTTTTAATTCTTGGTTTGCCTATATTTGACACAGCTTTTGCAATAATTCGCAGACTTGCCAAAAAACAGTCTATTATGACACCTGACCGTGGCCATCTTCATCACAGGCTGCTTGATATGGGTTTTTCCCAAAAACAAACTGTTGGAATTTTATATACCCTTACAAGTATTTTATGCCTGACCGCTGTCGTTATGGCTCTTAAGGATGCAATGCGTGGTCTTGTACTTGTTTTTGCAGTAATGTTTATGCTCCTTGTAAGTATGATTGTAATGGAGCCTAAAAAAGAATCCACCAAGGAGGATGATACAAATGAATAAGATAAAGGTAATGACAATCTTTGGAACACGCCCCGAGGCCATTAAAATGGCACCTTTGGTAAAGGAGCTTGAAAAGTCAGATAAAATTGAATCAATTGTTTGTGTTACAGCACAGCATCGCCAGATGCTTGACCAGGTTCTTGAAATATTTGACATTAAGCCCGACTATGACTTAAACATAATGAAAGACCGACAGACTCTTTTAAGTATTACAACCCGTGGACTTGAAGGACTTGATGAGGTAATGAAAGAGGCAAAGCCTGATATCGTCCTGGTTCACGGAGATACATCCACTACATTTGTGGGCAGTCTTGCGGCATTCTATAATCAGATTACCGTAGGTCACGTTGAAGCGGGACTTAGGACATATGACAAATATTCACCCTTCCCCGAGGAAGTAAATCGCAGACTTACCGGTGTAATTGCCGATATGCATTTTGCACCTACTGAACGTAATCGTGCAAATCTTTTAAAGGAAAATGTGGCAGATGATACAATTTATATTACAGGAAATACTGTAATTGATGCACTTAAAACCACCGTAAGGGCAGATTATGAATTCAAGGATGAAACCCTTAAAAATATGGATTGGGACGGCAAACGTGTTATAGTAATGACAGCACACCGCCGCGAAAATCTTGGCAAACCTCTTGAAAATATCTGTACTGCCGTAAAGAGAATTGTTGAAGAATTTGATGATGTTGAGGTTGTATACCCCGTACATATGAATCCTGCTGTACGCGAGGTTGCCAACAAAATCTTAGGTGGAATGGACAGAGTAAAGCTTATTGAACCTGTTAATGCAGATGAGCTTCACAATGCCATAAGCCGCAGCTTTATGGTTATGACAGACTCAGGCGGACTTCAGGAAGAAGCTCCGTCGCTTGGAAAGCCTGTTCTTGTAATGCGAAACGAAACTGAACGTCCCGAAGCCGTTGATGCAGGTACTGTAAAGATTGCAGGGGTGGATGAGGATGTTATCTACAATATGGCAAAAACACTTCTTACAGACAATGCCGAATACAACAAAATGGCAAAGGCTGTAAACCCTTACGGTGACGGACACGCATCTGAAAGAATTGTAAAAGCGATAATTGAAAAGTACAGTAAATAAAAATATTTTTATTTTTAGGCTTCCTCGTATGGGGAAGCCTTGAAATTATAGTAAATATAAAAGATACGGAGAAAACTAAATGAGCATACTTAATGCAGAAAACATAACACACAGCTTTGGCGGCAGACAAATACTTGAGGATGCCAGCTTCAGACTGCTCAAGGGTGAGCACATAGGTCTTATCGGTGCAAACGGCGAAGGGAAATCGACCTTTCTGAGAATTATAACAGGTGAACTTCAGCCGGACAGTGGAACTGTTGAATGGTGTCGACACATTACATATGGTTACCTTGACCAGTATTCTACGCTTGAAAAAGGTAAAACTATAATGGACGTTTTAAGAGGTGCATTTTCACATCTCAGTACTCTTGAAGCAGAAATGATTACCATTTATGATAAAATGGCTAATGCCACAGATGAAGAAATGGCGGATATGATGGAAGAAGTGGGAGAGATGCAGGAAATCCTTGACTCATCAGGATATTATACCATTGACACCAAAATTTCAGAATACGCAAATGGTCTTGGACTTGGTGAAATAGGTTTAGATAAGGATGTTTCAGAGCTTAGCGGCGGTCAAAGGGCAAAGGTGCTGTTGACAAAGGTTCTTCTTGAAAATCCTATGATTTTAATTCTTGACGAGCCTACAAACTTCCTTGACGAAAACCATATCAACTGGCTTACCCAGTTTTTGCAGAATTATGAAAATGCATTTATTCTTGTATCTCACGATATACCCTTTCTTACCAATGTAACCAACGTAATATATCATCTTGAAAATACAATTCTTACCCGGTACAAGGGTACATATGATGATTTCTTAAGAATGTATGATTTAAAGAAACAGCAGATTGAGCAGGCATATAAAAAGCAACAGAAGAGAATTGCCGACCTTGAAGAGTTTGTTGCCAAAAACAAAGCCCGTGCAGCCACAGCAACACTTGCACGTTCACGACAAAAGGAGCTTGACAAAATTGACAGAATCAGCCTTGCTCCCGAAAAAATTAAACCTGTATTCTCATTCAAGACTGACCGTGCTCCGGGAAAAGTAGTAATTTCTGCAAATGATTTAATCATTGGTTATGACACACCGTTAACCAAAAAAATAAGTATTGAGATTGAACGTAATAAAAAAATCGCAATAAAAGGTGTAAACGGTCTTGGAAAATCAACACTTCTTAAAACACTTCTTAAAATTATTCCGTCTCTGGAGGGCGATATACACCACGACCAGTTTATGAATGTAGGATATTTTGAACAGGAGGAAAGTACCTCGGACAAAACGGCACTTCAGGAGTTTTGGGATGAATTCCCATCGCTTACAAACGCTGAGGCACGTGCTGCTTTGGCAAAATGCGGTCTTACTACCGAGCATATTACTACACAAATGCGTGTTTTATCAGGCGGTGAAAATGCAAAAGTAAGACTTTGTAAAATAATGCAAAGACCGGCTAATGTTCTTGTACTTGACGAACCTACCAATCACCTTGATATTTATGCTAAGGAAGAGCTTGCAAAAGCTATACAAGAATTTAAAGGTACTGTTTTGCTTGTTTGCCACGAAAGCGAGTTCTATACCGGAGTCGTTGATGAGGTCTGGGATGTTTCCAACTGGAGTACAAAGATAGTTTAAGGGGAGTGCTTTATATTAAAATCAAAAACAATTTTCTGAAAGTGCTTGATTTTATACTGAATATTATATATCCTCCCAAATGTATATTTTGCGGAAAGGTCCTTGAACCCAACTGCAATTTATACATTTGCGGAGCTTGCAGCAGCGACATTAAATTTTGTTCAGAGTGGGTATGCTGTGAAAAATGCGGAAAACCAATTGTTTCCCATGGTGACAAAAAGCTTTGCTATCATTGCCTTAACAACAGTTGTTCATTCAACAAGGCTGTCTCTGTATTTACATATGAAGATTTAGTTAAGACGGCTTTAGTTAAATTTAAAAGTACGGGGTTAAAGGGACACAATGACCTTTTTGCCAGTTGTATGGCTGCAAGATTTTATGAAGAATACAGCGGTATAGCTTTTGATTTTATTTGTGGTGCACCGCCACACGATAAGAAGAAGGATTTTGACCAGGTTGATATCCTTTGCAAAAAGCTTTCTGCAATAATTGGCGTTCCCTATAAAAGAAGGTTGTTCTTTCAAAACCGAAAGACCTTAAAACAAAGCACTCTTGGTTATAAAGAAAGACAGAAAAACTTAAAAGACAGCCTTTGTATCAAAAACAGAGCTGTTACCGAAGGTAAAATTGTTCTTTTGGTAGATGATATATGCACAACTCGCTCAACGCTCAATGAATGTGCAAGAGCATTAAAGGCGAGTGGTGTAAAAGCGGTTTATGCAATAACTGTTGCTACAGTAAATAATCCTGAATGAACAAAAATACTGTTGTCATACGACAACAGTATTTTTTACTATTTCTTAACTTTTTCAAGGTCCTTATTACGAATTTCAACACGTCTTACCTTGCCGCTGATAGTTTTTGGAAGTTCATCAACAAAGTCAACAATTCTCGGGTATTTGTAAGGTGCAGTATGTGTTTTTACATATTCCTGAATTTCCTTTTTAAGCTCGTCGGTGCCAACAGTATTTTTTGTAAGAACAATTGTAGCCTTTACAATTTGACCGCGAACCTCGTCAGGAACAGCGGTGATTGCACATTCAAGAACATAAGGAAGCTCCATAATAACACTTTCAATTTCAAACGGACCAATACGGTATCCCGAAGATTTAATAACATCGTCAATGCGTCCAACATACCAAAGGTATCCATCTTCGTCCATAGTTGCCTGGTCTCCTGTATGATAAAAACCATCATGCCAAACATCCTTGGTTTTCTCATCATCAAGATAGTATCCGATAAACAAGCCACAGGGTGCACCGTCCTTTGTGCGGATACAGATTTCACCGGTATCACCTGTTTTACATTCGTTTCCGTCGGGGTCAAGTATAACTACGTCATAATGCGGACTGGGTTTACCCATTGAACCGATTTTGGGCGTTGAACCAAAAAAATTGGCAATTGAAAGGGTTGTTTCGGTCTGACCAAAACCTTCCATTATCTTGAGCCCTGTTGCCTTATAGAATTGGTTATAAACCTCAGGATTAAGAGCCTCGCCTGCTGTTGTTGCATATTCAATAGATGAAAGGTCATACTTTGACAAATCCTCTTTGATAAAGAAGCGGTACATAGTAGGAGGAGCACAGAAGGTTGTGATATTGTACTTTTTAAAGAGGGGGAGGATGTCGTCCGGATGGAAACGGCCAAAGTCATAGGTAAATACGCCTGCCTCGCAAAGCCATTGTCCATATAGCTTTCCCCAAAGTGCTTTGCCCCAGCCGGTATCAGAAATAGTAAAATGAAGTCCGTCGGGGTTTACGTTGTGCCAGAACTTTGCAGTAGGATAGTGTCCTAATGCATATTTGTATGAATGTGTTGCAATTCTTGGATAACCGGTAGTACCTGATGTAAACAGCATAAGCATTGGATCATCACCGCAAGGGGAATCCTCACGTCTGAAGAAGTGAGTGCTGAAACGTTCCATTTCTTCGTTAAAGTCATACCAACCATCTTTTTTGCCGCCAACAAGGATTTTAAGCATTCCGGGAAATGCTGCAGCTGCTTTTTCTGCTTCAACTGAAACATCACCGTCTGCGGTGCAAACGATTGCTTTAACACCTGCTGCCTTATAGCGGTATTCAAAATCATGCTCAACCAGCTGATTTGTTGCAGGAATTGCAATTGCACCTATCTTATGGAGAGCCAGCATACAGAACCAGAACTGATAATGACGTTTTAAAACAAGCATAACAGTATCACCGCGTTTAATGCCGAGTGATTCAAAATAGTTGGCTGTCTTTGCTGAATATTTTTTCATATCACTGAAAGTAAATTTGCGTTCAGATTTATCGTTGCCAACCCACATCATTGCAACCTTGTCAGGTGATTTTTTTGCAATCTCATCAACACAGTCAAAAGCAAAATTAAATTTATCCTCGTTTTTAAAGGTAATGCCGTTAAAAACACCATTTTCATCTGTTGTTGTTTCAATGAAATTGTCCGCAGCAGTTTTTCTTGCAGCCTTTGCAGCAGTTGCAGCCTTTGCGGCAATAAAGGGTGCCTCGGGATATTCTTCGCTGAAATGTCCGTCCTGAGGATTAAGGACAACTGCATGAAACTCACAGCCTTCTTCACTGACAGCAATCATACCGTGGGGAATAATACTGTTGTAAAAAATAGAATCGCCCTCGTGGAGAATATCTATATGATTGCCAACCTGAACCTTAAGTGAGCCTTTTACTATAACGTCGAACTCCTGACCGTTATGGGAGTTAAGCTTGATTGGTGCATTCTGTTCCTCTGCAAGGTATGGAAATTTAACCAAAAAAGGCTCTGCAAGCTTATCTTTGAACTTAGGTGCAAGGTTGTTGTATACAACTCCCTGTTTTTTTATAATTTTAAGACCTTCACCTTTACGGGTAATGGCAAAGGAAGTAAGGGTCGAGCTTGTTCCCTCTAAGATATCAACAACCTCGACATTACAAGCCTTTGCACACTTGTAAATAAATGTAAAGCTGAAATCAGTTTCACCCTCTTCAAGGATTTTGTAATCCTCAACCGATACACCTGTAAGCTTTGCAAGCTCCTCAGGTGAATAGCCCTTTGCTTCACGCAGGTCACGTATTCTGCCTGCAACTTCTTTCAAATTGTAATCCATTTTTTTGCTCCTTTCTTTTCCGTAAGCTTTATTATACGGGTTTGAATAAAACAAAAAACCCGTCTCAATTTTGAGACGGGTTATACAACTCGCGGTACCACTCAAATTGCGGAATATTATCCGCCACTTTGCAGGCTCTATCAAGCCCTTGCTTTAACGCAGCATTACGGGAGAAGTCTACTTGTAAAAAACTTTCGGTCCTCCAACTCGGAAGTGATGGGTCATTGGAAAGTTTCACCGATGGCTTGCAGCAACCGCCAACTCTCTTTAGGATTCACAATCCGACCGTCTTCGTCATAGTTGTTTTGTGATATTCAAATTACTGATATTATATACTTGAAAAATCCATTTGTCAATAGTTTTTTTAAACTTTTTTAATTTATTTCATAGCAATCAACAACTGTTGCATAATAAATAGTATGTAAATCGCCGTTTTTGTACCATTTTTCAAGGATTGTTTCATCGGTAAGGTTATTAGTCATTTCAGCTGTTGCAACCACCTTACATTCAAAAACAATGCCTTTACAAGCAATAACAGGTGTTGAAACTACTTTTCCGGAACTAACCTGCAACGAGCACTCCGTAATTTTATCACAATCTCTGCCGGATTTTTGTCCGCAAAAGCCCAATGCAGGTTTTACAGACGGGTCAATTGGAAATGTAATAGTAAATTCTTGCGAGTTATCAAGCATAGTTTTTGTAAAACGACTTTGACGCACCATAACTTCAACAGTAGGAAGCCCCCATTGGCAGCCAAAAGTACCCCAGCCAATTGTCATTGTGTTTATTTTATCACCGTTTGAAGTCGTCAAAAATGCTCCGCCGGGCAAAATTTCAAGTGCTTTTTTTGCGTAATCACTGTATGTTTTGATATCCATAGCTTAATCTCCTTAAACGTTTTTATTACAGTTTATTCAAAAAATACTATTCTGTTTCGTGCTTTTTTTGTCTTACCATAAGATTTTCAATAGCTGTTTTGGGTTCCATTCCGTTAAAAAGAACGTTATACGCCTCGTTAACAATTGGCATTTCCACATTCATTTTATCTGCAAGCTCTTTTGCTGCCTTGCAGCTTCTGACACCCTCAACAACCATATTAACCTCACGCTGTGCCTCATCAACCGATTTTCCCTGACCGATAAGTATACCTGCACGTCTGTTTCTTGAATGCATACTTGTACATGTAACTATCAAATCACCAATACCCGAAAGTCCCGAAAATGTTTCAGGTTTTGCCCCCATTGCAACACCAAGCCTTGTCATTTCTGCAAGTCCGCGGGTCATAAGTGCCGCCTTTGTATTGTCACCGCATCCAAGACCGTCCAACACACCACAGCAAAGTGCAATTACGTTTTTTACAGAACCTCCAAGCTCAACTCCCATAATATCATCATTTGTATAAATTCTGAAATTAGGTGTCATAAAGTTGTCCTGAATATATTCTGTCACCTCGGCATGGTCTGATGCAACGACATTGGTGGTAGGAATACCACGGGAAACCTCTTCGGCATGGCTTGGCCCGGACATAACAGCAATGCGACAATTTGGCAGCTCCTGCTTTAAAACCTGCGACATTGTCATATATGTTTCTTCTTCGATGCCCTTTGAAATATTAAGTATAATCTGATTGTCAGGAACAATACCTGCAATTTTTTTTGCAACACCACGGACACCATGCGAAGGAGTAGCAATTACAATTACATCCTTGTTGAGGCAGGCATTTATATCTGCAGTAAGCTCAATTTTTTCGGGTATTTTTACTCCCGGAAGACATCTTGAATTCTCCCTGTTTTCAGAGATGGTGTCACATTCAGTTTGAGTAAATGACCAAAGGGTTACTTTGTGACCATTTTCCAAAAGCAGCATTGCAATTGCTGTACCCCAACCGCCGCTGCCTAAAACACATATATTTGACATAAGTTTCCTCCAATATAAATTACTTCTTAAAATTAAGCTTGTTTTCAGTACCGTTAATAAGACGTACAATGTTTGTTTTGTGCATATAAATTGCAAGCAAAGCAAGCATCAAAGCAAATACAATAAAATCTGTATTATTATTTTTAAATATAAACGCACAAATAACAAACAACACTGCACCAAGAACGCTGCCCAAAGAAACATATTTTGAAATTGCCATAATTGAAATAGCAACTACAAAAACAATTAAACCGATAATGGGGTCTGCAAAGAACATTGCTGTGGTAGATACAACAATACCCTTACCGCCCTTAAAGTTAAAATAGAGTGGGAAGTTGTGACCGAGAACAGTTCCTAACCCAGCAATAAATACAGCATTCTGGCTAAAGTCAAGAATAAGCTTTCCGACAAAAATAGCCGCTACAGTTTTTAAAATATCCCCGATAACAACCAAAATCGCACCTTTTTTTCCAACAGTACGCAAGGTGTTGGTTGCACCGGCATTACCGCTGCCGTGCTTGCGGATATCATCACCAATCATAATTTTTGAAACTATTATTGAAGTATTTATACTGCCTAAAAGATAGGCCGTAATAAGAACAACAAGATTTTTTATAAGCATAATAAATTTCCTTTCGGGATATTAAAAGTCAATTCTTTATTGTGGTTTGTCACCTTTTTCACGCACAATAAATTTAACAGGCGTTCCTTTAAAGCCAAAAGCATCACGTAGCTTGTTTTCAAGGTATCTGATGTATGAATAATGTGCAAGGTCTGCGTTATTAACAAACAAAATAAAGGTAGGAGGTTGTACCGATGCCTGTGTGCAATAATAAATTTTAAGCCGTTTCCCCTTGTCAGACGGCGGCTGTACCATAGCAATAGCATCATTAATTACATCATTTAACACACCGGTAGAAATACGTTTTTTGTTTTCACTTACCGCAAGGTCAATCATATCAAAAAGTCCGTCAACACGTTGACCTGTTTTTGCTGAAATAAAAATTGATTCGGCGTACATCATAAAGTTAAAGCCTTCAAGCAACCGCTCCTTGAAGTTTTTCATTGTATTTGTCTCTTTTTCAACTAAATCCCATTTATTAACCGCAAAAACAGCCGCTTTACCCTGGTCATGGACATAACCTGCAATTTTTGTATCCTGTTCGGTCACACCCTCGGTTGCATCAATCATTATAACGCAAACATCTGCACGGTCAATTGAGCCAAGAGCACGGACAACGCTGTAACGTTCAACGTTCTCATCAATTTTGCCGCGTTTACGCATACCTGCCGTGTCAATAAGTACATATTGCTTGCCGTTTCGCTCGAGACGGCTGTCGATTGCATCACGGGTTGTACCTGCAATATCACTTACAATAACCCTGTCCTCGCCCAAAAGTCTGTTTACCAATGAGGATTTACCTGCGTTCGGTTTGCCTACAATTGCAACATATGTTGTTTCGTCGTCATCTTCAGCTGCACAGTTTTCCGGAAAATGCTCGGCAACCATATCCAACAGGTCGCCAACGCCCATGCCGTGAGATGATGAAACCATAACAGGGTCACCAAGACCAAGGTTATAAAATTCATAAGCTTCAAGAGGAACATCACCGGGATTGTCAACCTTGTTGCATACCAGAATAACAGGCTTGTTGCTTTTTCTCAGCATTGCAGCAATGTCCTTATCTGCGGCTGTCATACCATCACGAACATTTACCATAAACAATATAACATCTGCAGTATCAATAGCAAGATTTGCCTGATTACGCATTTGTGAAAGTATAATATCCTTTGATGTAGGTTCTATACCGCCGGTATCTATAAGGGTAAACTCCTTACCAAGCCACTCGGCATCGGCATAAATACGGTCACGGGTTATGCCGGGGGTATCTTCAACAATTGCAATACGTTTTCCTGATATTTTATTAAATAACGTAGACTTTCCCACATTGGGTCTGCCCACAATGGCTACAACGGGTTTCATATATAATCTCCATTCTTTTGCATATATATTTCATTTTAACACATTTTCCTGTAAATTACAACTGTTTTTAAAAAGTATAAATAATAAATATGCAAATACTATTGCATTATACAAACATTATTTGGTATAATAAGAAAAATAAACACGATAAGGAGTGCTTGTATATGTCAATAGAAAATAATACAATGTTTAAAATTTCATACGGATTGTTTGTAATTTCTGCACGAACAGGTGAAAAAGATAATGGCTGTATAATCAATACAGTTCAGCAAATCACACAGGAACCCCTTAAAATTTCAGTTGCTGTTAACAAGGATAATTTTACTCATGATATGATTAAACAATGTGGTGAATTTAATATTTCTGTGTTAACCGAAGCCGTTCCGTTTGAAGTTTTTGAACGTTTTGGTTTCAAAAGTGGAAGAAATACAGAAAAATTTGACAGTGTAGATTACGCCGAGAGAAGTGAAAACGGTGTTTTATATTTAACAAAATACACAAACGGACTTATTTCAGGAAAAGTTATTGAAGAAATCGATTGCGGAACACACACCTTATTTGTTGCAGATGTTACAGAAGCAAAGATTTTGTCCGAAGAAAAAAGCGTAACGTATCAGTATTATTTTGATAATATCAAACCAAAGCCAGAGGCAAAAAAGAAAGGTTATGTATGTAAAATATGCGGTTATGTATATGAGGGAGAAGAACTGCCCGAGGACTTTATCTGTCCATGGTGCAAGCATGGGGCAGTTGATTTTGAAGAAATAAAATAATTATTGCAACTTTTTTAAGCTTTCAGAGGTATTAAAATTAGAGGAGATTAGCTTGATTGAAAAACATTATTCTTACAAACGATGAAAAACACCAAATAGTTGAAAAATATTTTGATATGATTTACCGGCTTGCTTTTGCGCAGGTTAAATCACGTGAATATGCTGACGAGGTTGTTCAGGAGGTTTTTTTGCGTTTTTTAAAAAACAAAAAAAGCTTTGAAAGTGATGAACATATCAAAGCGTGGTTGATTCGTGTAACAATTAACTGCGGGCATAATATTTTCTCCAATTCATGGTATAAAAAAACAGTTCCTCTCGTTGAAAATGAAATAGATTCTGTTGCCCAGATGGAAGAAAAAAGTGATATATATTATGCTGTTAAAGAACTTCCGCCAAAGTACAGTGCTGTTATTCATTTGTTTTACTATGAAGATATGTCAATAGAAGACATATCAAAATATCTTAAAATTAATCCCTCAACAGTTAAATCTCAACTCAGTCGCGGACGAAATATTCTGCGTGAAAAGCTTAAAGGAGGTATAGATTTTGTTTAGAAAAAAATATAAGGAACTTATTGACCAGACCGAACCAAATCGTGAACTTTTAAACAAAATTTTTGAAAAAGCAAAGACTGAAAACAAACAATCAACCAAATCAAAGCTTTACAAATTTACTGCACGTTACGGAGCGGTGCTTGCTGCTGTTTTCATACTTTCGGTTTCAGCGGTAATTTATACACAATTAAACTATTCCGACCAGACATTAATTGTTAAGAATAAATCAAATGATGAAGAAATAATTCTGAAAAATGAATTTGATACAGAGGATGTAGACATAACAGCTGGTCAGGAAGAAAATGTTAAATATGGTGAAACCAACGATTTGACAAAGGAAGAAACAGTTCAAAATCAATCGTCAGAGCATTATTCATATGCTGAAAAAAACCGGACAGCATCGGTTGAGCCGGATTTATCAGAAATTAAGGAAAATAAAGCCATTATTTCAAATTTAGAAAGTTCTTCAGAGGATGAGAATCAGCTGATATATTCTATGCTAAAAGATTATTTTGGAGAAATAGATTTAGAAACGGGAAATCAGTTTATTTTTGATATTGCAGGAAAGTTTCAGTCAGAGGACGGGCAATATTATCTCGGCAGATGGCTTTGGAATGTAGGTGACCACAACTCGCTTTTATGCGAATTTGTCATAAAGAGTAATCTTTTTGAAATGTATGAGTGTTTCATTGAAAATGATTACATTATCTGGACAAATAGCAATAATCTTTTGAAAAATTAACATAAAAAACCCAAAGCATTTTTGCTTTGGGTTTTTGTTATTACTATTATGTTTTAAATTATACTTTTTGCAAGTAGTGCTGCACCAATTATACCGGCATCATTAAAGAGTGTAGCTGCTTCGATTTCAACCCGGGTAAAAAGCTTGTTGTAATCATATTTTTTAACATATTCACGGATAGGAGCAAGAAGATATTCACCCTCGTTGCTGATGCCGCCACCAATAACAACCTTGTTTGGTTGGAAGGTGTTTACTATATTTACGATGCCGTCTGCTACATAACAGATGTAATTATCAACAACCTCTTTTGCAATTGCATCACCTTGTTTTGCTGCGTCAAAAGCAGTTCTGCCGTTTACCTTTCCATGTTCAGCTGCAAGCTTTGCCATAAGACTTTCGGGATGTTTTTCAATTGCTTCTTTTGTCTGTCTTACAAGAGCAGTTGCTGCCGCATAAACCTCCCAACAACCTTTTTTACCACAGGTACAGGGCAGTCCGTTATGTACAAGAGTTGTGTGACCGATTTCAACACCGGCTCCGTTTGAACCTCTGAAAACCTTTCCGTCAATGATAATTCCGCTGCCAACCCCTGTACCAAGGGTAATTGCAGCAAAAATCTCAGCATTGTTGCCGTTTATCATATATTCACCAAAGGTTGCGGCATTTGCATCATTTTCAAGAATAACGGGGACTTTCCAAAGGCTTTGGAACTCATCCCCAACAGGAGAATCGTTAAATTTAAGATTGTTTGCATATGCAACCGAATTCTTCTTATAATCAATAGAACCGGGAGACGCGATACCCACAGCTTCAATATCACTGAGCTGAAAACCAGAATCTTTAACAAGCTTTTGAGAAAGATTTACCATTGCAGCAACAATTTCTTTATAATCACCTTGAGCGGGCGTGGGGGAGGAGGTTTTGTTAATAATATTGCCGTCCTTATCTACAATACCAACTGCGATATTTGTTCCGCCAAGGTCAATGCCTATATAATACATAATTTGTTCACCTCAAAAAAATATTTTTCTAAATTATAACATATAAATTAATTTTTGTAAATGACTTTTGAATATAAAATATTAAAATACGCAAACTAAAACAAATATAGTTTTGACGGAGGGAAATTTATGTTTAAAGGAAAAATTACAATAGTGGGTGCCGGTGCTGTAGGTTCTACAACCGCATATACACTTATGCTTAGCGGTCTGGTATCTGAAATCGTTCTTATTGATAAGGACAAAGACCGCGCCGAGGGCAATGCTCTTGATATGAACCATGGAATAAGCTTTGTATCACCTGTAAAAATAATAGCTGGTGACTATACTGATATAAAAGGCTCGGATATGGTAATTATTACGGCAGGTGCAAATCAGGAACCGGGTGAAAAACGAACTGACCTTTTAAAACGAAATGCAAAAATTACCGAAAGTATTGTTGAAAACGTTCTTAAATACTGCCACGACGATACAATAATAATGATGGTGACAAATCCGGTTGACATTCTGACATATGTGGCATACAAAATATCAGGATTTTCACGGAATCACATAATTGGTTCGGGTACAGTTCTTGATACAGCAAGGCTTAAATATCTGCTGGGTGAGCACGCAAATATTGATGTAAGAAACGTGCATACCTATATAATAGGCGAGCATGGTGACTCAGAGGTTGCGGCATGGAGCACCACGTCTGTTGCAGGTATGAGTATTGAAGAATTTTGTAAGTCCTCGGAAATGTGCGATACAAATACAATATGCACAAATCATTTCTACGAAACAGTAAAAAATTCTGCATATGAAATTATAGAAAAAAAGGGTGCAACATACTATGCAATTGCACTTTCAGTAAAAAGAATAGTGGAGTGTATAATAGGTAATGAAAAATCCATTTTAACTGTTTCAAGTATGCTTGACGGACAGTATGGTATAAGTGGTATGTGTCTTGCTGTGCCAACTTTGGTTTCAAGTGAGGGTGCGGAAAAAATACTTGAAATAAACTTCAGCGAAAACGAAATAAACGATTTACAAAAATCTGCTGAAACTTTGAAAAAGCTTGCTGCAGAAATAGGATATTAAAATTTAGGTTTACATAATATAATTATGTAAACCTAAATAAATTATTTTTCTTTTTTTATTCCGGCAAGGGGGTTGGAGGCAACAGCTGCTTTTAATTGTTCGCTGTTGATATGTGTGTAAATTTCTGTTGTTGAAAGCTGTTCGTGGCCCAGTATTTCCTGAAGCGAACGAATATCAACACCTGCCTGATACATTAATGTTGCTGCAGTATGACGCAGCTTGTGTGTAGTATATTTGTGAGGATCAAGTCCAATTTTACGGACATTGGTTTCAACAATATGCTGAACGGTTCTGCGACTAATTCGTTGATGACGTGACGATAAAAACAGTGCATTTTTGTCCGATGCAGTTGCGGTCATAGTTTTGCGTTCTGCCATATAATCATTCAAGGCATTCAGACAAGCCTGATTAAGGTATATGGTGCGTTCTTTGTTGCCCTTACCAACAACAGTTAACGTATCACCCCGAATATCAGTTATGTTAATTCCAACAAGCTCAGCAAGACGCATACCACAATTTAAGAATAATGTTATTATACAATAATCTCTTGTAGCATTTTTACCGTCAATTTCCGAAAGAAGTGTCATACTGTCTTCAAGAGTAAAAAAAGACGGCAGCTTTTTACGAAGCTTTATGGTTTCAAGCTCGGCTGTGGGGTTTTCTTCAAGAATACCCATTTTATAAAGATATTTAAAATAAGATCTAATTGAAGCAATTTTTCTTGCACGGGAGGTTGGTCCATTTTGGCGTTCCCGGTTTATGTAATTCATATATTCATAAATCAAATTTAAATCAACACGTTTAACATAGGATAAATCAACATCAGATACATCAATTGCATCAAATTCAGTCCTGTTAGAGATATTACCAAATTTCATTTTTAAAAATCTGTAGAAGGCACGCAAATCATAGTAGTAGCTTTTGGCTGTTTTTTGTGATTTGCCCTGAATATTTTCGATATATATTAGAAATGAAATCAAAGGCTCAGGGACATCAAAATACTTATCCACGGAAATTTACCCCCTCTTTATTGCACATAATTTTTATTATGTGCAATTATGTGTATTTTGATTATAACATATATCTATCCCTTTTTCAAGTGTTTTATAGGAAAAATTTTTTAAATTTTAATTATCTGAACAAAATTCACAACCGTTACACACAGAAAGTCTTTCACCGAATATTTGTTTTAATGTATTTAATATTTTTGAATTTGGATATTGGGGATTTATATGCCACAAAATTCGTTTTGGCGCCAATGAAATTAAAATGTTCATTACAAGGTCATCCATTGTGAGAAAAATTTCTATTGAATCTGACTTTTCATTTTCAAGCCTAATTTCTGCTTTTTTAAAGTCATAAAATGAATATTTACCTGATGAATCAATTTTTATATGAACAAAATCAATCAAGCTTGGGCAAGTTTCTATATAAATCTTTAACAGCTGAATAAAATCATAATATTCATTTTTTATCTGCAATTCCTCTATTGCTTCAAATATAAACATTTCAACCGCTCGTCTATACTCTTTTATCCGAAATCTTATAAAACCTTCAATAGATAAGCTTGAATATTCAGAGATATAATTTGTTATTTTTTTAACAATTATTCTTCTTCCGTAAATTTCATTAAAAAAAACCAATGAACGTTTTGTTGTTTCAATTATTTCAAGCACTTCATCGTGGGTAAAACCAATAAATTTTTCTTGCAAAACATCTTTTATAATATCATATTCAAAGTTTGATATTATAACATCAGCAAGATTTTCAGCAATTTCGTTTGTTGGCAAAATACCAATAAATCTTATCACAAAAACAATACTCTGCTCTTCCTTTACCGTTCCTTTGTCAATACAAAAATAATCGATGTTTTCAGTAAGAATCATATTGCTTTGCATCAAAGCCATAGATTTTGATTTTACCGTCAAAATGTTTTCTACCATATATCACAGCTCCAAATTAATTTATTTAAAACTGTCATCAAAATACAAAATGCTTCCATAGTCAAAAAGTTTGGTTGACGATAAGCAAATTATGTCAACTCCTTTTCGCTTTACAAAATTTCTGATTTCATCATAATCAGGATGAAGCTTTAAATCTCCGTAGAATAATAGCCTTTTATTATCCAAAAGACCTGATGCTCCACCTATAAAGCCGTAGGGAAAATTTTTTAGTCCGACCTCTCCTTGGCTTATCTTTAAAACATCTAAACCAAGGTTTCTCAGGGTACGGCAAAGTCCCTCATCCTCTGTTATTACAGATTTTTTATCAATAATACATAAATTACACTTTGCATAGCCCTGCTTTACGTCAATAAAGGTTTTACCACGCTCTTTATAAATTTCAATAATTTTTGTATCAAGATATGACAGGTTTCCTATTATTTTATTGCCCAATCTTGCTACATTATATGCACAATCCTCAGGATAGGTGCTGCCAGGGTCGGATGCACCTTTTATAAGCTGTATATTTTGAGGCAAAACAGATTTATAATGCTTATAAGCCGATGGTGCAACAACGGCTGTTACACCATCGATAAAATGGATTTGCATATCAGGATGTGTGTTTACCGGTGAATATAAAAATTCAATTGAAATTGATTTAAACATATTTATGCCCAAACTTTGTAATCTGCAAATAATTTCTTTATTTACTTTGCAATCAATAATTATACCCACACAATCACCCTTTGTTTTTGAAATATTCAATTATTCTTTCGGCAAGCTTCTCGCTTACAACCTTTGAAAGCTCGTCCTTTGTTGCCAGCTTTATTTTTTTTATTCCGCCAAAGTGTAAAAGCAATTTTTTTCTTAACCCAGGACCGATTCCTGAAATATTTTCAAGTTCAGAAGACATATTGGATTTCTCGTGTTTTTTTCTTGTTGCTGTTATTGCAAAACGATGTACCTCTTCTTGTATACTCATAAGGAATTTAAAAAGCTCTGACTTTTTATCAAGGATATATTCCTTTTCACCATCTGTTACACCTCTGGTTTTGTGTGAATCATCCTTTACAAGTCCGTAAAGGGCAATTTCCTCACCGAATGTATCAATAAGAGGCTTTATTGCGTTTACATGTCCTTTACCGCCATCAAGCAAAATAAGTTCAGGAAGAGGCAAAAACTTAGCCTTATCAAGTGTCAGCTCACCTTTTGCTATCATATCTTCCTCTTTATATGCCTCATTTATTCTTCGTGCAATTACTTCACGCATACTTTCGTAATCATCTGAGCCTTCTACGGTTTTTATATTGAATTTTCTATATAGCGACTTTGCGGGCAATGCGTTTTTGTAAACAACTTCAACGCCTGTCGAAGATGCTCCTGAGAAATTTGAAATATCATATGCTTCAATTCGCGAAGGAACTGTATTAAGCGAAAGCAAATCCTTGAGCTGAGCAAGCATTCGGTTTTGGTAGGTCTCGTTTCGATTTTTTAAAAATCGGTCTTTATATAATGATTCCTGAGCGTTTTTTAAAACCATTTTCATTATTTCTGCCTTGTTGCCACGTTTTGGTACAACAAAAGACACTTTATGTCCGCAATTTTTTCCAAGCCACTCCTCAATAGACTCTCTATCTTCTATTTCTTCGGATAAATAAATTTCCTTCGGGATTTTATTTTGTGTAAAGTAGAACTGCTTTACAAAGCTCTCTAAGACGTATTTAGACAAACTTTTCTCATTTTCAAGTGTAAAGTATTCCGACCCTACAGCACTTCCTTTGCGATAATATAAAATTTGAATGCAAAAACTTTCGTCTTCTTTGTAAATTCCTATAAAATCCATATTGCCATCAGCGGTTGAAGATATTTTTTGCTTTTCACTAAGGGCTTTTATATGCATTATTTTATCTCTGATTTGTGCGGCTTTTTCAAACTCCATATTATCTGAGGCTGATTGCATTTTTTCTTTTAGTGAATTTACCACTTTTATATAATTGCCGTTTAACACTGATGCTATTTCATTTATATTTTTTAAATATTCTGTTTTTGATATTTTACCACAACAGGGTGCACTGCATTGACCTATCTGATAATAAAGACAAGGTCTTGATTCCTGATTATTTTCAGATATCGATTTATTGCAGCTTCTTATTTTAAATATTTTTCGTATTTCTTCAACTGATTCTTTTACGTTAAGAGCCGTCATAAATGGTCCAAAGTATAAATTTTTATCTTTTTTTAATGTACGGGTCATAAAAAGTCTTGGAAAATCTTCTTCAGCAGTAATTGTGATATACGGATATTGTTTATCATCCTTTAAAAGAATGTTATATTTAGGTCTGTGTTTTTTTATCAGATTGCATTCAAGTGCCAATGCTTCCGCCTCGGTATCTGTGACTATATATTCAAAATCATCAACATTGGACACCATTGCCAGGGTTTTGGGCGTGTGCGCTGCACTATTTTGAAAATACTGACTTACTCGGTTTTTAAGCACTTTGCTTTTGCCTACGTAAATTATATTTCCATCCAAATCCTTCATAATATAAACACCTGGAACAAACGGCAAAGTTAAAAGCTTTTCCTTTATTTTAGCATTCACAATAAACTCCTCCTTTCAAAACTTCTCCAAAACTACAAAAATGCCTTACCAATGTAAGACATTTTTTATAAGCAAAGTTGTATTTATAATTAATATTACATTATGCAAAGTCAGAAGAAACTAAAGCAACAAGACCGTTAACAGCCTCTTCCTCGTCTGAACCTTCAGCGATGATGCTGATGCTGAGACCTTTTGTAATACCTAATGACAAAACCCCAAGTAAGCTTTTTGCATTAACCCTTCTTTCATCCTTTTCAACCCAAATGCTTGATTTAAATTCATTAGCCTTTTGAATAAAAAAAGTTGCAGGTCTTGCATGCAGACCAACCTGATTCTGAACAACAACTTCTTTTTCAAACATGTTAAAAACCATC
>JAZRJL010000031.1:0-12714 GCA_045645805.1 Clostridia bacterium | reverse complement strand
TTCTTACCTGTTTAGGTTTAATCCCTAATTTATACTCTTTTAAAACTTTAATTCTCATTTACACATTGTCCCCTATCCTAAATTTAATAAATTCAAATATACCTCTACTTTACTTTTTCATTATAGCATTCTCTGTTCTTTATTAACTTGTATTTATATATCAAAAAATTGTATAAATATATCAAAAAATTGTATAAATATATCACCCAATCTTATTCCAGACAAATAAATGCCAACATAAAGTATAATCTATCCAGCTTTTTTACCATTAATTTCATACATATTGACAATTTTATCACCATATGTTATAATGCGAATGATATATTTTTCGTTATTTTTTTAAGGTGGTACATTGATATGAATTATCCAAAAAAAATTCCTCATCACAAAACGTCCAAATTTGGCGCCGCTGAAGCTCTGTTATATTCTACAAACAAATCTATCAGAGCGTTTTATCACTATTTATCGCCAAAACGCAAACAGGTTCTCGAAATGCATGCACACACTTTTTACGAAATAAATATTGTTCTAGAAGGTAGTACCGCACATTATATAAACGATCGAATGATTGTTGCTCCTGTTGGTTCAGTCTTTGTTATCCCACCCGATGTTCTGCACGGATACTATAGCGAAGACAGTGCTGTAATTTTTCAACTTGTTCTCACGGATAGTTTTTTTTCAGCATACTCTTCCCTTTTGTATTCATTGAATAACTATCATTTCATTTTTAAAATCGAACCGGCAATTCGCCGAAAAACCGACATAAATTTGTCGCTATTGCTTTCCGATGATGAACTTAAATATATATTTCCCGTTTTGGAACGATTATGTCAGTATGACGAATCACCTGTATCTGAATCATTTATTGCACAAGAATTTCTTGTCTTAAATTTGATTGCAGAAATTTGTATACTTTCAAACAGCATTATAGATAAACAAGAAGAAACATCACATAATATACATGCTATTATCAAAGCTATGGAATACATTAATTTACATTATACCGAAAATATCGACTTCCATATTCTTGCTAAAAATAGCAACTTATCATATCCTACTTTTTTTAGAACCTTTAAAAACATATCTCGCAATACGCCTATTCAATATCTTTCTAAATGTAGAATAGAAAAAGCGCTTGATATGATTAAGAAAAACAAATATTCACTTACAGAAATTGCACATTCCTGTGGATTTTACGATTCATCCCACTTCAACAAAGTTTTCAAAGGAATAATGGGCAAATCACCAAAAGAATTTAAAGCCAAATAACTATTTTTTGCTTGTATCTATGAATATATCTTTACTTTTTCCTCTGCTCTATGTTCACCAAAGTACACAACATCAAAAAATGTACGCAGTTACATATTATAATAAGTTTTGTAATTTCAAAAGCATCCTTTTGTAGCATAAATTCAAAAGAATGCTTTTATAAAAAACGTCAAAAACACTATTTATTATTTTCTTCTTCCACTCCTCAAGAATCTCGCAAAGTAAATCTTCGCATTGCTTTATAGTATACTCTTTTGAAAAATAATTTTTTAACCGTTCACAATCAAGCTATAAACCTTTTTTAATTCTCCTTGTTCACTTAACAAATCCAATACAATAGATTTTGATAATGTGCCATTTAAATAATGCATTTTAATTTTCAACACTTGACTTAAACTAATATGACAAAGCTTTCAAAGACTTCATTTAGTGTACTAAGATTTTATAAAAAAGCCTCGGGAAGTCCACGGACAAACTTATGAATATTTTTAATGTTATATTTTACCAAGTGGCTTTTTGATATGTATTATAATGTTCAATTTAAAACATCTCACGCTCTCCACATATAAATCATTTCCTATATTGCAACTTCTGTATATTATTACCTATTTCTTGCAATTACATATTATTAAAAATTTTCAACAGCAACACTACAAGATAAGAAGTAAAGCCATGATTAAGACTATTCGTCATATATTTGTTTTCCCACAAAGTTCCCGTAATCTCAGCCATATGACCAAAGAATTTTTTTATTTCCTCAACAAGCTGTTCATTAAGGCTCCACTTTGACAAAAGTTCCATTCGCATATACACCCCCATTAACGCGTTAACCTTTTCGATATTTTTCCAGTTACCGCTTTCAGGGGTAAATTCCGTCACAAGTATATTATATAGTTCTTTAAAATTACCGCGATCAGCAATATCAAACATAAATGCGTAATACTGACATACCTCTGAAATATGTTCACAAATTACAGGAGTGTTTTCATTATTCCTCAAGGCCTGATCTCTGAAAATTCTTCCATCAAATGACATTTCTATAATCTTTTCTTTTAATTTCTTCGCTTTTTCCAAAAGACTGTTATCGTCAAACCAACCTCCTATTATTTTAAGCACCTTGCTATACAGCATATTAGTGGGGAAATTTATTCCCTTTGTCCAGTCATTGGCTTTTGACCATTCAACAAAGTTCCAGCCTCCTAAATCCTCAAGTAAACCAAACTCATTTTCATATTTTTCAAAATACCCCAGCAAGCCATATGCCAATTCTTTAAATGTATCTATAGATATACTCCGGTTTCTTTCTCTATATTGATCCACCTGAAGAATATACCACAATGCCCATTGAGGTATGTAATTACAATCTGTATGATCCGCGGGATAACACATCGGCAGCATTCCTTTTGGCAGCCACCTGCCGTCAGCAAGAAGATAATTTTCGATAAAATCGTCCTCTATATCGGTGTTGCCCATAAGTACAAACATTGCCTGTGCAGTATAATAACTGTCGCACAGCCAGCCGGCCCTTTCCCTTGTAGGACAGTCCATAAAATTCCCCAACGTATTACATCTTGCAGATTGACAAGCCGCTTCATATATACCAATAACTTTTTCATCTTCACAATTAAGAACAGGGATATCCTTTATAGGATTTATAACTTTTATCACATTAGCTTCTTTTATTTCAAGGGTTCCTTCAATTACAAATACCCCGAAAAACTTAAATCCATAAACCTCAAAATTTGTAAACTCTATACTTTCCGCAGTCTTTATCTCAATGACATTAAAACTTTCCCACGTTCTATAATCAAACTTGCCGGCTACAAGCTTTTCGTCAAAAACAATAAGTATTTTACAATCAGAACTCGCCTTGTATTTTAAATTAATTAACCCACATGTATTTACTCTGCATTCAAACACTGCATATTCATTTTTAGATATTACAGAAGGAAAGCACTCCTCTTTTTTCCTTATTGCATATTCAAACTCCTTAAACCTGAGTATAGGTTTTTCTGCGATTTCATCATTTTCAAACAAATCAATTCTATCACTCTTTTCACCCACTGCCCCAAAAAATCCAGGAAGTTCCCAATCATTCTTCTTACTAACAAACTTACTTCTTGCATATATAGTTTCAATTTTCTCTATCCCCATATCAGGAAGAGGAGATTTTCTTTTAAGGTGCTTTACCGGCAAATTAAGAACTGTAACATTTTGTTCAACATCCTCTCTTGACATATCCCACACCTCTGTAAAATGTCTTTGAAAGGAGTATCGCAAGGTTTTCTGGCTCCTTGCCGGCACATAATAGCCCTTAAAATCAAAACCCGTAGCACATATAACTTCTTCCCCATCCAATATTTCTGCCTGCACAAAGCTTGTTTGCTTAATAGCGGCATATGAATAACAATTATATCCTGCTGCCTCGATAATTATAGTATTGCTTTCTTCCTGTAAGCCTTTGAGCTCTACAGCATCAACTCGTGCATATCCGTAAGCCGCAGGTGCTGGTCCATAATGAATAATTCTGCCGTTCAAATAGATTCTGTAAAACGTGGCACCCGTTATTATAAGAATGGGATTTTTCAGGCCGCCAAAGCTTGCAACGAATTTCGCCTGTATGTTTTTTTCTTTTTCTTTCCCCTCTAACCATATTGCTTTTGCTCTTTTAAACATAATTTGTACACCCCCTTTAATATAAAAACGTCGATGATTAAATTATAATACATTCTGTCCGCAATGGCATTAAAAATATTGCTCATATTCCACATACAAATCATTTGCTTTTTTGCACTTTTCTGTTAATTATTGACTAAAAATATTTTTTTGTGGTATAATAACCTCATGGTGTTACCAAAAGCGTTATTAAAATAAATGAGGTGATTTCGAGATGTATCCAAAAGGTGATTTAAAAAAAAAGGACGACAGACAGCTTGTAATTCTTATTTCCAAAACAAGCTCCGATGATGTTATGAAGAGAATGCACAGCCATTCTCATTATGAAATCATCAATATTCAATCTCGGAATTCAGGCAACCAGATATTTGAAATGGACAACAAGCAATTTCCTTTCAGTAACAGTACATTTATGCTTATTCCGCCCAACACAAAGCATCAACTCATCCGCGAAAGACAAAATTCCACTAGACTGCTTATCAACTTCACCGAAGCCTTTGCCTCATCGCTCTTTGACTTTCTTGGTATAGATAAAACCGACTTTTTTAAAAACAATATAATTGAATTTACCGCTGAACAAACTCAGAAGCTATATCACATTGCCAGCGAAATGACTAATTTCAACTTCGGTTCCGCATCAAACGAAACCACTTTGAGAAAGGGCAAGGTGGTTCTTGCAAGATTCTTTGAAAGCATGTATCTTTTCCGAGGCAAACCTGTCAGTGAAATCATCAGCACCCAAAAGACAGATTTACTTATAAACTATATAAAATCCCATTATAACGAAAACCTGAATTTGGATTTGCTGTCACAGAAATTTTTTATGAGCAAATATCGGATTTGCCGCGAAATGAGGAAGAAAACGGGGCGTTCATTTACAGAATTTTTATCAGATATCCGACTGAACGAATCCTGTAACCTTTTAAAAAACACCGATATGTCAATCACCGATATTGCCTACGCAGTAGGTTTCAATTCCCCATCATATTTCTCCGTTTTGTTTAAGGATTATATAAAGCTTTCACCTACGCAATACAGAGAAGAATTTTTAAACTAATCATAAAAAAGTGTGCTGACACTCTTCAACTCCCCCCTCATTCTTGAGGGGTGGGGTTGATTTTTATGTAGGTTTTGTCGTATAATTATAAAAAACAAAACTCTTATTTAATAATGCACTAATACATCATTCACGCACATTGCCATAATTCCATCAAACACACTTAGGCTATGGTCTTTCCAACCGCTGCCTATGGGGACAGCCTTGACTGGAAGGATTTGTCTGCATCCGAAATTAAAGACAGAGTTTTAAAAAAGGTTAAGCCGGGTTCAATTGTACTTTTCCATAATGCGGCAAAGCACACGCCTGAGGCTTTGCCTGGCATAATTGAAAATCTGCAAAAAGACGGCTATAAAATTGTTCCCGTCTCTGAGATTATTTATAAAGAAAATTTCACTATTGACAATTCAGGTATGCAGATACCCAACAATAAAGAAAAATTTGAATAAAGTTAATGAGCAAAGGAGCCTAAAAAGTCGGGAGGAGCGGATTCACTTTTGAATCCACTCCTCCCGAAATGCAGTATTTATTTTTTAATTTCATACTTCCTTTTTCATACCTTTGGTTTATCTGTATACCGCTGCTTTACGGAATATGCCCATGGCATATCACAGTTATAATATATAAGTAAAATTGGAGAGTTTAACCGAACTTAACTTCATCAGCACAATCAAACAATATAATTATATCATTGCATAATATACTGCTTTTTCAAAACGACATGCCGATTTATTCCCTGCTCCACCGTCATGTCTTGAATTTTTCATATACACAGCACAAATCCTATTGACAGGGTCAATCCAGAAATGTGAACCAAACGCCCCACTCCAGCCGTATGCTCCCACGGGCAAGATACCGTATGTTTCATCTCTAATAACACGAACTCCCAATCCCCAGTTTTCATTACCGGGCATTATACTTTCGGGAACATACGCTTTTGACATCTGTCTTATCATTTCTTTCGAAACTATGCTTCCGTTTACGGTTTCTCCCTCATTCAGCAACATTTTAGCAAATTGCATATAATCATCTAAAGTAGATGCAAGCCCAGCTCCTGCAAGGTTATGTTCACACGGAAAATTCTCAAAAACACAGTTTTCCACTGTATTACCGACACAACTTCTTCCATCAATCTTATTATGCATCGTAATAACTCTTATGGCTTTTAACCTCTGCATCATCACCGAAGAAATGTCCTGCCGCCATCATTGCAAGGTAGGATTCCTTCGCCGCCGAGCTGTAGCTGCCTTCGCCTCGCCACGGTATATCCGACAATGCGGTTAGCCATCCCCAGTTATTTTCCACATCAAGGGGCAGAACTCTGTCGCTTAGTGCATAGTACATACAAAAATCAATAACATCATAGGACTTCATTATGTTATACGACATAACAAAATTCCTTGCCGACTGTTCTCTTGTGTAACCATGACCGCCTCCGCCGCCTGTGTTGGAAGAAAAACCATACTCTGTTATCCAGATTTCCTTTTCTTTTGCACCGTATTCATCCATCATCGCTCTCAAATCGCGGCAGCCTTTTAAAAACCTTTGTTCACGGAAAGTTCCCGACCAGTCGTAAGGATGGACTGAAACACCGTCTGCACCCTCAAGGGCCCCTGCTTCAAAAATCCGTTTATGAAAGTCTTCGTCCATCCAACTCTCATTTGAGCCTGTCGCTGCGGTACATCCTATCAAAATAACAGCATCGGGATTTGCCTTTCTTATTGCAGGAATTGCCGCCTTGCACATTTCCGCATAGCCTTCTGCCGGGGCAAGGTTTTTGTTACCAAAGGTAATGTTCGGCTCGTTCCACAGTTCAAAATAATTGGTTATTCCTTTAAGCTGTGTTACAACATCTGCACAAAACTCTGCATATGCCTGATATTCCTCGGGTTCATCAGGCAAATCGTTGTGAGCAAGCCCTCTTGCCAGCTGAGAACCGACGACAAGAATTGACATTATCTCGCCGCCGCCTGCCGCCTTGTAACGTTTCCATCTGTCAACATCATCTGCGTCAAGAATATATTCTCCGCTCTGATAGGTTGTTCCCGGAGTGTCATCTCTTAAAAACGAGAGACCCGACCTCTCTATAATTCTTCCCACATTCTCAGGGTTTCCTCTATGCTTGTTACCTATATGCTGCATCTGTCCAAGCTCGGTGTTCATATCGCCGTTTTCATAGACCATTGCAACCGAAAATCCATTCTTTATTGTCTCTGAAAACTCCTTGCCGTCAAACTTATACTTAACGTCAAATTCAATGGTATACAAATCATATCTGCCCGGGTTTGGAATTGTTATTTTTTCCGTTTGTTCGGTCTGCGGTGCAAATTCTGCACTGCACTTTCCCTCGTGAATTATTTCTCCGTCGGAATTTTTCACTTTATATGTATATTCAGCGTCAACTGCTGTTTCTTCTGTGTTAAACCCATTTATATGCATCACAATATCTTCGTTTAAGGAAAACACGTTGCCCACATAATCAGAAGAAATTGTATCGTGTATGGGGTCGTCAGCATATTTGACCTTCAGCGAGCCAAAGGCAACACTTTCCGGCGAGGTTGCATCCAAAAACGGAATCCAGAAGCCAAGCCTTATATCCGAGCTGTAGTTATATGCATTTGCCTTTAAGTCATTAACACGGAAGGTATAGCTTTTCCATTCACCTGTATTCTGTAAAAAAACCGCCTCGGTTAAATCAATAAACGGTGTATATCCCACATTGATAGCACGGGTTAAATCCTCCGGTGGGTGATGTGAACCGAAAACAAGGTTGAAATATCCGTTGCCCTCGTCAAAATATTCCACAGTAATGTCAATGGGTGTGTGGTCAGGCACCTCCGGCATAAATTTATCGCTTACATCCAAATACATAGATGCCGTGCCGCTGATAACAGTGGCAGGTCTGCCGCCTTTTTCAGTTCCTTTAAAATCGAACGGGCCTTTAATCGACATATTGGTAAGCTTTAAGTTTTCGCCAAAAACAATTTCAGCATAGTCTGGTATTTCCGCTGTGTTTGCATTCACCGATAAGGTCATTCCAAAGAGCAGAAAAAATGCTGTTATACACGCTGTCACCCTTTTAAATGCTCGATTACTCATAGACATTCCTCCTGTATTTCAAATACTCTTTTTTGTAAATTTTGCAAATATTAGTATAATTTTAACAACCTTTTTATCTTTTACATTTTAAATATAAGACAAAATGCTTGACAAAACAATTCATTTAGTATAAACTTATAGCCAAAAAGTAAGAAAGCGAGTGGTAATTTAGGATACATCAGGTATTTAATTCCGTAGGGTCGCATATTTATAACGGAATTGTATATGATAACTGGTTCTTTGGTGTGCAGTTTCACAACAGCTTTGAGCTTAATTATATTATGAAGGGTGAATTTGATGCCACCGTAAATAATATTGATATTCATTTAGAGCCGGGAGACTTCTTTCTTGTGTCACCTAATATGGTTCACGACTTACGCCCGGTTGAGCGATACAATAACAAATTTTTTACCGGGGTATTTTCAGCTGACTTTGTTTCAGAGTTTGTTAAAAATGGAATTTCAGCACCCTTTTACAAATTCAAACCCGAAAAAGCAACTCTCGACTATCTGACTGAATATATGTTTTTCACAGGCACTCCGGATTTATATACAATAAAAGCTTGTGCATATGCAATCTGTTCTCAGGCTGCCAAGCTCTCCACAGTTTCCTCAGATTACAATATAAACACAAGCTTCGTTCTTGCCGTAAACGACTATATTTCTCAAAATCTTGAAAATAGCTTTTCTCGAAAAGATATAGCAAAAACACTTAATTATGAGGAACATTACTTCAGCACTTTATTCAATCAGAACTTTCAGATTGGATTTAATAAATATATAAGTATTTACCGATTTGAGCGTGCCTGCAAAATGCTTACGAGCACAAAGGAAAAAATAACCGACATAGCACATAATTGCGGTTTTACCAGTCTTAGAAGTTTTAACAGAGTTTTTAAAGAATTAAGCGGAAAAACACCTAACGAATATCGAACCTCTGAAATTTTGATTACAGAGCCTGATGTGCAAAATATGAAAGTTGTTATACCTCAAAAAAATAAATGATTTTAATTATCAAAGATAATATAACACAGCGCATAAATTTAAAATGAGCAAGCTCACTTCGAGCTTGCTCATTCTTTTTTTTTAAGCCTTACGGAATATACCCACGACATCTCACAGATATAAAAGTTAAAATATGGAGTTTTTCAACTTACTGATTATTCAACCATAACCGTCACAATTTCAAATGCAGAAACTGGTATTATCACCTTGTTGTCTTTGACATTCAGCTCTTCCAATTTGTTTTCCATAAGGTCACAAATATAAGCACACTTAACATCAAAGTCAAACGTGATTTCAGCTTTGGTACTGCGGTTATAGGCATCATAGGCACGAATAACAGTTGCATTACTTCTTTCAGCCTTTTTAACTGTTTCAATTATTACGTTCTCTTTATTACACTTAACAAGACTAAAGCCATCTGCGAGGCTACCGCCACCCTGTGTCTTTACTGCACAAAGCGGTCGGTTAAGCTTATATGCTTCCTGAACTACTTTGCCTTGCTTATGGTTTCCGCCGTGAGGCATAAACGAATATGTAAAGCTGTGATGTTCCTTATCCGCTTCTTCGTATGAATATGTTCCGCACTTTAACATAGTAAGCTTTAAAGTGCTTCCCTCGGCATTGTATCCGTACTTGCAATCGTTCAGGATTGCCGCACCGTAATCATCCTCTGAAATATCGGCATATTTATGTCCGCAGACTTCAAACTTTGCCGCATCCCAGGAGGTATTGCCATGTGTTGGTCTTTCAACATAGCCGAATTGGGTTTCATAGCTTGCTTTATCTGCACGAACGTTTATGGGGAAAGCCGCTTTTAACACAATGTGGATTTCCTTCCAGTCAATATCTGGTTGCAGAGTATATTCTCAAAGCCTAATTAATTTCTGCAAGAATATAACCATAAGGCTCCGCCAAAATTTTGCTGTCTGTTAAGCTGATTCCCTTGCTCATAATAACTGTCAGGTTCTCTTTTATTTCAAACTCAGCCTCATTATTGCCTGTGTTTACACATACAAAAAGCTTTTCATTGCCTTTTTCACGTGTAAAACATAAAAGTCTTTCTGCTTTATCCGTATCAATAAATTCAATATTACCCTCATAAAGAGCCTTGCGTGAATGATACAAATCCGACAGTCTTCTGATAAGCTCCATTCGTTTTTTGCCTTTTTCCGTTACCGCATTTGACCAGTTTATAAAGTTCTTTCTTCCAAAAAATCTGTTCGAGAACATACAATTTTCAGAATCGTCACAAACCTCCATTCCATTCCACAGAAAGGGGATTCCTGCAATTGTATACATCAAAAATACAATAGACTCAACGCCATCATTTCCAAATACCTTCTCGTATCTGTTCTTTTCAACATCACTCGCTTCATCATGACTGTCAAGATAGTTAAGTGTCTTATTGTAATACGGCTCTTCTTCAAAAACCTTTTTGTATGTGTCCATTTCTGCCACATCTCTGTACATTCTTATAAGCTTGGTCTTTTTTTCCCAATGATAACTGCCGTCAAAGGCTTCCTTAATAAAATCCGAACTTCTACCCTCATTTAACATATAAACATCGGGCTTAATTTTTCTTATTCTTTTGATGCCCTCTACCCAAAAATCAAAAGGCACTTTTTCCGCAACATCGCATCTGTAACCATCAATATTGTATTCTTTTATGAAATACTCCATATTACTGTAAAGATACTCCCTAAGCTCAGAATTGTCATAGTTAAGTCGTGCAAAGGGCCATCTCTCTCCTACCAGGGTACTGCCGTCTGCATTTCTCTCAACAAAATCGGGATGCTCTTTTATGAAAACTGCATTTTTTCCGCAATGCAGATACACAAGGTCAAACATAACATCAAGACCGCAGCTGTGTGCCGCATCAACAAAGCTATGCAAATCCTTATCTGTACCATACTCCTCGTCTACGTGAAAATAATCAATCATTTTATAAGGATTTTTGGGATTGCCACAGCCTGATTTTATTTGTCTCTCACTCCAGGAGCTAACATCAAGGTCATTATCCGCCGCAAAGCAAGCTGTAAGGTATACAATATCAAAGCCAAGTGACTTAATGTGAGGAAGAAGCTTTTCTGCCGCATTCAACGTTCCCTCAGGAGTAATTGTTCTTAAAGATAACTGATAGATTGTTTTTCCCTTTAAAGTACTCATATTTTATTCCTCCATTTATAATGCCGACTGGGTATCATTGGGGTCGCCGTTTATTGCTAAGTCATATTCCTCTGACCAGTCAAGACCTCTGTATTCTGCTGCTCTGTCATCTGTTTCTATAAATTCCATTAACAAATCAAGCATTTCCTTTGTCCATGTGTTTTTGTCAATCTGTGCTGTTGTAAACTTATTTAAGCTTATCATTTCAAAGCCGAATAAATCCTTAACCTGAGTTTTTGCCGCTCCGCCAACAACCTCTTCAACAAGGTGGCTTGGTATAAACAGCACTCCGCCGCCTGCACCAAACACTATATCACCCGGCAAAACTATCGCATTACCTATTCTTGTTGCTGTGTTGTAGCCTGTCATTATAAAATCACGGATAGGTGTGGGGTCAATTCCTCTGTAATAAACCTGAACGTCTGGTATCTTTTTCATCTGCTCTATGTCACGGATACCGCCCCAGACGACCGCTCCACCCGTTTTGGTGCGGTTACGGATCGCGGTGGTAAGATTTCCACCAAGGAACGTACCCTTATAGATTTTGTCATACATATCACAAACAACCACGTCGCGCTCCACCAGGGAGTCGATGACCCATTGGTTGTAGTTGCCTTTGAGTCCGTCCTCTGAGCCGCGATTGAACTGCACCTCGTGCAGATCAGGACGTGTGGGAGCGTATGTACAAGTAACCGCACGACCGACGAGCTTTCTGCCATCGTTGTGCAAAGTTTGCATGGGTGCTTCTCCTCCGCCGACGAACTGATGCTCATAGCCGAGCACGAAAATAGGCTTCCATACCTCCTCAAGTGTCATACCGTAAAGCGCATCAAGGTATTTGTCTGCGACCTTCGGTCTTCCGTCAGGAAACCGCTCTCCCGTCCAAAGAGGCGTCAAGGCTATAATTTTTTCTCTGTCATTAAAGTTCATTTTTTCATCCTCCTCGTAACTAAAGCGTAATTTCAATACTCTCTGTGAATATCATTCGTGTCATTTAATACGATAAATCAATTTTAATGGTCTGTGTTCTTGCATTCCAAGCAGAAAATTCCAGTGTAACCATACGTAGTTCTTTATCCTTGATGCGTATTTCGAGTTCCAATTCACGAGAATTTCCAACGGGCAGGAAGAAATAGTTATCACTGGCATACGACAGCGTTTTATCCTCCACCACATCAAGCTTTGCCGGAAAAATCGGAAGCGTGCCTTTATTTTCAATCTTTACCTTTACGTTAAGCCTACGTTCTGCTCCGTCGTAGCAGGTCGATTTTTCAAGCAGGGTCAATGTGTATTCACTCTTGGAAAGCGCACAGAGCTGCGGCTTCAGCCAAGGGCCTTTGTCGAAGTCAATGTTGGCCTGCGGCGCTGCGCGGAATTGTTCCCTGAATGCATCGTCCGCCATGCGCTCCAGAACCTTGCACCAATATACACTCTGATGGAGCA
>JAZRJL010000030.1:0-38125 GCA_045645805.1 Clostridia bacterium | reverse complement strand
TTTAAGTCCTTCGTTTGGTGTCTTGGTGCATCCGTATAGCTCAAGTATTCTGTAGGCAATACCATCTGTATCTACCGCCCACCAACCACAAGAGAATGGTCTGTTATATCCCCAGTCGAATGAACGATATATCTTCCAATGATTTGGTATCTTAAAGGGATTGATAACGTGTGTCCATTGTCTGTCATCGTAATGCTCAGGCTTATCTCTCCATTCAGCGAAATACTGTCCGCTATAGCTATCCCAATCTCCATAAAGCAGTGCTTTTCTCTCTGCTTCAGGCATAGATGCAAGCCTTGTAAGATAGTCAGGGTCATTCTCAAGCAGTATTTTGTTATCAAACACTGACGAAGGCACGAATATTCTTGACTTATACCTCGTTTCGACATTTCCATCGTGTTCAATCTTTACAGTTTCCCAAATAGTAGACATAGGCTCTGCTGCCGTGATGAATCGTTCCTTTACCCATCCGTGACCTATTCCTCCGGGATTGGCAGTTGCTCTTGTGTATACTTTTGTACCCGGACCATTCGCACGGTTACGTGATGTAAGATATATGTATTCATCATAGTTGAAGTGCGTAAGCTCATCAAAAGCTACAAAGTCATAAGCTTTACCCTGATAATTAAGCTTGTCCTTGCTATGTTGCATAGAGCCGAACACAATCTTGGCTCCTGAAGGGAAGTGCCACGTGTGCTCAGATGCGTTATATCTTGCCTTTGGAAATGCCATAGGATAATATCTTAATGACTTTTCTATAAGCTCCGTCAACTGAGGATATGTCTTACGGATTATTAAAGCCTTGTAGTGGGGAATATGCACTTGCCTTGTAGCCTCAATAACGAGTGCATCACTCTTTCCACCGCCTGCAGCACCACCGTAGAGAGCTTCATCTTCAGGTCTTCTCATAAATTCAAGCTGTCTTGGTTGTGGTGTCCATATCACATTATCCATTGTCTTCCTCCTTTGGTGGAGTCAAGTCATCCATAATAGGAGGCATCAGAAGCACACCGCACGGCTTACCTTCATCTTGCTTATTAAGCTCTGCATCCTTACGAAGCTTATCAATGCGTGCTTCCTGCTCTTTAATATCAAGCTTACTTTTAATACCCTTGATATCCCTTATGTCCTTAAGGGATGATGTCAGGTGCTTAATGCTTTGAGTATCTAAAGTTTCAAAGTCATCTAACATCTTGCTTATCTTCCCAAGAAGCTTGTCTGCAACATCATCTATCTTTACAGATTTCTTTGATATATCCTTTGCAATGGTATCAACCATTTTTGTGGTAGCTTTGTCCTTTGCCTGTTCTTTAAGCTTTGCCCATCCTTCTTTTACGGCAATATTCTTCAGATTATCAAAGGTAACACCTTCATCTTTATACTTTTCTGCAAGCTTTCTGTAGCTTGTACCGCCTGCAATATATTCTGCTTTTATTTCGTTCCAATCCAACAGAAAGCTCCTTTCTTAAATCGTTATATATTAATTATAAAATGGGGAATAGGGGGATTCTACCACCCTACGATACAAAAAAAGAGCAAGCCTAATATGGCTTGCATCTTTCTTTTAGTCCTTTATTAAGTAAATATTCATAATACGCACTCTCAAACAAAATCGCAGATGCCGAATAATTTGCCAAATCTCCTGAAACGAAATCTTTCATAGCATACAAATACTTATCATATATAGTATCATAAGGCTCTTTAGCCACAAGCTCCGTATCCTTATCTTCAGGAAACTTATATTTAATCCCATCCAATTCACCAAGCCAACGATATTTAATAGAGTCAGTAATCGTTTCCGGAAGGTTTACCCGGTCTATTACTTGCTTAATCGTTGCCATTTAATAACCTCTCCTTACTTCTTTTTTACAATGGGGGCAGTATATCCTTTCCTCTTTTTTTTGAGGTGGTAAAGAATAGCTACCAAACTTTTTTCTACAATACGGACAGCTATACCAAGCTTCACAATCATGAGAAGAAAAGCTTTCGTAAATAAGTTTTTTTGGTATATCAGCCATTATGGTTTCCTCCCTCTCCACAAAGCATTTTTCTACTTGCATATTCGGTCTTGTGAAAACTTTATGACGGTCACAAAAAGCTACTCCTGCTCCTACTACTTTGCAATATTTACACTTTTTACACCTTATTTTGTTAGGGATAGGTTTGCCCATCACTCTGCACTCCTTTGTCGGTCTTTTCGTAATTTGAACATTGAAAAATACTTTCGGCTATGCCTATTCCTTTTTCAACACCCTGTAAATAAGCTCTTTTTTCCTTGATTTCTATTTCTACTAAATCTCGCTGAGTATGCAAAGCATCTCGCAATGCCTGTAGTGCTTTGTCCGTATCAACATTTTCTGCTTTATACATTGTTTGCACCGCCTTTCTCGGTTTCTACAATAGTGCAAGATACATCATCATTTGCCGTTTCTATACTGTCATATCCGATAATTATTTCTGCATCCCCATCCTCCTCTTCGCAAGAGCATATACCACAAGCGCACCAATGAGGTTTAATTTTGTCGCATTGTTTCAACAATTGTTTAAGTGTTATATCCTCAGGAGCTTCCGCTATGAAAGAGATGTCGCAACCATTAAGTATAAACTTCATTACTCCGCACCTCTTTTCTCGTTTGGGCGGGCATTCTTTAATCGTGTAACGAAATTGTGGTTTTCCATTACTTGCTCGTAGTAAGTATCAGAAAACATTCTTACAACATATTTCCCGTAGTGGAACATTACATTGTGCCTTTTGAGATACCACACAATAAATCGTTTAATCACCCCTGCACACCGCCTTTCTTAATCATAGAAATGATTTCGTCATAAGGTTTATCTACTTCAAAATAGTCTTGTTCTGTAGCATCAGGAACATTAAATGCCATAAAAACACGACAAGTATTCTCATCTACTTCAACCACTTCTTCAATGTGTCTTATATTTATAAACCTTCTTTTTTTGTCCCATTTTGGTATGATTTCAATAAATCCACTCATTTTCCCTCATCTTCCTTTCTCAATGCTTCCTCAGCTTCTTCTTTGGTGAGGAAAACTGTTTTGCCGAAATCACTTTTCTTTATCGGATACCAAACACAATCATTATCCGTTCTTCGTGCTATGTATCTGTTGCGATTTTTTTCGGTTATTCTAACTTCTGCTATATAAGGTGCAAACTCATCACTTGGTATAAACTTTGCAACAATGAAATAAACATCGCCTACTTCCACCAATCTCTCACGCTGTTTATCGTTTGTCATTTTGTATCACCTCATATTCTTTTTCAAGCCTATCTGCAATATCTTTTTCCCACTTTAAAATCTTCTGTTTTTGCCTTGTACCGATTTCATCTTTTAACATATATCGTACTTGCTCCAGTCCTCTCATTCGGTGAAGTTCGACATAATATATAAGTTTTTCTCTTTCTTCTATTGGTAAATCGTTAAAGGGAACAACCTTTATTTTTTCAGGCATCTGTATCACTCCTTTTTAAAAACTGAAAGTGTAGTATATTGCCCCAAAGCACGATTACCCGTAAGAGCCTTTTTAAATGCTCTCCTCTTGTGTCTGCTATTTTTCCAATGTCTGTTTTTCCAAAGCCAACATATTCTAAACAAAATTTCACGCATATTCTCACTCCTTACTCCGTTTTACTTGACCCATAGTTGACTGACTGCTCCGTCATTTCTTTTACAAGGTTGTCAATGTCCTCAACATCGACATAACAATGCTCTTGCCAAAAACCGCTGTCAGCTTTCTCCTTCAACCTCTCCGCAAACTCTTTTACTGCTTCGGATTTGGCTTCTTTTGCCGTCTCATAAAGCATATTGTTTTGAGCTGTTGTTTAATAAGCTCCTTGCCTAACCTCTCATTCTCTGCTTTTAGGCGGTTGATAAGGTTGTATATTGCGAAAAAATCGTCAGCTAATATGCGTACATTGCTTACATCACCAGCATTTGTTATTTCGTCTGCTGCTCTATTTAATTTATTTATAATCTCGTTATCTGTCATCTGCGCTCACACTCCTTACACTCATCTCTCATCGGGCAAGTACTACAACAGCAAGTGTCTTGGTGCTTGTATTTACTTTCCACGCAGGCTGAAATACAATCAAATATAATGAATACCCAACAAATCACTGCTAATATTTCCCAAAACATTATCTACACCCCAATCCAAAATCATCAGGCAACTTGCCCCGTTCTTTTAACACTTGAGCTTGTCCGTACTTGAGACGTAGCCTTACAAGCTCTGCTGATAACTCCAACCACGTCATACGTTCCCAACGTTCTTCAGGAGTATAATCCTTCCACGACTTTTTTCTTTTCCTTTTAGTGGTAGGAGGAATTACCAATCCTTCATTCTTGTTGTGTTTATACGTTCCACGTTTCTTTTTCTTCCAATTGAGTTCATTCTGACGCATACACTCTTTGCTACCACACGTCACCTGATTCTTGTTCCACGGTATAAACTCTTTGCCACAGATAACACAGTTTTTAGGAGGTTTATTAGGTCTTCGTTTCTTGTTGTGGTATTTGGCAGCACAAGACGTACAACAAAATATTTGACGTTTTTGCTTTGCAATAAACCCCTTCCCACAGTAAAGGCAGAATTTCAATGTATCTTTCATTGTTATTCATCTCCTTATCTTCCTGAAGAGCCAAAACCATTATCCCCACGTTCTGTCTGTTCCAAAGAATCAACAACTTCAAGAGATGGTCTAAGTATTGGCAGAATAACAAGCTGAGATATTTTATCTCCACGGTTAACAAGATAATCCTTGTCACTATTGTTATAAAGCTTAACAACAATGCTTCCTGTGTACCCTTCGTCTATTACTCCTTCGCTTGTGATACCATGCTTAACATTAAGACCACTTTTGCTTTTCAGAAAACCAACCATACAAGGAGGTATTTCAATATGTACTCCTGTATCAAATTTATAGCTTTCCTTTGCAGGTACTATAGCAGTTTCTCTTGCATATAAATCTAAGCCTGCATCCTCCTTATGCGCTCTTGTCGGAATAAATGCATCTGTATCTAACATAATCCTCATACCTTTTTATCCTCCTCATACCATTTAAGAATTGTATTATAGTGATTGCTAACTGTAGCCTTCTTATCAATGATAAACCTTGCAAGCTTCTCCACGTAATGATTAAAGGCATCAAGTCCTAATTTATCAAGCAATGCATTCTTCTGCTCTTCTGTAAGAAGAACTACACCCTTGCCAAGAGTACCTCCCATAAATTCAAATACCGAGTTATTAACAGAGTTATCAACAGTTTGCTCGTTGTCGATGCCGTTTTCATCCTCTTCATCCTCTACTACAACATCTACTCTACTCTTATCTGTTCTTATCTTATCTACTCTACTCTTATCTACCGAGCTAACATTAGCTTTACTGTTAGTTTTACTGTTAACTTTACCATCAGGTTTCTCTCCCATTGAAATGAGCTTTTGCTTTGCTCGGTATTCTTGCATATACTTTTTCATATACTCTTTTTTGCTCTCGATTTGGTCAAGATTCTGATGCTTTCCCCAATTCGGTATGGTTATAACACCATCAATCCTCTCAATCATCCCAAACTGTTCAAAAGTCTGTAAAGCAAGTTGCACCGTTGCTTCTTTCCTTCTGAAGATTGTTGCAAGCATTTGGTCGGTATATGCGATGCGTTCTCCCATTATAAAAACACCACTATTGTTTTGCTTCCCTGCAAGGCAAAGAAGCTTAAACCAAATTACAATAATCGAGTCAGCTTCCGGGAGGCTTTCAATCAACAAAATTTTATCATCATCAAAAACATCCGTTGTTATTTTAATCCACTTAACATCTGCCATTTTCTTAACCTCTCTTTCTATCGTAATCTTTAAAATCAGGAACACTCCTGAATATCTTTCTATTATTGCACCATCGTTGCAAGAGCCTTACTTCGTCAGGAGCATTTGGTTTGTCATATATCATCACATAAGGAGAAAATCCCATATCTCTCAAGGTGTATATTCTGTAAAGGTTTTCTTCCATTGTAGAGCCAAAATTCGTAAGGCAATATACTGTGCCATAATGTCCGTGTGGTTTATGCCTTGATTTTTCTTTATAATGCTTAAAATAAGGTTTTAAATCATCTTTTGCATTATCCCAAGCAAAGTGTATATTCTTTACTTTTACCTGATTGATAAGGTTTATATTTTCCTCGTTTGTAAGCCTTATATCAAGTCCTTGTGTGAAATCCACATAAGCCTTGCTATCTACCAACTGATGCAACAAATTCAAGTGTTCTCTACAGGCGAGAATGTTTGGGTCTAATAGTTTGATGTTTTTTTGCCCACTGCGAAACTCTGAAAGGTCGGCAACTTTATATGACTTTCTTCCTTCCTTTTCTGCCACAATACAAAATTTGCAAGCTCTTGGGCATCCTCTTGTAAGATGCCCATAAGCAGTATCTTTTGTTAACTCAGGATAAAGACTATAGTCAGGATGCATATGCTCTATTTCATAATTCAAAAACTCGTTGTACATTTCTATTCCATTTGAAAAGAAATGAGCAGTCCCTATGTCAAGCCACACTCCATTGACATATACATATCCTATTCCATCTTTATCTCGTTTGAAGTAGCCTGTTCCACCTTTAATAATCTTGTCTGCCATGGGAGTATAATCTATGTCATTACTGTACGTTTCATCAAACACCTTTGATTGATAAACAATATCGTAGGGAAACAGAGGAATACACCAACTAACATTGTCACCTTTGGATTTGTGCCAAGCAGATATTTTCATAAGGGCAAGGTTTGGAAAGTTATGCCCATCAACATCTATTAGTCCTACATTCAATTTCTACACCTCCCTTATCTTGATGCCGTGTGTATAAAGCATCAGCTTTCTTTTGATGATATAGTCCTTAGTCTTAATTCCCTTAGTGTCCTCGACAATTTCCTTGCCTTTTTCCTCATACACGAAGTCAGCTATGTATGCACATTCCTTTTCGATACATCTGCTGCCATCTTGAAGCCTCTGTCCTTTTTTTCCGTATCTCTCAAAGGTTTCATGCTGAGCAGGAATAAGAACATACTTTACTTGCCTTTTAAGATTCAGGATGACTCCTGCCCTTTCTAAGAGCAGAAGTTCCTGATAACGTCTTGCTTCCTTCCTTGAGTCAAATTCGATGCCGTTCACACAAGTCTTAATTGCCTTATATTTGTTAATCCTCATATTTTGCCTCCAACATTCTGTAAATTTCGCAGTTTTGGTATTTGCACTCGCAGAATACCTTTGCGTGCAGATTCCTTAAAGAAGGAGTATTAAAGAGTAACTTCGTAGTGCAATCATCCGTTATTCCTTCACACGTTATACTCTTCGTTGCTATTGTAATGTAGAATGGGCATAAAACCTCAACATCGTTCTGATGCCTTGCCATAACAACACCACCTATTCTATTCTTGCTTTAGTAACAGCAATGGGGAAGTCCTCAATCTCACTCGCCCATAATGCCGTACCTTTGCCGCTTATCTTGGTTGTATCTCCGTAGTGTATCATTTCTCACTACCCCCTCAGAACGGCAAATCATCATCTTCGCCCAATGGAGCGAAACCATCAGGGGAAGGTAGGGGAGAAATAGCAGCATCAAATGTTTTACTGTTACTCTGTCCGTCTTTTTTACTCTCAGCAAAATATACCTGATTTACAATAACCTCAGTCGCATAACGTGTATTTCCGTCATTATCTTCCCATGAACGTGTTTGAATACTTCCTTCAAGAGCTAAAAGACTACCCTTGTTGAAATACTTTGAAATAAACTCTGCCGTCTGTCTCCATGCTACGCAGTTTATAAAATCTGCCTTGCGTTCTTCTCCCGGTTTTACAAAGTTGCGGTCTACTGCCAAAGAGAAGCTACAAGTGTTTGTTCCTTGAGGAGTGCTTCTGAGTTCCACATCACGGGTAAGCCTACCCATCAAAATTACTTTATTAAGCATTTAATCTTCCTCCAATCTATAAACTGCATAATGTCCTGTTCTGCCTGATGACTTTTTGTGGTATTCTCTGCGACTTGATATGTTGTAGCCTTCTCTCTTAAGGATGAATATAACTGCACCAAGTCTGTAAACTCCATACTTGCTCAAGGCTTCAAGGGGATTTATTTCCTTGTTTTCTTTTAAATGATTTAAGATAACTGTTACCTGAGAATCAGCTCTGTGTATTGCCATCACTATCACCATCCACAATCTCGCCTGAATCGAGGTCTACTACATCACTTTCAACAAAGTCACCATCAATAATAGGAGATTCAAGGTTATTCTCTTCCTGCATCTGATTAGCAAGCTCTATAGCTTCGCTATGGCTTTGATAATCAATACTCATTACACCCCACTTACCGATGAGTCTTCTGTATACTGTTTTTCTTGCCATGGCATCGAAATCGTCTCTCCAACCTTTGCCCATAGAATCACCCTTGCGATTCTTCTTTTCGTGATTTTCAATCTGTTTAGTGGTCATATAGATTGTCTTCTCAGCACCGTTTACAAGTCTGTAATAACCAACATATCCGATGATTTTCTTTGTTTCTCTTTCAGCTTCATCTTCGATGAAATCAATAATAACTTCTTCCGTGAGTCTGTTATAACTTTTAAGTTCGCCTTCTCTTATATCAATTACATTGATGGTCTTATATGCTCCTGTTCTTAATGCAAGCTGATGCATACCTTTCCAACCAAGTATGAAGGATGCTTCTGTTACTTTTTTCCAATTACCATCTGCATCTTTTTTGCTATTTTTGAAGGGGACAATATATGCATAACCAAGATTTTGGTCAATAGGAAGGTCGAATGATGCCGCCTTAAGTGCTGATTGAATAACTGTCATCGGAGCTTCATAAAATGCTTTCTGCATATTTGTATCTGCATTTACAAGGGAAACGAGCGAAGATATAAACTGTGGCGCACGTTTGCCGAGCAACTCATCAAATCTTCCTCTTAATTTCTCTCCGTCAAGCATTGCATTCATAAGCTGATTAACTGTCTGCTTGCCCTGTGCCTGTAATTTGTTTTCTTCTACCTTTGCTACCTGAGTCTGAATTTTGTTAGCCATAATTATTTCTCCTTTTCAATTTATATAATTTATATTTGAGTTACTTTGAATGTTCTCGTTGCCGTTGATTTGTAGTAAGCTGAAAGGTCGATTCCCGGATTATCCTTTGCAAAAGCCTTGTGGTCGAATGTGTTTCTCACCGATGATGCCCAAGAAACTTTAAAGCCATCGCTTGTGCCTTTAGAAGCCTCGCCCATAAAGCCTTTAATTTTGTTTGCCATCTCTTCCTTCTGTTTCTTTACCTCATCCAAGTGGTTAGATAAAGCCACATACTGCTGAAGCTCTCCTTCAAATGCCATAAGGCTTACTGTATCTCCGTTGGATTCAGGATATATGGTCCGAAGTGTTTCGCTTGTAGAGTCACTTCCGTCTGCCATAGGAGGAGTATCTGTAAGAACATAATTGTTCCAAAAATCTGCCGTAGTCTTAACAAGTGCCTCGATTTCTTCATCTGATACATAAACAGATGCCTCACACCATTCAGGCTTTACATCGTCAACAATCCTTGTCATCTGATATATCTTGATGCCTTTGCCGTAGATAAGCACTGCGAGAAACCATCTATCAAGTTCTGTAACAGCTAAATACTCAACGCACTGTGCATAGAATCTGTCAGGAAATTCTCCATCCTTATACTTTTTAGCATTTAATTCTGATGTCAGCTTACATTCGACACCTGCCTTCATACCGACAACTTTTCTGTCTATGTTTGCGTGAAGGTGAGGATATTTATCATTTCTCCAAGTCGCAGAATCATTTACTACCTTAAGACCTGAAGCCTCGCTGAATCTCTGTGCTACATATCCCTCAAGGTCATTACCGAGCCTTGTCCACTCGTTTCCTTCAAAGGGAGGAAGTTTGCCCGTCTTTTCTGCCCAAATGGTGTATGGGGAAGAGTATGTATTCATACCAAGCACTGCTCCCACGTCTGAGCCTCCGAGGCTCTTATTTCTCTCTGCCAACCAATCTTCATGGGTATTTGTCTTAATTTTAGTAATCATTACTGATTTCTCATCCTTTCTCTTTCAAACTGCACAATTGCCTTTCTTACTTCATCTTCTCTTATTTTCTGTTCCTCTGCCGTAAGGATAGGCTTGTGAATTCTTGCAATGCACTTCTCGCTTTCGTACTCCGTAACCGTGTACTTCATTCGTTGCCACATCCCTTCACCATATCTGAATCAATAAGCCGTTCTATCTCTCGTTCCACTTGCTCATCCGTTAAATAATCTCGCCTTGCCATTGTTATTACTCCTTAACCTCTACAAATTCACCATTTACAAGCTTATAAAATGTATCTTCCTTGATTCGTTCTCCGTCAACAAATTCTGTCTTCACACAAATAGGAATACTTCTTTTTTTCTCTTCATCGTATTTCCACTCTGAGAGAGTTATCCAACTGCCTTTCTTTGCTTTAGTAATCGAATTATGACCTGCACAACAGATAACAGAATCTTCCCCTGTACTATCAATCTTTGCAGAGTCCCCACTTGAGCCAATCTTTGCAGAGTCCCCACTTGAGCCAATCTTTGCAGAGTCCCCACTTGAGCCAATCTTTGCAGAGTACCCACTTGAGCCAATCTTTGCAGAGTACCCACTTGAGCCAATCTTTGCAGAGTCCCCACTTGAGCCAATCTTTGCATTATCTTTCTTTGTAGTTTTAACCTTTGTGTCAAAGATTGATTTTTCAAGACTAACACTCGCCTGTACCAATGCAGGGAAGCTTATCTTCGCTCCTATTTTCAGCTTCTTTGTGCAATACTTTTTGTTATCATCTGTCAGGCACTCATCAAGAGCTTCAACTTCTGCAAACTCGCTCATTTCTCCCTTTTCATTTACAAGGGGATAGTGTTCCAAAACATCAAGAGGCTTCTCACAAAAGTGCATACCACTTCTACAAATCTCTGCCGATTCTTCTTCAAACACAGTGTTTTCTGCGTACTGTTTACCCCTGCAAACCAATCCCTTATTAAATGCTTTATAACCCTTCATATTTTTGCTCCTCCTCAAATTTACTTCCTATACTTCTTCTTGGCATCGGCATAACCCATCAGCCAACCAATCCAAACGCAACAAAAGCAGGTCGCTGCTAAACAAATTAAGAAATAAACCATATCAGACATCTTTCGTTCCTCCTTTGTGTGTCTAAATCAGACACTAATTAGTCAAAAAAAATAGCAACAACTTCATCAGGGGAAAGATTATATTCATCTGCGATTATTCTGATTTCACCCTGTTTGAATTCTGTGCCATTTTCGTTGATTTTGCAGGAAACACTCTGCTCACTGATACCAAGCATATTCGCAAGGTCTTTGTTGGTGTGTCCGTGCAAAACCATGTAGCTTTTCAGTTTTGCCTTATCCATCTTTACACCTCCTCATAGAATTTTGTTGAGTGTCTTAACAAGACACTGATGTTTTATCACATTTTTTTACATAAGTCAAGAGTTTTTTTGAAAAAAATAAAAAAATATTTGATTTTTAGGAAACAGAGGTGTATAATTAAGACATAGAAAGGAGGATTTACATTATGAATATAGGAGACAAAATAAGAATTGCAAGAATCAACAAGGGGATGACACAAGAGGATTTGGGGAATGCGTTAGGTGTTCAAAAGTCTGCTATTGCCAAATATGAAAATGGAAGAGTAGTAAATATTAAAAGGTCAACCTTGAAAAAAATATCCGACATATTAGGTATCGCACCATCAGAGCTTATTTTTGAAACCTATATGGAAGAAGAACAAAAAAAGAATGACATCCAAGCGGACATCATTCTTAAGATGCGTACCGACGATACATTTATGTCGGTAGTAGAAAACTTGTATAAGCTTGATAAAGATAAATTGGAAAGTATTAATTCAATGTTAAACACTCTTTTCAAGTAATTTAAGGATTAAATCGAGGAGACTTATATCATTACATTTTCTTAAAAGAATAAGTATGTTATCGATGTAAGATTCTTTCAATTTATCTTTTCTCAATTTGTAAGCTTGCTCCATAAGTGTCTCCTTTCTATTCCGGGGCATCCTTGTGTCGCAGGTTACTTCTTAATAATAACACAGGACAATGAGTTTTTATACAAGGAATTTTTGGGAATGTATGTTCGGTCTTTGTCGATGACTTGATGATAAAACATTTTTTCCCAAATGTACAGATGCAAATTTGGAAAATAAAGGTGCAAACTTTTCTATACCCCAAAAATACTAAAGAAAAAATTGATATTTAAAGGAGTCAAAAATGATACTTAAATACTTAAACACCCTGAAAGATAGGGGAAAATTCACATTTGAGGCAATATCAAATTTAAGTGGAATTCCTGAAGCCACAGTGAAAAATATTTTTTCAGGAAAGACGGAAGACCCTCGTTTTGAAACAGTTTCTTCAATAGTTATTGCAATGGGAGGCTCGCTTGATGCAATGTATAACCCCGGAAAGAGCAAAGATGAATTGAAAGAAACGTCTGTAGTTGCAATAAAAGAAATATATGAATATCAGATTGAGGTTATGAAAGAAACAAACGAAGCTCACATTAACAATATAAGGTCACATTACGAGCAACATCATGATGACCTTAAAGAAAATTACGAAAAAAGACTTGCTGATAAGAGAGAGCTTATAAAGACTCTTGAAAGAGAATATCTTACTTCAAAAATCTTTTCTTGGATTTGCATATTAGCTCTTGTAGGTCTTTTAGTAGCAGAAGTTATGAATCCCAACTTAGGTTGGATAAAATTTTAAGTACATAAAATTATAAGTATACTTGCAATTATAGCAAGCAAATATTATAAGTATAGTTTGAAAGGATTTGATTTTTAAATGAACAAAAGAGAAAACGAAATGCCGAGATTCTTCATATTGCCACTTGTTATTGCGGCTATTTTATTTATATCGATTGCAGAGTTACCATATGGTTTCTATACCTTTATGAGAATAGTTGTGCCGCTATTATCTGTTATATATCTATTTTTTGCATATGCGATAGAAGATAAATTCAGCTTAATGCTTATCCCTAATATAATTATTACTATCCTTTGGAATCCTATATTGCCTGTGTATATGGATAAAGATTCTTGGGTAATGATAGATGCTATTGCAGGGATATGTGAAGTTATAATGGCATTTTATGCGTATAGGTTGTGGAAAAATATTGATTAAGAAAGGATGATAAATTATGGCACAGACAACATTTGATATCTGCACAGAATGCGGCGAGGAAAAAGATGTTATCATTGTGGATGAAGTAACAAGGTTATGTGATAAATGCATTGATGACCTTGATTACATGGAGTGTGACCATTGTCACGAATATTGGCAGTATGATGCAGTTACATTCTATTATTTGAAAAACGAAGACAGACTTTGCGAGCATTGTGCAGAGATGTTACTTGAAGATGGTGAACTTGACGAAGATGATATAGACTCAACTTCCGATGAATGATTTTAGCAAAGGAGGCACTCTATGTACAAAGAATATCCAACATTCCAACCTGACGAATTATTGGAATACCTAAGAAAATCCCGTTCTGATGACCCCACACTTACTGTTGAGGAAGTGTTATCAAAGCACAAAACAATCTTAAAGGAATGGGCAGACAGAAACCTTGATGCACCTATACCTGAAGATAATTGTTATAGGGAAGTTGTGTCAGGCGAAACTATAAACAGTAGACCTGAATTTAAAAAGCTTCTCAAACGCATAGAATCGCCCAAAATCAAGGCTGTTTTAATTGTGGAATGTGCAAGGTTAGGTAGACCTGATTTAGAGGAAATAGGCAAGCTTTCGAAGCTATTTCGCTATACAAATACCATCATCATAACTCCACAAAGGATGTTCGACCTCAGAGATGAGTATGACAGAGAAGCCTTTGAGAGAGAAATGATGCGAGGCAACGAATACCTTGAATACACCAAGAAAATCCTTAACAGAGGAAAAGAACTTTCTTTGCGACAAGGTTATTATATCAATGCCGTTGTTCCCTATGGCTATAAAAGGGAATGGGTATATGAGAGCAAAAGAAAAAGGCCCACACTTGCCATTGTAGAGGAAGAAGCGAAGGTAGTAAGATTAATATTTGAGTGGTATGTCAACGAGGGAATAGGCACTATGAAAATAAGCCAACGATTAAATACCATGGGAATTCCACCAAGAAAGGGAGAAATATGGAAGAAATCAACCATTTCTAAGATGATAAAAAACGAGCATTATAAAGGCAAAGTAGTAATTAAGAAGCATATTGATGTGAATATTGTAGAAGACTCTGCAATTACCACGCATTGCGTATTTAACCCTGATTTTGAAATGGTAGATGGCAAACACCCTGCAATTATTGATGAAGATACATTTAACAAGGCAAATAACAAGATGCACAAATATCCTTCTGTAAAACCAAACGAGACTCTTCAAAATCCTTTTGCATCCATATTAAAGTGTGAATGTGGAAGATGTATGAGAAGAGCCAAAGACAGACATAAATTTAGATATTTATGTGATGAGCAGATGTTTTGTGGAAATGCTTCCGTACAAGAAAACGAATTTATACCTGAAGTTATTGAGCTTTTAAAAGCGAATCTTAATGAACTAACTGCAAAGGTTACAGATTCAGACGAAAACAAAAAAGAGAAACATTTGGAGTATGTTTCTCTTCTTGAAAAAAGATATGTTGAAGTTGAGAAAAAGGAATTGTCTTTGTGGGACAAGTATTCCGAGGAAAAGATGCCTAAACAAGTCTTTGACAAACTGATGGCAAATTGCATGGAGGAGAAACAAAACCTTGAGAATGAATTAGAATCAGCTTATAACGATGCTCCTGAACACGTAGATTATAAGGGAGTAATTGCATCGTTGCATAAAGCCATTGAAGCACTCTCAGACGATTCTGTTTCTGCTGCCACAAAAAATAAGCTCTTAAAATCCGTTGTGGAGAAAATCGTTTACAAACGAGGTAAACCTACAAGGCTGACAGAAATAGAAGCAAAGGAAAAAGGTTTGGAAACCACAAACGGATGGTACAGACCCAAATTTGAAATGGATATATACCTTAAAAAATTTTAATAATTTTCTTTTCTTACTTCAAAGAAGCTCTGAGGATGTTGACAAACAGGACACATTCCCGGAGCTTTTTCTCCTATATGAAGATGTCCACAGTTGCGACATTCCCAAATTGTTTTTTCAGCCTTTTTGAAAACTTCGCCTTCTTCAAGATTCTTGAGCAATGCTCTGTATCTTTCTTCGTGAGCTTTTTCAATAGCAGCTACCATTCTGAACTGTGCAGCAAGAGCCGTAAAGCCTTCTTCTTCAGCCTCTTTTGCAAAAGTAGGGTACATACCTAAAGGCTCTGTCCATTCGTAGAAGAGTACTTTATGTATGTAGTGTAACCCATATATTTTAAGAAGAACATATACATTATATCCCATATTGTTGGAAAAGTAAAGGGCAAGAATTAATCTTGCCCTTCTTATTTTTTAGCCAATAGCAACCCAATGATATACTTTGCCTGATTCATTTAATTGAGTATCAGGGTTTGTATTAAGGGGATAATACCAACGCAATGTATTGCCTTCCAACGAAAACTGTAGTTGGTTGGTTTGGTTTGACCCGTTTATTCCTAAAGTAAGCACACTAACTCCTTTGTGCCATACCACAGGGCAACTATATTCGGCATTAGTATCCTGTAGGAAAACCACCTTCGGCTCAAAATCAAATGTTATGCTATTTTTAGCATTTGAACCTGAGTATCCTGTTCCTGTGTAGCTTCCCGATGCTATCTTCACACCACTTGAATTCATTCCACTCACAACAGACGATAAGTCATTAAGTCCTGACTCAACACCTGATAACCTTGTATCAAATCCTTCCACGTTTGAAGAAACTGCTTGCACCTCGGATTTCGTTGCATATCCTGATAAATCTACATCATCAAGGGACAATGTAGATAACATTTGATTTTCCAAAGCTGCAATTCTTTCCTCAATCCCGGTTAAATCTACGCTTTCGCACATCTTAAACCAATGCTCGCTATGTTCATCTGTAGGCTCGATGCCTGTTACATTTTTCTTGGCTACCCAAGAAGTGCCTCCGTGAAAAACTAAATCAAGCATTTCGTATGTAGTTTCTGCGTTGTAATCGCCTTTCGGCATAATTAAAATTCTTCCTGCTGATGCCATTTTTAATTTCCTCCTTTATTCTTCATATAATTCCCATCCTGTAGGATATTCCTTTGGTGAATGTACATTGTTATCAATTAAGCTTTTGTAAATCTGACCATTTTCCGTGCAACAGTTCCCTTTCATATAAGGTGAAGTAGAAAGCGAAATGAATGGAAGTGCGTGAGCAGGGTCATCGGACCATACAAAACCCCATTGTGCAGGAAGTTCTTCTGGTTCTGCTGTGTAAATGACAGAATCATAAACTTGCAGTAGCTTTACAACCCTTCCTGCAGAAGATTTGCAAACAAATCCAACAGGTCTTTCGAGCATATTCTTCTTTGCACATGCTCCTGCAAAAGAAGGAATATAATCGGACTCTGTGTTCAGTTCTGTCCCTGTCAGGGCAGATGCTTTTTCCTGTACAGATTTTGCAATCAATAACCCTGACCGTTTCATTGTTTCAAGAACAATTTCTTTGTTTGTCATCATACTTCATTCACCCCTTCCAAGATTGCAGTCGCAAGGTCATCTATTGACAATTCTGTTTCAGGCTCAGGTATCGGCTCAGGCTCAGGAATTTCTCCTGCCACCCACTTTGTGACGGTCATAACTCCATCAATTTCCTCAACAGTGATTTCGCCAAAGGGAAAGTTTGGTGTTTCCATATTATCAGGAATGACCGCATAACCATTTGGTATGGTTTTAAAATTCCCTATTTGGTTTCTGTGAGAGCCATTACTAAGTGTTTTAATTTCTATAATTCGCATAAAATAGTCCTCCTTTAGCCTATTGCGGTGTACCAATATTCAATACCTTCTGAATTTAGTTGGTCATATTGGTTTTGCCCACTATACCAAGAAAGCGTATTGTTCGCTATACTTACAATGATTGCCGCCTGAGAACCCGACATTTTAACAAGTCCTCTACCTGTCCATGGGAAAATGGTTGTGAGGTATCCGCTACTACAATAAATAAGTACAACTTTTGGTTCAAATCCAAAGACTAAAGAATTCGGATTGGCAATGCCAAAAGTGCCAGTTCCAACGTAAGAACCTGATTGTATTTGCATTGGGGATAGAATATTTCTTTCAGGTATGCCCATATACGTATATAGATAATCGGCTATAATGCCCTCCTGATATGAGTTCTCATTTTCACCATAAACATATTCGACATCGGCACTAAGAGTTGTAGATGCACTAACAATAGCACCTGAAACGGTTGTATAATAACGACCACTGACATTATTTACAACTTTATTAAGTGTTTCTGTATAATAAACAAGCTTAGAACCATCAGATGCTTCACTCCAATACTTTCCTGCTATTACATCCACTGGTGTTCTTGTGCTTGCTGTACCTCCACCATCCCAGTTATATGTTAATTTTGTGGGGTTGTTAAGTATAACCTTAACTACGTTTGAATCATCTATAACAGCTGACACATTGTCCGCATAATAAATAGTCCGATTAGTGGTTGCATTACTTGTGTCATATACATATATCGTATTATCGGAAGATGCGACATCGATAGTGAAATCAACCTCTTGACGTTTCCAATAATGCTTATCTATGTTTTTGAGAACGTCAAACGGTATATTTGAAAGGTCAATAGCTGCCGCACCTAAATTTGTCAAAGCTTTTTCTGCCGTTGTAGCTCCTGTACCACCACGCAAAATAGGTGTAACTTCTTTTAACGTTTTAATGTCTTCGGAGTGTGATTTAAGTTGTATAGCGTGATTTTGAAGGTCATCTAACTTAATTTTGTTAGAGGAAAACCACTCCGTTACAACTCTGACTATTTCTTCCGTGTATGTGTTTGCTTGACCTTCAGCATCCAATTCTCCGGTATCAAGATTAATCTTGAATTTATAAGACGGACTTACATATTCAACTTCGCCTGATTCAAAGTCAACCTTAAATGCCGTATATACTCCGTGAAGCTTAACCTCTTCCAAAAGCTCTTCGCTATTCTCCATTATGGATTTTGCCTTCAGTGCTTCGCTCTTGGAAACATTGGAATAATACTTGGAGTTATCCGTGTCCTCTCCTGCTCTTATGCCTGTGCCACCATGAGCAAACGATTCTGATAACAGTACATTTCCGTTAAGGAATAGCTTCTGCAAAACATCTGTTTCATAAATTGTTCCGTCTGCGTAATATGCCCTGAAAACACAATCACTCGACAGCTCCATCCTCAAAAATCTTTCGTCATATACTGCTTTCGCTTTAGCCATTGCATCCTCAAGAGCAGTAAATGTTGTAGTCTGTTCTGCGTTACCATCGTCTGCATCGCTTTTTGTTACCTCTACGGCAAATTTAGGTGATGCAAGGATGCCTGTTGCTCCGTCTGTGCTTGTTTCAATAATCTTAAGCTGCATATTTGTGATGCCTTCCTCGACAATAGGAAGTACCTCATACACAACCTTGTTATCCTTGATAGTACACTTATTAATACTCGGCTCTGATGCGCTTGGAGTGGTGACATACATTATTGCTTCCACATTTTCTAAAGGAAAATCAATCGCATCTCCGCTTGCCATAAGGCTAATCTCAATAACCCTTGACATATTGTCAGCAGTTTCAAAGCCTTGCAACATAAACTGAATACCGTTCTTATGTACATCAAGTGTTTTTCTGTACATTATCCGTTCCATTGTAACATCCTCCTTTAAATTTAATTATATGGATGTCAGGGCGGTATTTCTACCACCCTATGCATCCGTGTTTTTTAGTTGATAAAGTCTTCAAACATTTCGTTCAAATCTTCTTCTGTGAAAAGGTCAAGCTTGTTAAGTGTTGCCATTGTATCTCTGTAGACATTGTAGAAGGGAATACCAAACAAGTCGGAGATAGCCTTGATTGAATACTTAATGGCTGTAGAGGTTTTGCCCTTGCCCTCGGTCGAAAGCTTGTACCAAGTAGTCATAGCCTTTGTAATATTTTCCATCCATTGAGTATCAGTTCGTGAAGAGCTGAATCCCTGAATGAAGGAATGGAATTCTTTGATGAGAGGAATTTTAGCTGTGATACTCATATCACTTGCGAAGTTTGAAAAATAGTATTTCATAAATAAAGCCATATCCATTTCTTCATCATCGTCATCTCGGAGAGCATCGAATGCCGACTCAACAAGTGCCGCAACGGCATTTGTCATTGTATAAGCTGTTAGAATTCTTGCTATTCGCTTGCCGTTCTTCTTTATTGCTTCTGCCTTGCCCATGCGTCTTGCATCAAGAGTATATCCCATATAGGCATCCTGAAGCATATTATAAGCAAGTGTAGGCTCAGAAGCGAATGCCGTGAGTAATTTATCTCTTCCATCACTGCTTCGCATCATTTGGCTTCGTGTCATAGTGGAGTCTACAACCTGAGTAGCATAGATTACTTCACGCAATCTTTTTGAAATGGCATCATAAAACTCTTGACTACCCACTTTCAAATCCTTGCGCTTATCTCTTACTTCAAGCTCGCAAGCATTCCACAAATAACCCCAAGTGACTTTATCGGCTATCTCTGCACCTTTCATTGACCAATCTGTGACTTTATCTTTCCACGTGTCTGCGTGCTTAATTTGAGCCTCTAAGCCTTTTTGAATGTTGGTATCATAATAACCCATTGATTTCCAAAGAGCTATGCCACAATGCGTTTCTGCCTTTTTCACCTTCGGCTTATGGATAAGGGCCTTCGACAAGTATTTGTTGTCAATAATAGCACTTGCTCTTACATAAGATGTAGGCTGAAGGAGAACAACTCTTAAGTTCGCACCAACGGCTGCAATCTTCGCATTTGAAAAGAAGCCTTTTCCAAGTGTATCTCTGCTTACTTCCTGTTGTCCGTTAATGTCTTTAAGGAATGTAGTAAAGTAATTCTGTCCGTCTTTACCGAAAGCTCTCTCAATAGATTGCTTAACACCGCTTGTTTTGAATGTACCCTCTGCAATGTCTTGTTTTTCTGTGTAGTTATACCACTTAAAGGAATCAAGCACCGGAAGAGCTAAAGCATTGTATTTTGCCATGTCGGAAGTATGCTGTGCAAACACATCAAATATGTCGCTGATAACAATTCTGTTATTTGCGTTTTCTATTGTACTCTTAGTAAATGACATATTGAGAAGCTTGAAAAGGCTGTTAGGCTGTTCTGTTTCATCGTTTACTGCAAGATTGTTCTTATCAGATTGAATGGGGAAGTAGTTCTCTTCACCAAATGCCTTATAGCCAAAACGTGCCATTGAAACATCGTTACCCCAATCTGCGCAAACAGTATTCATAAACTCTTGCAACTTGTCAGCAACGGCTTTTTGCCTATCCGTGAGCGAATTAAGAATTGTTGAAATATCCTTTTCGGTAAAGACAACACCTTCTGATTGAGAAACAATTTTACCTTTTTTGTCCTTAAAGTCTGCAACTCTGATACCGCCTTTAAACAAGTGACCTCTTGCTTGTTCTCTCTTGTTAAGGCAATACATTGACATTATCTGCGGCACCGTCAACTGCACTTCCTGATACTGAGGAACATAATCCTCCCTTGCAAGGTCATATTCAGTCGCAGGAATAAGGATTTTAAATGTCTTTATTTCTTCGCTCCATTCGTTGACTTCCTTGCTTGTGTAGGCTTCATTTACATAATCAAGAATTTTCTTTGTATTGAATACAAATTTATCCCATCCATCCTGAAGAGCCTCATATACCTTCATACCACCGCTTCCAAATCTTTTGAAAACATAATAGGGGAGAGCATTACCCCAATCAAGAAGCTTTTTGGCTGCTCCTCTCTTGCCATCATAAATCTTACCTTTACCCAAACTATCAAGGTATAGTATTGATTCCTGAGAGAGATTAGCAATACCACGTGCGTGGTTTACAGTATGGAATTTATTCAGCTTATTAACCGCATGCCTGATAGTTTTAACCATCTTATCAAGGGTCTGCAAGTCTGTAAGAGTCATCTTGTTAAGAATAAATTCATTGTCACCGACAGTACGCATAATATCGTCAACAGAATCTACCATCTTTTCAATATCCTCATCCAATCCGTGACCATACAATTCAACAAGCTCATTATGTGCGTTAGTTGCTTTAACCATCATGTCCTTAACCTTGCTGAGTGCCTTTGATAAAGAGATGTCTTTTCGTGTAGGTTCTCCATTTTCAAGCATCCTCTTAGAAGAGAAGTCGATTGCCTGAAGAAGTGCCGTAACAGGCTCTCTCATAATTTCAGGAACGTGCTTATCCTTTGAGTTCTTAACAAGCATTTCATTTAATGAAAGAGAATTGGAAGTAATACTTTGGATGCGAGTCTTTCTCTCGGCATTTTCCTTGTACTTATCAAGCCTTTCTTTGCCGTGCTGTTTTGCAAGGGCAATTTCCTTATCCTTACGTTCACGGATTTCTGCGATAAGCTTTTTCTGCTTCTCCTTAGCAGCCTTATGCTGTTCCTTGAGTCTTGTGTTATAGTCCTCACGAAATTCCGTCATAATTCTACGATGCTCAAAGTTAAGAAGTCTTATCTGCTTGTCATACTTATCTGCCGTTGTACGAATAGGGGAGACGTTCCAATACTGATTGTAGATTTCTTTTGCCAACCATCTTTTCTGTTCCTCAGTTCCGTATTCGTCAATGGTTTCAGATGCCTCTTTCAAAGAGTCAATGATGTCATAGAGTTCACCTATCATATCACCGCTATTAGTGTCAGCATCGAATATGTCAGGGTACATATTAGACCATTCTTGCCATTTAGCATCAATGTTAATGGCATCATTGGCAATGATAACTTTTCCCATAAAGTGCCTGTTCCAATTCTTGCCAAAATGGTACTGTGCTTCTTTCTTCTGCGTTTCGTCTAACGATATTCTTGTGTTCCTGATTTCCCTCAGAAGATATTTGGAGTAGTCATCAACCATCGTTACAGGCTTTGCTTCTGCAAGCATAGCATCTGCAACATTGTAACATCTTTCAAAGACTTCCTCCCATGTAAGATTAGGGGAGTGAACTATGAAGGAATACACATCTTTAAGGCTATCTACCAACTTATCTTTGGCTATAAGACTTTTTGAAATGTTACGAAGGTGTCCTGCAACTGCTCCTAACTGATTTTCGTTAAAGTAATTGCCATTTGTAACCTTTCTCTCAATCTTGAGCCTTTCCTTAAGCCTTTCAACCTCTGCCTTAAACTTCTCGTTTTCCTTCTTGATGCGTTCCGTTTCTCCCATTGTGTCATAGACGGATGTGTCTTCTCTTTCGGAGTAGCGAAGTGTTTCACGAATTCCAAGTCTTTCTCCAACCTTTTGTGTGCTACTCTGTGTACCAAACTTTTCAATTATCAAATCTCGGTTTTCATAATTGAAAGGAATTGCTTCGTCAATAATTGCAATACGATATTCATTGAATTGCCCTGTAAGAGTAAAATCATTAAGATTTTCCTTATCAAGCTTGTTACTTGAATCGAACAACAATACCGGAACATCGTAAATGCCTTCATTTTCAAGAGCAACCATTCTGTGTCTGCCTTCGTGTCCTAAAACCTCACCACTCTTATGGTCTATTCTCAACTGAATAGGCTGCCAATGTGTAGCTTTTTCAAATTTTTCTCGTTCAAATTTCTTCGACTCTTTTTCAATTCGATATTTGCCTTCTTCATTGGAAGTAGTAAGCCTTAAGAATTGAGAAGGTGACATATAAGTAATGTATGCCTGTGCATAGTTAGGAGAAGACTCTGATGCATAATCTCTAAGGTAAAGGTCTATAGTTGATTCCTTTAATATTGCCGTAGAGTCATAGGCTACATAGTCCCGGTCACTGTACCTGATGTCTTCATTCTCAAGGTTAAACCTCTGCGACAGGGGAATCACATTGCCGTTGTTGTCATAAGTCGCAATATCAGCAGACTTAATCTGATTAGAGTCAAAAACAATATAATGTGTTGTTCCTGAATCCATACCACTCATATTGTTAAACTTATAATACACCGATGTGTCAATAATTCCGTCAAAGCCTATTTCCTCAAATGCAAGCCTAATAACTTCGTTAATAGCCAAATCTCCATTTTCGTCAGTTAACTCATCAAGAATGCGTTCCTTGATGATTTTAACGGCATCAGAAGCATACATACCACCATCATAAGCATATTCATACAAAAAGCTAAAATCGACATCATTATATGCATAATCGTATGAGTTGTTTTTTAATGCTTCGATGAAGTCTAAAAGCAATCCTTCAGGTTCTCCATACTCGTCATTTTTCTCGTCATACTCTTCGTTGTAATCAAGGAAAGTACCCTTTTCATCAGGAGTAATATAAACAGGATTCTCCATATTGAGATATGCAGTAATAGTGGTAGGCTCACTTGTGACAAGTCTTTGCCTTGCTATTTCCTCTCTCTCTTCATAGGATAAGTCTGAATATTCATCCTCCCATTCTAATCTCTCTGCCAAACGAGCAATTTTATTTTTCAAATCAGGGCCTTCTTCATTAGCATAGTTTGCATCAACATCATATTCATTTGATGTAAAATAATAACCTTTGCCAAAGTCACCCTCGATATTTGAGAATTGACGGTCAAATACAGTAAAATCATTTACTGTGCCGTGATAAACTAATCTTAATTTTCCATCACTTCCACGCACTTTACTGTTTGAGAATACTCTTTCGGCAGCTTCTTCAATCAACCTTGATGCAGTTTCTACATCACCTTTTTCAACGGCTTCTATATAGGATGTGTCTCTTTCAGAGTAACGAACATCCCAATTTCTGCGTTTGAATCTTTTTGAAAGAGGAATAATATTTCCATCATAATCGTAAGTTACTATATCAAGAAGTTTCCTGTTGTTTAAGGTATCTGCATAAGCATAGTTATTTCCGTCATCATAGCCGAGTTCTGCTATGCTGTTACCATCCCAATATAAGTGCTTAATACTTACAGAATGCTTAATAATGCGATAGCCATTAGGATTCATTTTCCCTTCATTAACGGCATAGTCATAGCTTGGTGTTACCCAATCTCCATTTCGGAAATAATCTTCTTTCTTGTTTTTGGTTTTATCAACGGCACGATACACCCAAATTTTGGCTTCATTAGGTTTGCCCTCTGCGGTATACCGTTCCTGTCTCTCTAAGGCATGTTTTACCTTGTAATACGATTCTCTTTCTTCAGCAGAATGAGTGTACCATTCAGGATGTTCCCAAAAATCATTAGGTACAAGTCCACTTTCCTTAAGGTTATCAAGGCTCACATCATCTTGTGAATTGGGAGCAGTATGTCCCATTCTCCAAGACGAATCATCAGTATATCCCGCTTCTTTAGCCGCCTGATAAACCATCTCACGAAGTCTTGCCTCATTTTTCTCAGGATTTTTAGCAAGTTCAAGATATTCTGTGTCTCTATCTGAAAAACGGATATCCTTATCCTTGAAAACTTTGGAAAATTCTTCGCCATTTATATTGACATTTTGACCTATATATGTTATGTTACCTATGTAACCACTTTGTTGCAGTTCGATAGGTATTTTGAAGCCTATTGTCCGAAGTAACTTAGTGGTTCTTTTTTTATCTGCATAAACCACTAAACTATTTCTTACAAAATCAACAGGCATAACGTCTTTTGTATATGCACTTGATACCTTCTGCATATCATCTACAACAAGATTCTTTTCTGTTGGTCTCAGGTCTAAGACTGAAAGAATTGGTTTTCCATCTTGAGCTTTCACATTGCCAAATATGACCAATCGAGTATTACTTGATTTTTCTCTGCCCACATTTCTACTTTTCAAAATCAGTATGGGATTCTCCAATATTTGGGGAATCTTTTTGATTTCTTCAATAGTCATTTCAGGATGCGTGTTAAGTATATACTTTATTTTATCTCCCAACATATAGATGTCGCTTTCTATTGCACCTAAACCTTGAAGAACATCTCCTGTTATTCCTAAAATAAAGGTTTCTCCTTTTGGCATACCTTCTTTTTTCCACTCTTCAATTTCGTTTACATATTCTTCACGGATGGAATGTAGAACATCACTGTCAGTAGTATTCGTATGCTCATACGCACCACTTTTTTCAAGTGATTGATTTGCCTCAACGGATTTTTTAAGCATTTCATCCCAAACTTTGGATGCCTTCTTTAACTCATCCTGATATTCTCTCATAATGCGAGCTTCTGTAGATGTGGATTCATAAGAATTGAGAAGGTCATTCACCCAATTTATAAGGTCGGTAATAAGAGCTTTTATTTTCTCATAAAGAGTTTTCTGTTCAGATTCAGAGAGAGAATTAAATATCTTTTTGCCCTGTTCACTCATTTTAAGCATATCTTCGCAGGCTCTTGCTATTATTTCCTCTCTTGCCACATCTTCGGAATAACCCTTCCTATTCATTTCTGCTTGAATTAAGTCCGCTTCTGTAATTACTTTTCCTTTTGCATCTTCTTCCGTATGATTTATTCTCGGATTAAGTCTGTTCAAAAGTGCAATTTTATCTTTGATTGATTGCTCCGTGTTCAGATTATAATGCTCTGTAAGAGTAGAAAAGACTATCTCGTTCAGGTTTCTCCAAAGTTCAGGAGATTTTTCCTTCATCCAATGCGTAGTTTCGTGCGACATTGTAGGAATAATGGTGTCACTAAGATTTTTCACGTGGTCTATACCTGCGTAGATGTCAAGTGTTATAGTGTTGTTCTTTACATCATATGAGCCATTGATACCTCGTTCCAGGCCATCAGAAATAAGCTTTAAATTCATTCCTGTTGCTTGTGCAAAGCCTTTTATAAAGGTAATAGCTTGTTTTTGTCTTGCATCAAGGTCATTCCAATTAACCTTACCTTCAGCAGAAGTGTTCTCATAGTCAATGACAGACTCATCAATAAAGCCTTTGTAGAAGCCTTTATCTGCCATTTCCTTATTGAGCTTTTTAATAGCCTCTGCCTTCGCCTTATCTGCCTTGATTCTTGTTTCCTCATAGATTGATTTTACTTGCTCAGTAGTAAGAACACCCTTTTTGTTCAGTATGGTGTCATAAGTAAAATTGTTCTTTGCGTATGCCATAGTAAGATTAAACGCATTGGCATATGCTTCAGCATCGGTCTTTCCGTCATACTGAGATATAAATAGGTTTGCGACATCCTGACCATCTGTTTTTGCAATTCCTTTAGCAAGAACAACAAGCTCGGCATCCTTTTGAGTAAGAGTCACATCATCTATAGATATTTCACCATTCTCTGTGGTAACTGTAACCTCATCACCCTTTACTTTAACGTTTAAGTCTTTGACATCAAGTTCAACACCTGATTCAGTTACCCTTGTTTCCTCACCTACATTATATTCCTTTGCAGCCTTTTTAACTGTGTTTTCCGTTTCAACAGTAGATAAACGTGCAAGTGTTTTTAATGCACTCTCCTTCTGTTCTGCCGTACTCTTCTTAGAACCTAACGTGTCTACTGCGTCTGTCTTTGCCATAGAATACAATCTGCCAAGCTTTGCATCGGAAATATTCTCAGGAGTTATGCCCTTGTTTGCATAACGAGTGTATGTATCATATGCTGAAGCTATTTCAGGATTATTCGCAATGTCAAACAAATCACCCACTCGCTCGTTGGCTTTGATGTTCTGTCCCATAGCTTTGTTGTATCTATGCTGATTGTATGAGCCAATGGCGGCACCCGGACCTGCAGTAACTCCTGTAGAAAATATTGTTCCTGCTGTTATATCTGCATACCTTGACAACACACCACCGATAACCTTATTGAATGCATCTTTTTCGGACATACCGCTTGCTTGGTAACTTTTTAATTCAGTATTTAACTTGCTTAAATCCTGAGCTATGAAATGGTCTGCTATATCGTTTACACCTTCCGTTAAGTTTTCGCCAACCACCTCAGTAAGAATGTTCTTTGTGAAATACTTCCATCCGTTCCTTGTTAAGTTTCCTTTATCAAACAGGGCATCGTAGGTCTTGCTTTCAAAGAAATACTCTGCCGCCATAGCAATACCGCCAAGACTAAGAGCTTGCCCTTCGGAGAGACCTCTTTCCTTTGCATCAATTACTGCATCGACTCCTGCACCGGAAATTTGAGAGCCTAATGTAATTGCCTTGCTGATTGGGCCAAGAGTACCAAACCCACCCATTGCCTGAGCCGCAACATTATCGGCGGCATTCATTCCGTGTCGATAAAAAAACTTACCTACATCACTATCAATGACATCATTCTCTACAGTAGCTCTTGTAGTTTGTACTCGTCTGCGCCCGGTATAAAGGGAAGAGTTTTCGTCTATGCTACCATCTTCGGCATAATCAATGCCCATAAGAGGCAATGCCAACATATTGTTTCCGAGATTATCGAGTACACTTACAACCGATGAGCCGATTGGTGATTCCTTTGCTATTGCTTCGGTTTGTTGCCTTTCGTATTCAACTCTTCGCTGTCTTAAATCAGAGTCTAATAATCCCAAATATTCCTTTGCTTTTTCAGGACCTTGTGTTTCCCATATGGCATTAAACCTCTTTTTTTCATCTTCGGTTAAATGCTTGTTTTTTAAGAAATCGTAAGTGCCTGACAAATGCACATTTGTAAGTGTTCCGTAATCCCTTGCCTCTTTGTCACCGTTAACATAATTGTACAGATATGCATCTTCATCACCGATAACTGCATAACCATTCCAAGTTGTGCTAAGTTTAGCATCCTTTTTCTTATACTTACCACTCTTGGCAACATCAACCGTGTTGTCAATGTCTGCTTCGTATTCCCTTGAATAAGCATCATTGTATAAATCTTCCCACTTTATGTTATATCCGTCAGCAGTAGTGTAGGCAACACCCTTTTTACCTTTAAGCTGTTCCGAGTTCATTGAATACAATTCCGTCAATGTATTTTTTTCTGTGGTATATGCATCAGCATTTGTGTATTTGCCGTACTCTTTTGAAAGGGCATCCCATCCGTCAAGGATAGGAGTATATGATGCCGTGATTTCAGGAAGCTCATTTTTACCAAATAACCTTTGATATTCTTTATATGCCTTCAAACGAGCCTGCATAGACTCCATAGAAGAACGAGTGTTTTGCATTGTTTCAGGTGTCTGCCACCCATTGTACACATCCTCTATGGTTTTGCCCATAGAGGATAGGTCTGTTGAAAAAGTGTCAAACTGAATTGTTTTCTCCAACTCAGATTTTACAAGATTGAAATTATATTTTCCATTCTTTACCCCGGATTTTATCTCGTCATATGTTTTTTCAGTTTTTTCACTATTTTTATTGATGTCATATTTTTTCCCAAGAACAGAATTTTTTATTTGGTTATATGTTTTAGCCATAGCCTTTTCTCCTATCTAAAGTAATAGCCTACTAAATATGCCGTTTCTTTCTCTGTAAGTTTTTTATCGGAATTCCAATTTCCAAGCACGGCATCAATATACTCGTTATATGTGTCAAACCGAGCCTTTTTACCGTCAATTGTTGCACTTTTTCCTCGTCTCTTAAATTCGTTTTCCGTTAATACACTTGCTTTAAATGATTTTACTGCTTGGCTTTTACTTGCTTTATCCATATCCTCTGCAGTATAGTCATATACACTACCACTTCCACCTGAACCCCCGGAGCCGCCTCCACTACTCTTTTTATTTAATGCCGACCAATTATAAGACATTTGGTCATTGTGCTGTCTCTTCTGCTCCGCAAGATTCTCATTAAACTGTCTCTGTTGTTCTGCAAAACTTGTGTCAAACTGACGAACATCTTCGGCAAAAGACTTCTCATACTGACGAACACTTTCATCGAAGTTGGTCTGACTCCAATAATCACTATTGAGCATCTGTGCGTACTGCATAGCCTGATTAACACTATCTTGCCACCTTGTGTATTCTCTGTTGTATAAAGTGTCGGCTTGGTTAGATGCGGCAGAGTAATAGTTATAGGCATCACTAACTTTCTGACCGTGTTCGGAGAGCTGAAGATTAGCCATATTAAATGCATCGGATTTGTTGTCTCTGTACTGAGTATATGCCTCGTTGTACATCTGATTTCTGTGTGCGTATGTAGCATCGTATGCCGTGATATTTCGGTTGTACTCTTTATCGTCTTCTGTACTCAGCATACTATACTGACGATACATTTCCTCGCCTTCCATCTGATATGCTTCCATTGCCATTTGGTAATACTGAGGAAGATTGTCATATGCATCCTCGATAAAAGCATTGTAAGCCTGATTACCTGCCGTTGTTGCGTATGTGCTACCATATCCTCCTGTTAATGCAGAAGCTTGTCCTATGGTATCTTGCATTGCCTGTTTACCACTATTCATTGCAGATGCGAGTGCCTGCTGAAATAATGGGTCTGTATCAACATCATAGGAGAATTTTTCCCTACCCATTATCTTATCAATCATTGCCTTAACTTGGTCTGAGTATGATGTTTTTCCACTCTGTATTTTCTGCAACTGTGCCTGAAGGTATGCATCCGCTTCAGTTACGGCTTCAGGAACAACAAACTGACTATTAATAGCATTCCATACATCACTGCTTATGATGTCCTCTTTGCTTGTCAGGCTTCCAAGTGTTGAGAGAGCTTTGCTACTTGTTTTGTCTGCTAATTGTGAGGCTGATGATTGATTATAAGAGGAATTCAGTTTTTGTGTGGTAACATCATCCACACCATTAAGGTTTTTCGTTCCTGTTGTATCAACTTTGCTTGATGTATATGCGTTTTTATGCACTGCACCATTCTTTTCGGTTACTGTTACCGAGCCGTCTTTTTCCTTTTTCCACGTTGAGCCGTCAGATGCTGTTGTACTTTGACCCACTCCCAAATTTTTCGCTATGTTTTTACCCTTATCTGAGCCTATTACATAAGCCATATTAAACCCCCTCTTTTCGTGTGGTATATTCTAAATGTCCTGTTTCAACATTGACATTTATTGTTACGTTTTTCTCAATTTCGTCTAATATCTTTGTTTTCAATAGTTCCGACTCACAAACATCAGAAATAGTAAGTGTATTAACTGAAATCTGTCTAATTTCATTTACCCTTTCTTCACTGCTCTTTTCGATATTTGCACCCATTTCATTCAGTTTGTTTACCAAGTCAGGCGAAAGGTTTTCCGTAGATATATTCATAAGAGCAAATTCCAATGCTTCCTTGAACTGAATAAGATAGCTTAAAATGTCTGCCACCTTATCTTCTGTAGTATTTCCCGTAGTTCTTGGGAAAGGAAACATATCCATCATCTGCCATCACTTCCTTCTTCAACTACCTTGGTAATTGAGTGAATCTTACAAGACCCTCTGCCTGATAACTTGTATTTGAAATGGTCACATCTTTTTGGGATGATGGGTATTGAATACGTTCTCGTTCCTGTTCCACTCATACTGAATTTATGTTCCCACTCTCCACAAGAATCATACTGAAGGAAAAATCCGACATTAGTGCCAACCTCTAAAGTGATTCTTAGATTAATTCTGCCGACATACTTGTTGTCAGGGGAAGAGTAGCCTATTGTTCCTGACTCAACAAACCAATCAATTTTATCCTCAATGGCTTTCTCAGGAACATCATATAGGAGTGTACCACCTACAGATTTCATTGTGTTATCCTTACTGTCAATGTAGTATAGGTCATCCTTGTACTTGCAGAAGGAAAGCACCTCCGTATTATCTTCCTTGCACCATATTCCTGTCTTGGTATCATAGACGAAGAGGCTATATACATTCTTGTTGTCACGCATTGAGATGTAGTATTTATCTCCTATTGCACCTGCAACGGCATCGTGATAGCTTACATCTCCCAACTCTTCTGAGATGGAGTAGGGAAGGCTTCCGTTATACCCACAAACACCTGAAGATGACTTGTAGTACAAAATTTCGTTAAGCACTGTTAAGCTACCGCTTGAGCCGTTCTGTACTCCTCTGCATATCGTTTCTTTTGTTTGGTGTCCTCCTGTTGCGCTGACGGATATTTTTATAAGGCTGTCTTCCTTAAAAAACATAGGATAACCCAAATAGGTGATAGCTCCTGTAAACTTACCATCAGAGCCTATCGTTGCTGCCCAAGAATCCGTAGATGCTCCCCTGAAACAGTTCCAATTCTTCACATCACCAAGCTTGCAGCAGTATATTTCGTGTCCATCCTTACTGCATCCCCAAAGTCTGTTGTTGCATTCCGTGATAAATGACATATCAGGCACTTTTCTTTCTACTGTAATTGTCATATCAGGGAAGCTTGTAACAGCTCCTTTGTAAATACCGGGAATAGTGATACAATCATCCGTTTTGTCAACAATGTATGTGTTAGTGGAATAATGTGTTCCGTCTTCCTCTTTATTGATAAAGATGTTGTCAAGTGATTGTGATATATCGTCTGTTGTTATCTTGATTCCGTCTTCCTTTTCAAAACCTTTGCCAATCCCCGGAGCCGTAATCTGCACATATGTGGATGCAACTGTCATCCAAATTGAAGTGGTAGCTGAATAAACCTTAAGGGAAGGCTTGCCGTTTGAGTTTACCGACATCATATAGCTTCCATCTTTAGGTGCGTTTGTCTTGTAATAATCGGCATCGTGCCACTCTATTGCTTTGCCTGATGCCTCGCAAATGGTAATGGTGACACCCTTTACTTCTGCCTTATGCTCCATATATCCGCACTCAAGGCTTAAATCGTCATCATTCGCCTTACACCAAACCTTGTCAGGCATAATGATGATATATGCGCCCATCTTAGCCAATGTTTTAGGGGATGCATCTGTTAATGTTATGCCATCCAATTTGACTTCTGCACCGTTCTTATACAACACCTTGTTATCTATCCACCATATATCTTCTTTATCAAGTATTCCTTGTGGATAAACAAAGGTTTTTACGATACCTCTGTTCTGTCTTGGAGATAAAACAGGGAAGTATTTAGAAGTCATATTTTTCATATCAAAAAACTGTCCTTCTTCACAAGATATTTGGTGGTTGTAGCCACCAAATATCTTTGTCATTTCTCTGTGCCTTGTTACTTCTTGTAATTTAGGAAATCGCATTTGATATCCTCCTTGTGCTTATAAACTATTCGCCCTTACCTGATTGCTTTACAATCTGATTTACATACACACTTGCACCTGCACACAAAACACCTTGAGTCAAGCCTGAGAACACTGCCATAAGTGCTTCCTGCCATCCGTTAATAACAGATGTTGATGCAATAAACATAAGGCTTAAAACCACTGATATAGCTCCCAATATCCACGGAATATGCTTGTCTGCTATCTGTGACTTCTTAAGTGCCGTACCAAGTAAGTACAGTACCGGAATTAAAACCAACAATTCAGGCTTAATAAATTCATTTAACATTTCGTACATTTTTCAATCTCTCCTTTTATAATCCAAGTTTTACTAAAGCATAAGTAACAATACCACCGACAATGGTATAGATTATCTTTTCCACAATACCTTCCCATAGCTTGCCGGGTTTTGATTTCATTTCCTTGACATCATCCTTAATTTCTTTGACATCCTTTTCGACTCTTACCTCTCTGTCTGCAAGAACTTTAACTGAGCTTACAAGGTCTGCAATGTCTCCTTGCTTTTTCTCAATTTCATCGATTCTTTTTGTATTTGACTTTGAGCGAGCCTCCGTCTCTGTCAATCTCTTTTCGTGTTCTAAATCCATCATATGATGTCACCCCCTATACAATAATTGCATCATATCCATCTGCTTTTAGTTTCTTCTGCATAGCTTCTGCATTTGCCTTTACAGAATATGCACCGACCTGAACTCGGTATATTTTGCCGTTAGTGTCTTCTTTTGGTGTTACAACCTTTTTCTTGGTAAGATTACCAATCTTGACTAAGGAATTAACCAATGCCGTTGCACAATTATCTGCAAATGTTTCAGTAAGGATAATAGGCACATCTGTTGCACTATCCATAAACCCACACTCTACCAATACGGCAGGCATGGATGTTTCTCTGCAAACATACAGATTCTGCAAGGGGAGGGGAGTGCTTCTGTTACCCTTAAGTCCTGTTTCCTCAATCAGCTTGTTATAAATAAGCTTCTGATATTCTTTTGTCTTTACAGATGCTGTGGTATAAGCAATGGATATAATTCCACCACCATTTCCACCATTAATCCCTGCATTATGATGTACCGATAGATAGATGTTTGCTCCATAGTTATTAGCTTTCCTTACTCTTTCTGCAAGGGATACATCTGTTTTTCCTGTGGTATCATCTACCCTGAGAAGTGAATATCCATCATATGCCTTTAGCATTGATTCAACCTTGTCGCATATTCGGTCATTCAACCACCATTCACGTGTTTCGTTTTTATCAATCGTTTTAAGACATCTTTTTCCGGGAGTGTTTATCCCATGCCCTGCATCTAATGCTATTTTAAACATTCTATCACTCCTTCACTGCATAAATCTCTCTTTCATTTTCCTCGAAATCATAATTATAACCTGCTGTTACAAATGACTTTGTGTAACCTTTCTTGATTTCTCCCGTTTCTTGCATCGTCTCTTCATCCACAACAGGTTCATCAAGAGTTTTTTCGTGAAGCTTATAACCTTCAGCAGGAAAAATACGATATGATAAAATTTCTTCATTTTCGCTCATTCGAGCTTCGAATATTGTATTTTCAATAATTGGTTCAATTCCCTTGTACATCTAATCACCCCTTTTATGCTGAAACTAAATTCCATTTTAAATCATCTATAACTGTCACCCACGTTGTATTCTCATCAACTATAATACCATTCTCAGACAATACTCCTTTATCCTCATCTGTAAACTCTGCTGTTTCTAATTTTGTTACACAAGATGATTTTAATGTTAATGTGTAAGCTTTTTCACTTTCTGTCCCTGTGTAATTTTTTAGATGTGTTATTACGCTCTTCATACTTTCGACTGTTAGAGGAGACGATGAAAAAGAAATATCTCTTCCTATTACACCCTCAAATCTGATATATAGAAGATTTCCGCAAGCTAAAAACGTATTACTAAACGTCGTATCTTCATAAACCCTTACTACTTCTATATTTTTTAACGAATTGCACCCTCTAAACATCTGTGTAATGTCTTTATATGCTTTAATGCCTATGTCGGGGAAATTTTCTAAATAAGCTGCATACCCAACAATGAGGACAGGGCAAATAGAGTGGTCAGTCGATGTTTCATTTTTTTCTGCTTTAGAGCAATCAATTCCACTCGGTAATTCTTTCCCAGCATAGTTATAAAATATACTTCCCAAATATTTCGGATACCATATTGGGCTGAATGTTTTCCCTGTAAAGTCAGTTTCACAAAAAAGTCTGTTTACCACCCTTCTGTTACCACTATTCGTTAATAATGTTTGAAACTCTGTCCAACCGTCTGCGGTTCCTTCATCATACCCTTGCTGTTTTACTCTTGGTAAATACTCAGCTATAGTAGTAAGTAAATTTCTTGTATTTTCAGATAAAGACATACTATCACCTCCTATGCTGTTACTAAATTCCATTTAAGGTTATCAATCACTGTAACCCAAGTTGTATCATCAGAAACGACAATTCCTTTTTCTTCTAATAAGTTCTTGTCTTCGTCTGTAATTTCTGCTGTTTCAAGTTCAGTAACACAAGATGCTTTTAGCGTTAAAGTATAGGCGTATTCGCTTTCTGTCCCTGAATAATTCTTTAGATGGGTTATAATGCTTTTCATACTTTCTACTGTGAGAGGGGAAGATGAAAAGGAGATATCCACACATATAACACCCTCAAAAGTTATGTCTTTAAGTTTTTTACAACCTGAAAATGTGTATGCGTATGCATTAGCTGTGGTGGTTTCACTTACTCGCATTATTTCTATTTTTTCTAAGTTACCGCAATCACGAAAAGCACTATGCCAATACCACGCAAAAGGTATATTCATATCAAGAAACTCTTTCAAAACCGCTGAATAAGCACAAATAAAAGCAGGTGAATTTACACTACTTCCACCAGTTACGTTGGCTTCACTGCAATCTATACCTTTGGGAATTTTTTCACCTCTATAGCTGTAAAACATATATCCTATATTTTTGGGTTTTATATTCATTGTACAGTTGCCAAAATCAGTTTGACAAAATGCATATTGATAATTTACTTTTGTTCCGTCATCTGTAAAGATATTTAAAAACTCATCCCATCCATCTGTACTTCCCTTGTCATACACCTCATTAACACCGCTTGCCATTTCAGACACATTATACGTGTTTTCACTACCTGTCTTTTCACGGATGGCAACAGCTATAGCTTGCACATCAGCCTCTTCGTATTTCTTATTAGCCATTAGTACCTCACCTCATTCCCGTCAGGTGTTGCAAGGTCTTCTGCTATAGCGATTATTTCAAGGAGTGCTGTATTAATATCTTCAACATGTGCAGATACAGCACTGTTTGAAATAGGATTATTGGAATCGGTATTGAGAACTCTGTCAACAATCATTTGAGGGTTAGGCGGACCTACAAGATTTCCTACAATTTTAGCCATTCACAACCACCTCCGTTACAACTGCTTGTACCCTGTAATCGTTTTCAGGGATATTTCCTACACAGTAAATTGTCACAACTCCGTCATCATTCTCTGTTACAAAAGCAAGGTCTTTTTGGTAGAATATTACTGTTTGCTCAGAATCAATCTGTAAATCAACCTTACTGCGTTCAGTAATTACTGCGTTATTTACATTCACTGTCTGTCCATAACGCACACCTATAACATTACCTGATGAATCAGTTACATCCTCTGCTACCCAATTTTCGTTTCCTCCAAGAATATTAACAAATGCGTATGACGGAACGGCTACCTCTTTAATTTCAGATGCGATAGTCTCTTTGATTTTCTCTATTTCCTCGCTTGTGAAATAATCAACACCTTTTTTTGGTGTATAACCGGATTGCCCTTGAAGACCTCTTGCTCCTTGGTCACCCTTATCGCCCTTGTCACCCTTTTCGCCTTTCAACGAAGCCAACTGTTCAGGTGTAAAGTCAGCATACGTAAATGCTTTTCCCTGTTTACCATCAAAGTAATCGATGTTCTTCTGCGGAGTATAGCCATTCTTACCATCTATGCCGTTCTTTCCGTCTTTACCTTTAAGCAATTCTATATTATTCTGCACAAATTCCGTAACAATGGCAGAGAGCTTGTCAGGAGAAACCATACTGTTGAAGTGTTCGGTAAGAATATTCGTCATATCCCTCTTAAGGTTTTCATATTCTGCATCTGAAAGACCAATAGAAGGCTTTCTTGGAAGCATCACATTTCTTTTTCCGATGGTATCAAGAGGCATATGAGTCTTGTTATAATACTTTCGGTATTCCATCATATATGTGTTGTATGACACCATAGAATTGTTATACCTTGCGATTTCTCCATTCTCTTTGTCAATCATCATCTTGAGATATTCCTCATAGAGTCGGTCATAGGGAGAAGGTACAATAAGAGGAACAGTAAGCCTGTCTTCTGAATAGCCTTCGAAATCATCATATCTTCCGTCATATCCTTCGTGTGTTTTCAGCACTTCATTAATGATGATTTCCTCAAGGAAGGAAAGCCACATAACCTTGTCTGTAATCGTGTACTGATTAGGTTTAATGTTATCGACTTTGTCAATACAATCTTTAATTGTCATTTTTTCACCCCTTTAAAATAAAAAGGATGGGGAGAGAACATATAATAATGCTTTCTTCCCATCCTTTCTTTCATGATATTAGAGTCCCAATTCTTTTTCCTTTTCCTTTTTGGCTCTGTCAAGACCATCTACATACTTCATTGCATATTCCTCTGCTTTTGCAGCATTACGGATAACCTCTGCAACTTCTTCAGGGATTTCAACTTCTTCCCCTCGTTTGATTATGTAGTTTTTGCCGTTCACTGAAAAGAATTCTTCCTGAACCGAATTCTGTCCCGGAAGTCTCGGAAGTAGAACTGTAACTCTTTTGCTTTTCGTAGCATTATCTGCTGCTTTTTTAGTTGTGTCTGCCATAATATCCTCCATATAAATGGTATTTACGGAGGCAGATGGCGAATCTGCCTCTCGCATTCAATTAGTTAGCTTCGTCAACGTCACCGAAGTGTGAGCCTGATTCTACACGAAGCATTCTTTCCTGATACAGTATCTTAGCACCGTGGCAGAACTTGTAACCGATAGTGCCGAACTGATTAAGGGGACCGCCAATCTGCTCTTTGGTCTTTATAATCATTTCCATACCTTCACCCTGTGGGTCAAGAATACCAAATGCTTTAGCACCGAGGAACAGAGTTGCGTACTTCGCTGTGCCGCCTTCTTCCTTCCAAACCTTTGCATTATTTGTTTCGATGAAACGAACACCGTGAAGCTCACCGATTTCGCCCTTAAAGATAGGAGCAACATCGTTATACTTGTGGTATTCCTTCCATTCTGCACTGTTGCGAAGGTCATAAGCTACAGAAGGATGGATAAGAGCAACATAGCTACCGTTAATCTTGGGAGCTTTGTTTTTCTTAAGCCAAGTCTGCGCTCTGTTTACCACATCAGGAGTAAGAATACAATCATCTGTAAGTGCATCTCTTGATGTGATTTCGGAATCACCATCAGGGCAGTACATTACAGAGTTACCACCAACGAGGATGTTTCTTGTGAGTGTATCGTAGGTTTCACCCTCTGCTGCACCCATTTCCTCAGTAGCACCGAAGATAACATCATCATAAGACTCAAGTTCAAGTCTGTCTGATACTGCTACATAATCACCGTGCTGAGTGGTCTCTGCTTCGATTTTGGTCATACCGAATGTCTGTCCTGTAGGAATAACACCTTCCTGAAGGGGAGTAAGAGCTTTTGCGAAAGTATTGTACTTTCTCCACTCTACCTTATTGCCCTTAAGAGGCTGTTTCTCACCGAACTGAGTGAACACCATTGTCTCTCTTGCGTTCTCAAGAAGAGTG
>JAZRJL010000029.1:0-4849 GCA_045645805.1 Clostridia bacterium | reverse complement strand
AGACAGGGTATTTTCAAAAAGCGTTCCCGCAGCCGAAAGCATAATAAAAAAACCGCAGAACATAAACGCTGCCATAAAAATTTTGACAAAGACCGAGGCTCTGGTGGCTACCTTATCTATAAAACTGTCAAAGCTGAAAGCTTCAAGCTCCTTTGCAAGAGTAGTCGTAATAAATGAAAGAACTCCAAAGGCTATTGAAGCAAGAACTATGCCCGAAACATCCCTTTGTGAGGGAAGACAAAAGTATTCAAAAATTTCTCTGCCCGAGGCAAAGCCTGCCCCGATTACAAGACCTATGTATACAAAAGATATGCTTAATGATTTTTTCATAACTTCTCCTTTTGGGCAAAATATCGGGTAATGTATTTGTTGCAATGCCACAATATATTGTGTATTTAACAATAAAAGGAAATATGTATAAAATTTTTTCAAAAAAACATTGACAAGCAGACAAATTTATGATAATATATTATCACCTCTGAAAAGGGGCTTTATTTGTGTTGAGCAAAACATAAATAAAATTTACTTAATTTTGCAACAAAATTCCTGTGCCGCAAAAGGCTTTAGGATATATACGAAAGGGTGAATAAAATGAGAGTTAAAATCACTTTGGCATGTACAGAATGTAAGCAGAGAAACTATGACACTATGAAAAACAAAAAGAATAGTCCCGACAGACTTGAAATGAACAAGTACTGCAGATTCTGCAAAAAGCATACACTTCATAAAGAAACGAAGTAGTTTTTGAAAGCAAGAGGTAGTTTGAAATGAAAGTATTCACAAAAATAAAGGACTGGTTCGTTGATATGAAAGCCGAACTCAAGCGTGTTGTTTGGCCTTCATTCAAGAAGGTTCGCCAGAATACACTGATTGTTATTATCTTTGTTTTGATTGTCGGATTAGTTATCTGGCTGCTTGACTTGCTGTTTGGTGCAGGCATAGGCTTGCTTGTAAACAGATAAGCTAAAGGAGGGAAGGGCAAGTCCCGTTTAAAATGTCTAAAGAAGCAAAATGGTATGTTGCTCACACCTACTCAGGCTACGAAAACAAAGTAAAAGCCGACATCGAAAAAACGATTGAAAATCGTAATATGCAAGATGTAATACAGGAAATCAGCGTTCCTATGGAAGAAGTCGTTGAAATTAAAGACGACAAAAAGAAGACCGTTATGCGCAAGGTTTTCCCCGGTTATGTCATTATCAAAATGATTATGACCGATGAAAGCTGGTATGTTGTCAGAAACTGCCGCGGCGTTACCGGCTTCGTTGGACCCGGCTCGAAGCCTGTCCCCCTTACCGAAGAAGAAATCGCAGCTATCGGCCTTGAAAAGAAGGTAGTTACCTGTGACTTCGAGGTTGGTGACAGCATCCGGGTTAAGTATGGTCCGCTTGAAGGCTTTGTCGGTTCTATTGAGGCAATTATCCTCGATAAGCAAAAGATAAAAGCTAAAATTTCTATGTTTGGCAGAGATACTGATGTTGAGCTTGAGTTTAATCAGGTTGAAGCACTTAGCTAAACAAAATTTGTTACCCACACGGCTATGCCGTTATTTATATATCTCGTTGCATTTGCACTGAGGTATGTGGGAGGGGCGGAAATCAGAAATCCGTTTCCGATATTACCACGTTTGTGAAAGGGAGGTGTCATTAAAATGGCGCAAAAAATTACAGGTTACATTAAACTGCAGATTGAAGCAGGCAAAGCTACTCCTGCTCCTCCTGTAGGTCCGGCTCTTGGTCAGCACGGTGTAAACATTATGGACTTCTGTAAACAGTTCAACGAAAAAACAGCAAAGGATGCAGGCCTTGTTATCCCGGTTGTTATCACTGTTTACCAGGACAGATCATTCTCGTTCATCACCAAGACTCCGCCGGCAGCTGTTCTTATCAAGAAGGCTTGCAAAATCCAGAGTGGTTCGGGTGTTCCCAACAAAACCAAGGTTGCTCAGCTTTCAAAGGCAGATCTCCAGGCTATTGCTGAACAGAAAATGCCTGACCTGAATGCAGCTTCTGTTGAAGCAGCTATGTCAATGATTGCAGGTACTGCAAGATCTATGGGCGTTACTGTTGAGGACTAATCAACCAAACGCTTCAATCGAAATAAGTGGGAGGAATGTTTGAAAGCAAGCATTCTGCTGAACCACAATAGGAGGAAATGTAATAATGAAGAAAGGTAAGAAATATCAAGACAGCGTTAAACTGATTGAAAAAGGCAAGCTCTATGATACTGCCGAAGCTTTGGATCTTGTATGCAAGACCGCAAAAGCAAAGTTTGACGAAACTGTTGAGATTCATGTAAAGTTGGGTGTTGACTCAAGACACGCTGACCAGCAGGTTAGAGGTGCTGTTGTTCTTCCCAATGGTACAGGTAAAGAAATAAAGGTTCTTGTTTTTGCTCGTGAGGGCAAGGCTGAAGAAGCAAAGGCTGCAGGTGCTGACTTCGTTGGTGCTGAAGATTTGGTTCAGAAGATTCAGTCAGAGAACTGGTTTGATTTTGATGTTGTTGTTGCAACTCCCGATATGATGGGTGTTGTTGGTCGTATCGCTAAAACACTTGGTCCTAACGGTCTTATGCCAAGTCCCAAGGCGGGTACAGTTACTCCCGATGTTGCTCGTGCAATTTCTGAGATTAAGTCAGGTAAAATCGAGTACAGACTTGGCAAAACAAACATCATTCACTGCCCCCTTGGCAAAGCTTCTTTCGGCAAGGACAAGCTTGTTGAAAACTTCAATGCTCTTATGGGTGCAATCGTAAAGGCAAAACCGGCAGCTGCAAAGGGCCAGTACCTCAAGTCAGTTACCGTTGCTTCAACTATGGGCCCCGGCATCAAAATAAATGCTGTAAAAATTGATGCATAATTTTGTTATTTGTTGTTGACAAATAATGAAAAATGTGTTACACTAACATAGTTAATTGAATAATTTTCCGTAGACAGCAGGTGGTTTTTGCCGTAAATCCTGCCGAGGAGTTATCAAATCGCAAATTATGGTTTGTTGTTTGTGTGATATAACCCTCGTGTGTCTGCGAGGGTTATTTTATGTTGTAATTCGGGTTAAACCCCGTCAAAATGTGAACAAGGTCGTGCGGTTTAAAATCTTAGACCGTGTGCCTTTTGAAAAGCATTAGTTTTGAAAGGAGGAAACAGTTGTGCCAAGTGCAAAAGTTTTAGAGAACAAAAAGGCTGTTGTTGCAGCACTTACCGAGAGACTTAAAAACGCTCAGGCAGGTGTTATTGCTGACTACCGTGGTCTTACTGTTGCTCAGGATACCGAGCTTCGTAACAAACTCAGAGAAGCCGGTGTTGAATACACAATCGTAAAAAATACACTCACTCGTTTCGCTGCAAATGAAGTTGGTCTTGAGGGTCTTGACCCCATTCTTCACGGACCTACCGCTCTTGCAACAAGCTCAAACGACGTAGTTGCTCCGGCAAAGGTTCTTGTTGATTTCGCAAAGAATAACGAACAGCTCGAAATCAAAGCCGGTTTCGTTGACGGCAAAGTTATCAGCGTTGACGAAGTTAAGGTTTACGCAAGCATCCCCAGCAAGGAAGTACTCATTGCAAAGATGCTCGGAAGCCTCCAGGCTCCTATCGGAAACCTTGTCAGAACTCTGGATGCTATCGCAAAGAAAGACGAAGCAGCAGAATAATTATTTTAGTAATATTAAACTTGGGGGTACATTCCCCCGAAATATAATTTTTTATGGAGGATAAAAAAATGGCTGATATAGCAAAAATGATTGAAGAAATCAAATCACTTACACTTGTTGAAGTAAACGATCTCGTAAAGGCTCTTGAAGAGGAATTTGGCGTAAGCGCTGCTGCTCCCGTTATGGTTGCAGGTGCCGCTGCTGCTGATGGCGCTGCTGGCGGTGCAGAAAAGTCAGAATTTGACGTTGTTCTTGCATCTGCAGGTGCTGAAAAGATTAAGGTTATCAAGGCTGTTCGTGAAATCACAGGTCTTGGCCTTGCTGAAGCAAAAGCTGCTGTTGATGGTGCTCCCACAACTCTTAAGGAAGCTGTTTCTAAGGACGATGCTGAAAAGATTAAGGCTCAGCTCGAAGAGGTTGGCGCAACTGTTGAACTTAAATAGTTTAACTTGTACTTTTAAAAAGTATACAACAGGCGTGGTGTTCATTGCGAACCCCACGCCTGTTTTTTTATTTGTACGCCCAACATCCTGCACAAAACCGTAGGGAATGCATTTATGCATTCCGCAAACGAAATTGTGAACGTGCTGCAACCGGAACGGATAAATCCGTTCCCTACAACGAAGCCTTCCCCTTGAGGGGAAGGGGAACCGCTTGCGGTGGATGAGGTGGTATCACATTGCGACGAGCCCGTGACCCACATTGCCCGACATTTTTCCTTGCAAAACGTCAACAAATATGGTATAATAACTTCAAAGGCAATTCCTGAACAAGCGTAAAAGCTGGGCGGTTATGCCATCACTTCAAAACTTTCGCAAAATCAGAGTGGGTTTCCAAAATCAGGGCTCCCGCAAAATCAAAGATTTTGTGGGAGAGGGGGTGATAGCTTATGGATGAAAATTACATAATTTCATTTATGATAATTATTTTGCTCTTAGCAATAACCATAAAAAAATAACGCCAGCCGACCAAAGCTAATAGCGTTATTTTTATAATTATATTCGTTTTGGCATAACCGTTTGAGGTTTTGCCTTTTTTCTATGTTTATTATAATCAATATTTTACATTTTGTCAAGGGTTAAATAAAAATCGGTCAACGGGCGGTTAATAACCGCCCGTGACCATAAAAGGCTCCCCTGTGTAAGGGGAGCTGTCAAATCAAGGATTTGACTGAGGGGTTGTTGATTGGGGCAATGCA
>JAZRJL010000028.1:0-2098 GCA_045645805.1 Clostridia bacterium | reverse complement strand
TTACGATGGTCCCATCGTCTAATGGTTAGGACATCACCCTTTCACGGTGGTAATATGGGTTCGAATCCCGTTGGGATCACCAATTTGGAGAAGGCTGGCAAAATTTTTTGCTAGCCTTTTGTTTTTAAGGCTTTCAGCGAGTTCGTACGATTTTATATCCCCAATTTGTAGATTTTCGTTATCATTTCCTTGTAACCTTTGTTCTGCAAGGGATTGCATCGGTTCGTATGATTTGGTTGCTTGTGTCACCAAAATCTTACTATTAATAAACTCATTGAACGGAAATCTTAATTTATATGTTAATTCACCTTCAGTTAAAGTAAGGCTTTCAAATACAAATTTCAGCAATAATCTCTTTAGTTCAAGATTGTTGGATTTCTCAAATACATACCCAGCTTGTGTGGCAATATCTAATAACCCTAAAATAGTTTCATCAAAGTTTTTATCTGCTTTTTCATGTGCTGATACCTTATTTTTCAAACGATTCATCTTAACTTGTATTTCATTGCGTTTGGTATCAAATGATTCTCTATCCAGCTCCCCATCAAGTCTTAAATCAAACAGATTATTGAGCTTTTCTTTGAGTTTATCCTGTTCAGCACGGAGTTTCTTGATTTCTTGAGCGTAAAACTTTTTCTCCGATGCTTTTGATGATTTTAATTCCTTTTGGAGTTCGATTATCACATTGTTGGGGAGCTTTATTCGGTTTAGAATGGAACTAATTTGTTTAATAATATATTCTTCTCTTATGTAACTCCTTGTTTTATTGTTCATCCAGCATACTATATAAGAAAATTTTCCTTTTTTAAATTCACAAGGACATGTCCTTCCTGTTATGCCGCAACGTACCATTCCTTTAAAAACCACTGGCTTCTGCGAATATTTACCTACATTCCCAGCCCTCAAAGCCTTTTGTTCTTGGCATAAATCCCAAAGTTCTTTACTAATTAAAGGTTTATAGATGTGTGGCATAACACCTCTAATTGTTCGCATTTCACCATAATAAAATGTATTATCCATCATAAAATATATGCTGTTTACTGAAATAGGAGTACCTTTGCGGCTTTTTAAGCCCATTATATTGGCATAATGCGCCAGTTCAGCAACGCTTGTGTTACCGAGAGAATACATTTCAAACATTTTTTTTATTATTGTTGCATCAGGTTCTTTTGGTCTGACAAACTTCTTTCCTCTTTCATCTACATAGTTTTCATATCCAAGTGGAGCCATGCCTGTAATTTCACCATTTTTGTTCTTTTGTTCATTAGAGCGGCGAACGTTCTCGGCTAATTGTAAAACATAAGCTTTCGCACCCATTACCGAGAAATCCCATCTCATAATATCAACTGATGTAGATTTGCTGTTTAATACCATTCCCTCACGGTAAAAATGTAGCTCAATCTTGTCTTTTCGCATTAATTCATCAAGAAGAACACTTTCCTTAAAGCTTCTTTGTACACGGTCTACCGTATCGGCAATAATAGCAATGGTTCCCTTTTGCTTCTTACAAAAGTTTATCATTTCCATAAATTGCTTACGTTCACCGTGCGTTGAACTTTCAATAATCTCAAAGGTTTTGATAACTTCTAATTCTTTTCGGTCTGCATAATCTTGAAGTCGGTTATTTTGAGCAAGCAGACTCAAGCCTTCTTCCTGCATCTTCGTTGAAACACGAGTTAGTATTATTGCCTTCATTTTCTATAATCTCCTGTCGTAGCATTAATAAACATTTTGCAAATCCTATTAAATGCCTCGTCCCTTGTTCTAATTGTGCATCCGATAAAGGCTCTGACGATATGTTACGTAATGCTTCTTTTAATCCTGTTGTCATTTTATAATACCTCCATACAATCCTCAAGCCAAGGCATTGTTTTGTCCTGGTTTTTGTAGTTGGGAGCATATAAATATAAACTCCCAACTATTTCTAAAGTCATTTATACTGCAGAATAAACATTCAGTTCATTAAGCAATGGTTCTGCTGCTGTGAGAGTTCTAATTCTTGCCTCTTCAGCTTTTCTAGCTTGCTCGGCTTCTTTTTCTTTAGCTTTTTTCTCTCGTTCTGATTTTTTCTTTTCTCGTCTGCGCTCATTGGCTTCTT
>JAZRJL010000027.1:0-1923 GCA_045645805.1 Clostridia bacterium | reverse complement strand
ATCCCAAACCATTGCTGTCATTCGTTTGTTAGTTAGCAATGTATAAAGATTAAGGTTCTCTGGGTAATATTTACGGATGCGGTATGATTTTATCTGGAATTCTGTTCGGGCCATTTTAGGCATATAGGAGCATATCTCTTCACCGAGATTTGTGTCCTGGTCTTTGAAATAGAATTTCAACTGCACATCATCGTTTTTGATAACCAAACCAGTTTCGTAAACTTTACGTTCCATACCAGACCGACCTTTGATTTTCTTAAAGAAGTTGAAAAGTTGCTGCTTTTCAACTTCTTTTTTGCATTTCTTGTCACGGTTGATATCTATACGGGAGAAGCAGGTGATTTCTTCAAGAGAAATCGGTCTGCCGACCACTTCAAAAAGAGTTTTCTCCAATTCTTTAACAAGGATATGACTTTTACCAAAGTCATAAGCAATTGCATTTAGTCCTTGCTGCATCGTTGATGCCGAGAAGTCCATTCGCAGTCTTGGACAGGGCATCTTGTTCTTGTATTGGTTATAGTAGTAATTGAACTGAATGCCGTTATAATGCTTGTAGAGATAGTTTTTGTATTGGTTCAGATAAGTTTTTTTACCCCAACCTTTGAGTTTGTCCCAAGGAATTACTACGGGGAATGAGCAGCAAATTGTATCTAACATTTTTGTTTCACCTCCTTTGCTTCATGAGTATTAAACCTATTAAGATATTTTTTTCAAAATTTCAAGAACATTTTCCAGCAAAAACATAAAAAATTACTTGAAATAATAAAAAAATTCTCAAATACTTACCTTATAAAACTTACAAAGGAGTGATTTCAATGGCACGACCTCGCAAAAAAGGCAACCTCACCAGTTCGCAACGTACCGACTTTGAGAGGCAGATATTTGCCCTTTGCCTCAAAAATGAAGAGTTCAAGAAAGTGGTGCAAAAGGCATATCAGGACTTCTCATTCATATACGAAGAGACCCAGATGCCGCAGGCGGAGTTCGGGAGAAAATATTGCGAAATAATTCTGCAAAACAATAACCTGCTATACCCGTTTTGCGATATACCGAAGAAACTGGGTGAACCTCCGTCCTCGTACTATGTGTATCGGAACGACGTAATTGAGAAAATTTATGCGATGGCAGTAAAAGCACAGTTGATATAATATGTGTCTTAAACTGTGTTAAAATATGTGTGTAAATATGCCTCATTAACTGTGTTAAAGACTGTGTTAAAGACTGTGTTAAAATATGGTCATAGAAACATATACTCTTCCTACCGCCCGACCACTCCCATGACCCCGAAAACAGCGAATTGTATTTTTTTAATTACCAAAATGAACGATTTTAAAAACGAGGACGATTTAAAAAATGTCCAAATCCCCATATGGGGTTCAAAAATCACAAATACCTCTTATAATACCCAAAACACCCCCTTAATATGGGTAAATCGGGTCGTTATCGTCTCGCTTTGCCAAACAATCGCCCGCTTCGGGGTACATCCGCCTGTGTGCGAAAAAGTGTTTTAAAATCGTCTTTTTATGGGTTCCGATGGGAGGACGGCAGGAAATTATTGAAATAGGCTGACTTTTGGAGCAAAATGCGCTACAATTTTCTATACCAAAATTCATTGAAAAAGAGGTATTAAAATTGAACATTGAAAAGGTGCTTTTTGACCGTATCACATCCAATCTGGAAGAGGTTTTAGATACCGTCCCACCCCTTTCTACGGATATGCAGCAAGAGGTTGGTTTGTTTAGCAGAGAACTCTATCAAAAAATCTTAATGGACTTCCATAACTGTCCCGATGAAAGCAAAAAAACACCCCAAAGACTGCTCGGAGCAATCTTTGATGGTGCTATTCTTATGAGAGATATATTTGATGCTTGTGAGAATTTTGAAGGCAGACAGGAGACAATATTCTCTTTTATTGCGGATTAT
>JAZRJL010000026.1:0-47150 GCA_045645805.1 Clostridia bacterium | reverse complement strand
ATTATCGATTCTGATTTCCTTGAGTCTTATCTGGGCATGAGAGTTGAATCTGTAGACGAGGTAGAAATTATCCGTCGAATGAGTGAAGGTATATATGACGAAGAAGAATTCCAAAAGGCGCTCAAATGGGCAAAGGAAACCTGCACCATAGGTTTCGATAAAAATCCCGACGAAATTAAAATGAGCGAAGAGGAAAAAGAAAAACAGTTCGAGTTTGTTGTTAAAATGGCAGTTATCATTAAAGATTTAATGAGAGGAAATAAAAATCTTCCTAAGGGCAGAGAGGAAGAAATGGTAGGCCACAATGCCATTGCGGCAGGTTTCCAGGGGCAGAGACAGTGGACAGACTTTTATCCCAACTGCGACTTCCCCGAAGCAATGCTCAACACATCCTTTGACTGGAACGGTGCAAGAGAGCCGTATGTTCTTGCAACCGAGAATGACGTTTTAAACGGTATGGGAATGCTGTTTGGCAAACTTCTTACCAACAGACCTCAGATGTTTGCCGATGTAAGAACCTACTGGAGCGGTGATGCCGTAAAGAAAGCTGCCGGTTATGAAATCACAGGCAAGGCTAAGGAAGCTGACGGCTTTATCCACCTTATCAACTCAGGTGCCTGCTGTCTTGATGCCTGCGGTGAGGTTAAGGACGAAAACGGCAACGGCATTATGAAGGAATGGTATGATATGACCGATGCTGACTGCGATGCAGTTATGGCTGCAACCACATGGAATATGGCTGACCTTGGCTACTTCCGCGGCGGCGGTTATTCATCAAGATTTTTGACCAGAGCTGAAATGCCTGCAACAATGATAAGACTTAATCTTGTTAAGGGTCTTGGTCCTGTTCTCCAGATTGCAGAAGGTTGGACAATCAACCTTCCTGACGAGGTTTCAGATGTTCTCTGGAAGAGAACAGACTACACATGGCCCTGCACTTGGTTTGTTCCAAGAGTTACAGGTGAGGGTGCATTCAAAACCGCATATGACGTAATGAACAACTGGGGTGCAAACCACGGTGCTATCAGCTATGGTCATATCGGCGCAGACCTTATTACTCTTTGCTCAATGCTTAGAATTCCTGTTTGTATGCACAACGTACCTGAAGATAAAATCTTTAGACCTGCCGCTTGGAACGCATTTGGCATGGACAAAGAGGGTCAGGACTACCGCGCTTGTCAAGCTTACGGTCCTATGTATAAAAACATCAGATAATTTATTTATAATTTAAAAAATACCGTCGCTTTGGCGGTATTTTTTACTTGTATAAGAAAAAATCAGCGGACAGATGTCCGCTGATTATTTATATCATACCAAGCAAATCCTCTTCCGAAATAACAGCAACGCCAAGACTTTGTGCTTTTTCAAGCTTGCTTCCTGCCTCCTCACCGGCAACAACAAAGTCGGTCTTTTTGGATACCGAGCCTGATACCTTCCCGCCGTTTTCTTCAATTATTTTTTGTGCATCTGTTCGTTTAAGTGATGGGAGTGTCCCTGTCAGCACAAAGGTCTTTCCGCTTAATTTATCACCAATATTTTGCTTTTCAGCAACCATATTTACTCCTGCGGCTTTCATTTTTTCAATCAGTTCCCTTGTTTCAGGCTCATTAAAATAATGGACTATACTTTCAGCCATTTTTTCACCAACATCGTCTATCTGCAAAAGTTCTTCCACTGTTGCAGACATAATGTTATCAATGTTTCCAAAATGAGCAGCAATTGACTTTGCTCCCTTTGCACCAATTAAACGTATACCAAGACCGCAGAGCAGCTTATCAAGGGAGTTTTCCTTTGCCTTTTCAATCGCATCAACAAGGTTTTGTGCAGACTTTTGAGCAAAGCGTTCAAGGCCGATTAAATCCTCAACCTTTAAATAGAACAAATCAGCCGTGCTTTTTACAAGTCCCTCATCAACAAGCTGTTCAACCACAGCATCGCCAAGCCCCTCGATATCCATTGCACCTCTTGAAGCAAAATGAATTATACTGCGAAGCCTTTGTGCAGGGCAGTTTGTGCTTACACACCTGAGAGCTGCTTCGCCATCTTCGCGAAAAAGCTCTTCTCCGCAGGCAGGACAATGGGTAGGCATTTTGTATACCTTCTCATCACCTGTCCGCTTGTCCTTTAACACTGACACAACCTCAGGGATAATATCTCCCGCTTTTTGTATCAAAACTCTGTCACCGATACGGATATCCTTTGCCTTTATAAAATCCTCGTTATGGAGAGTTGCACGGCTGACTGTTGAGCCTGAAACCTTAACAGGAGTCAACACCGCATTGGGTGTAATTACACCTGTTCTGCCAACCTGGACAACGATATCCTCAAGCAAGGTTTCCTGCTGTTCAGCAGGGAATTTATAAGCAATCGCCCACTTTGGGACCTTTGTTGTTGTACCAAGAAGCTCTCTTTGAGCAAGACTGTCAACCTTGACAACAGAACCATCAATATCAAAGGGCAATTCTGAACGCATTTCACCTATTTTAAGTATTTCAAGATATGCATCTTCCATAGACTTGACAACCGTCCGCTTTGGACTTACCTTAAAGCCTAGACTTTGCAGTTTTTCAAGACCCTGACTATGTGTTTGTGAAAAACCATCAGGTGCAGACTGAATATTGAATATAAAAACATCAAGCTTACGTTTTGCAGCAATTCTGCTGTCAAGCTGTCTGAGTGAACCCGCCGCAGCATTTCGGGGATTGGCAAAAAGCGGCTCGCCAAGCTGTTTTTTCTCATCATTTACTTCTTCAAAACTTTTACGAGGCATATAAACCTCGCCCCTTACTTCAAGTCTGCCTGTTTCAGCAATAGACATAGGAATAGATTTAATAGTTTTTAAGTTTTCGGTTATATCCTCGCCAACATTCCCGTCACCACGTGTAGAGCCACGCATAAATCTGCCATTTTCATATTCAAGGGATACCGAAAGTCCGTCGATTTTCATTTCAACAACATACTCACAATCTGCATCATCAAGACCCTGTTTAACCCTTTTATCAAATTCCATAAGTTCATCATATGAAAACACGTCACCAAGGCTTTGCATAGGTACAAGATGCTGCACCTGCTCGAACTCACTTAGAACCGCACCTCCAACTCGTCTTGTAGGTGAATTTTCATCAGCAAGCTCAGGATTTTCCTCCTCAAGCTTAATAAGCCTTTGCATAAGTGCGTCATATTCAAAATCTGAAATTGTTGGATTATCTAAAACATAATAATTATGATTGTGCATTTCAAGCTCTGTTCTTAAATTCAGAATTTCTTGTTTTACATCCATTTCAGACACCTTCTTTTTTATTTGTATGTTGCAGTTTCTCTATTATATAATCATACCCGTTTTTTGAATGAGGAATAAGACATTTGCTGCAATCCTTAATAATCATACCTTCTTTGTCTTCAATCATTAAAAAATTTCCTCCGCAATCCATACTGTAAAGCGGACAAAAACAAAACATACAGTTTAAGTTTTCCATATCATGACAGGGATAATACTCACAATCTCTGTTTTCAAAATATTTACAACTCATATTATCACGTCACCCTATAAACAAAATAGAGACTAACACCCACATCATTCTTTTTCCAGACCGATGCGGGCATCAGCCCCTTAATTAAAATTAATAGGTAATTCTACATCACTGTTATCCACCTGCGGCGGTTCCGATGGTTCAGGCACACTCTCTACCGGTTTGGCTGTGCTTTCCTCTACCGGTTTGGCTGTGCTTTCCTCTACCGATTTGTCTGTGCTTTCCTCTGCCGTTGGAGGCTCTACTTCATTTTCGGTTGCCGGGTTAACGGAAGTAGGCTTAGGCGCTGAAACAGGTTGCTTATATGTCGTACTTGCCGGAACTGAAGTTTCTGGTTTTGATTCTTCTTCCGTTTTCTCTGCTTCTTCAGTTGGCTCATCCACAGATATTTGTTCTTCCTCATTAACCTCATCAGAAATAGGAACCCAGGGTTCGACAGTTTCAATATTTGTTTCTTTATCGCTTGAGTGTCCCGACAAAAAAAGCACTACCGAATAAAATGCATTGGTCACAGACTCTCCAATTTGCGATGCATACGGCTGGACAAAAAATATAGTCATAGCAATTATTAAGGTTGCCAACAGCATTCCGAAAGCTACCCTTAACTCTCTGACAACAGAACGGCCTGTAGCATGTATTAATTGAACAGTATAATTGCCTTCAGCTTTTTTATCGCAGGCACGATTCACAAGTTCAATCGCTTTTTCCTCTGCAATAATTTGGGAATCAGACAAAACTGCAGAAATTTCCTTTTCAGTAAGCAGGGCTGATACCTCTTTGCTGATAAGAGCAATATAATCACCTTTTTTAACCTTGGTTTTTTCCGAAACATATGGCACAATCTGACATTCATCAGATAAATAACCAATATGCGGGGAAGTCTTTTTGGAAACCTTTTCGAGTGCAAGCTTACCATCATTATTAACAAGTTCCTCAACTTCAACAGTATCAGGGCTTTTGCCCGAAAGCTTTTTCAGTTCTTTATCTTGGAAATGAAAAACTGAGACATCTCCAATATTATATGCGGTAGCTGTGTTTCCATAAATATATACTGCCGCCATATCCACAGCCGAACATGCTCCGCTGCCCTCAAAAGCTTGCCCTTTTACTATATCATTTGCAGAACTGAAATATTCTTCACTTTCACGAACAAAATTGGATCCAACAATATTTCGCATTATTTCAACACACAAAAAAGCCGCATCCTCACCACGGGCAGAGCTGTTGCTGCCATCGGTCAATGCATACAAATTTCTCATTTCTGAAATATCACATACGTCCGCACAATCGGTCTCACTTAAATCGTCCTTGACGAGTCCGTTCATGAAATAATTATGCTTATTTGTCATTTCACCGGTTTGTGGTGAATATGTTGCAACAAATGCCTTAAACTTCATTTTTTACTCCTGTAAGTGATTTAATTTTTTATCATTATCCGTTAAATTTTATCACAAATACAGTTTTATGTCAATTATTTTTTCCTTTTTTTAATTCATATCTTCTGAAAGTTTGTTACGCATTGCACCAAGTACATTTTTTTCAATTCTTGAAACCTGAACCTGAGAAATACCCAACTGCATTGCAATTTCTGCCTGGGTCTTTTGCTTAAAATACCGAAGAAGAATTATCTTCTGCTCTCTTTCATCAAAGCTTTCAATCAGCTGTTGAACAAGAACCTTATTTACTACCTTCTCCTCACAGTTTTCAGAGCTTTCAAGCTTGTCCGCCAGGGTCTTTCCATCATTAGAATCATCCCCTACAGGCGAATTTATTGATTCAGGCTTTAAACATGCATCAAGAGCAAGAGCAATATCCTCAGGACTTTCATTAAGCCGTTTTGAAAGCTCTTTTACCGATGGCTCAATATTGGTTTCATTAAGAATTGCTTCACGAACCCCCATCGCCTTTACCGCAAGCTCTTTTATACTGCGGCTTACCTTTATTATTCCGTCATCCCGTATAAATCGTTTTATCTCACCCATAATCATTGGAACGGCATAGGTTGAAAACTTTACATCAAAACCCGTATCAAACTTTTTCACTGCCTTTACAAGTCCCATTGAGCCTATTTGAAACAAATCCTCGGTTTCGTATCCACGACCCAAAAATCTTCGTACTATGCTGTGAACAAGACCTATGTTTTCCTCAACAATTTTCTCAAGAGCTGCATTATCACCTTTTTGGGCAAGCTCAAGCAATCTTGTCAAATCTTCATTATACTTTTTTGTCTGCACAAGTCAACCCCCTATGCACTTTTTCATAACAACGGTTGTCCCCTCTCCCGGAACAGAATTGACCGAAACAAAATCCATAAAGGTCTGCATAACGGTAAATCCCATACCGCTTCTTTCACAATCTGCTCCTGTTGTGTAAAGTGGCTGCATGGCGGTTGGTACGTCTTCAATTCCTACACCATAGTCTGTAACCTTAATTTCAATTTCGTTGCCAATAACTCTGCAATCAAGCCTGACAACTCCCTTCATATTGGCATATGCGTGAACAATAGAATTTGTCACCGCCTCAGAAACAGCTGTTTTAATATCAGCAAGTTCCTCAACGCTTAAATCAAGCTGAACAGAAAAAGCCGACACCACCGCCCTTGCAAAAGCCTCATTACAGCTTTTGGCAGGAAATTCAAGCTTCATATAATTTTCCATATGTACCCCTCCTTACGCTTTTGTACATTCGAGAATTGTTTTCAATCCCGATATTTCAAGTATTTTATCAATCTGTGAATTTACACGAATTAACATAACCTTTCCGCCACGTGCATTTATCTCCTTATACCGTCCGGCAATCATCCCTATACCAGAACTGTCCATAAAGGTAACACCGTCAAAATCAAGAATGAGATTTACAATATTGTTTAAATTCATTTCACGCTCAATCTCTGCTTTTATTTTTGCAGCGTTATGATGGTCTATCTCTCCGTCAATTTTGACAACAAGTGTTGTCCCTATAACTTCAAGCCGTATATCCATTTATATTTCCTCCTTTGTTTTTTCTTTTTAATATTTTACCATATTTTTACATATTTGTCTTTAGTAACCGTATTAAAAAAACGGACAAAAAAATACAGCCGATTACATACATCGACTGTATTTGACAATATTATTTAATTTTACAGAAAAGACTTATCCATTCATTTTTTCAAGGCTTTCAAGAACCTTTTCAAGCATTGCCTTGTACTTTTCGCCCTTTTGGCGTTCTTCCTCAACAACGGCTGCAGGAGCTTTGTCTGTAAAGCCTTTGTTTGAAAGCTTGCCTTCAACACGTTTGATTTCGCCCATCAATTTTGCCTTTTCCTTGGTAAGACGTTCAATTTCCTTTTCACGGTCAACAAGCTCGTCCATAGGAAGAAGAATTTCCGCCTTATCTGTTACAACCGAAACAGCATTTTCAGGAACACCCGCTTTATCGGCAAGTATCTCGGTTTCCGAAGCACTTGCCAATTTTTCAAAGAATACACCAGCTTGTTCAAAAAGTGCTTTGTTTTCTGTTACAACAAAAAGCTTAACCTTCTTTGACGGAGGAACATTCATTTCGTTTCTGATGTTTCTGATACCCTTGATTGCATCCATAATGCTTATCATATCCGCTTCAGCTGCCAAGTCGCAAAGCTCATCCATAGCCTTGGGCCACTCAGAAATCATAATGCTTTCGCCCTCATGGGGAAGTGCCTGCCAGATTTCCTCGGTAATAAAAGGCATAAAGGGATGCAGCAGCTTGAGTGTGTTTGAAAGAACATATACAAGTACATTCTGTGCTGTCTCGTTGCTTTCACCCTGCTCAAAGAATCTGGGCTTAACAAGCTCAATATACCAGTCACAAAGCTCGTCCCAGATGAAGTCATAAAGCTTTTGAACAGCAATACCAAGCTCATATTTATCAAGGTTGTCGGTTACTTCCTTAACCAGATTATTAAATCTGTGAAGAATCCACTTATCCTCAATATGAAGCTTATCCTTTTCCGGAAGCTGTGCCTTGTCAATTGTAAGATTCATCATTACAAATCTTGAAGCATTCCAGATTTTGTTTGCAAAGTTTCGGCTTGCTTCAACTCTTTCAATATAGAATCTCATATCATTACCGGGCGAGTTACCTGTTGCAAGAGTAAATCTAAGTGCATCTGCACCATACTTTTCAACAATTTCAAGTGGGTCTATACCATTACCTAATGACTTACTCATCTTTCTGCCCTGACTGTCACGAACAAGACCGTGGATGTAAACGTGCTTAAAGGGTTCTTTATCCATATGCTCAAGTCCTGAGAAAATCATTCTTGCAACCCAGAAGAAAATAATATCATAACCGGTAACAAGTACTGATGTTGGATAGAAGTAGTCAAGGTCATCGGTCTTTTCGGGCCAGCCAAGAGTTGAGAAGGGCCAGAGTGCCGAACTGAACCATGTATCAAGCACGTCATCCTCCTGCTTAACCTTGCCGCCACACTTTGGACAGGTATCAATATCGGTTTTTGAAACTGTCATTTCGCCACATTCGCTGCAGTAGAACGCAGGAATTCTGTGACCCCACCAAAGCTGACGCGAAATGCACCAGTCATGGACATTTTCCATCCAGTTCATATATGTTTTCGAGAATCTGTCAGGGATAAAGGACACATCTCCATTCTTTACAACCTCGATTGCACGTTTTGCAAGAGGCTCCATTTTTACAAACCACTGGTTTGAGGTAAGTGGCTCAACGGTAGTTCCGCAACGATAACACTGACCAACATTGTGGCTGTGTTCCTCAACCTTTACCAAAAGGCCAAGAGCCTCGAGGTCATCAACCATAGCCTTACGTGCATCATAGCGGTCCATACCCTCATACTTTCCGCCAAAGTGATTTATTGTACCATCATCGTTAAGTACTTTAATCTGTTCAAGATTGTGACGAAGACCAACCTCAAAGTCATTGGGGTCGTGTGCAGGTGTAATTTTTACGCAGCCTGTACCAAATTCTTTGTCAACATAATCATCTGCAATAACAGGAATTTCTCTGCCAACAAGAGGCAAAATAAGAGTTTTGCCAACCAAATCCTTGTATCTTTCGTCCTCAGGATTAACCGCAACTGCAGTATCACCAAGCAAGGTTTCGGGACGTGTGGTTGCAATAATTACAAACTGGTCACTGTCCTTTACCGGATACTTGATATGCCAAAAATGTCCCGGTTGCTCAGCGTATTCAACCTCAGCGTCAGAAAGTGCTGTTGTGCAGCATGGACACCAGTTGATTATGCGATTGCCACGGTAAATAAGTCCCTTGTTGTAAAGGTTAACAAAAACCTCACGAACAGCCTTTGAACAGCCCTCGTCCATTGTAAAGCGTTCTCTTTCCCAATCGCAGGAGCAACCAAGCTTTTTAATCTGGTTGATAATACGGTTGCCGTACTGTTCCTTCCAATCCCAGACACGCTTTAAAAATGCATCTCTGCCAAGGTCATGACGGGTAAGTCCCTCCTCCTTGCGGAGATTTTCTTCAACCTTAATCTGTGTTGCAATACCTGCATGGTCTGTTCCCGGAACCCAAAGTGCCGCATAGCCCTGCATTCTTTTTGTTCGGATTAAAATATCCTGAAATGTTTCGTCAAGGGCGTGTCCCATATGAAGCTGACCCGTAACATTGGGGGGCGGAATTACAATGGTAAACGGCTCCTTATTCTTGTCTATCTTTGTGTGGAAATATCCTTTTTCAACCCAGTTGCTGTAGATTTTGTCCTCAACAGCTTTAGGATCATATGTCTTTGGTAATTCTCTGGACATTTTATTTAACCTCTTTCCTAAATTTTATGCAAGTACTATCTTCATAAATACTTTTTTGCCTTTTTTAACGACAATTTTTCCGTCGTTAAAGATTTCTTCTGTAATCATATAAGCAATATCATCAACCTTGTTGCCATCGATACTTACACCGCCCTGCTGAACAAGACGTCTTCCCTCACCCTTTGAGGGAGCAAGACCTGATACAGCAAGCAAATCTACAATGTTAAGGCCTGCATCAAGCACATCCTTTGCAAGCTCAAATGTTGGCATATTAGCATCATCTGCACCTGCCCCAAAAACTGCCTTTGCAGAAGCCTGTGCTTTGTTTGCTTCGTCCTCACCATGTACCATTTTGGTAACCTCGTAGGCAAGACGTTCCTTAACGACATTAAGCTGCTGACCTTCAAGCTTTTCGTATTCTGCAATTTCTTCCATTGAAACAAAGGTAACAAGCTTTATAAGACGAATAACGTCCTTATCGTCAACATTTCTCCAATACTGGTAGAATTCATAAGGTGTAACCTTTTCAGGGTCAAGCCAAAGTGCACCCTTTTCGGTTTTACCCATCTTTTTACCCTCGGAGGTTGTAAGAAGTGTAAAGGTCATACCATAGGCATCCTTAGCATCCTTACGTCTGATAAGCTCGATACCGCCAATGATATTTGACCACTGGTCATCACCACCGAATTCCATTATACAATCATAATCTTTGTGAAGCTTATAGAAGTCATAGCTTTGCATAAGCATATAGTTAAATTCAAGGAACGAAAGACCTCTTTCCATTCTGGTCTTGAAGCATTCAGCTGAAAGCATTCTGTTTACCGAGAAGTGAACGCCAACCTCGCGAAGGAAATCAACATAATTAAGGTCAAGCAGCCAGTCTGCATTGTTTACCATAATTGCCTTACCATCTGAGAAATCAATGAACTTTGACATCTGCTTCTTGAAGTTGTCAGCATTGTGCTGAATCTCTTCACGGCTTATCATAGGACGCATATCTGTTTTGCCTGTGGGGTCACCGACCATAGTTGTTCCACCGCCCAAAAGAATAATGGGACGGTGTCCTGCATTTTGCATATGCTTCATAACAACAAGCTGCATAAAGTGACCAATATGAAGGCTGTCAGCTGTTGGGTCAAATCCAATATAGAATGTGATTTTTTTGTTTTCAAGAAGGTTTTTGATTTCCTCCTCGTGTGTCATCTGGGCAATAAGCCCACGTTCTTTCAATACTTCAAAAACATTTTTCATTTTGTACTTCCTGTTCCTTTCTAATTTATCATCAGATTGTTGGCTGATTTTTCCAACACTTTCAAAAGCTTGTCTACATCATCGCTGCTGACTGCAAACTCAGCTTTATTATCAATAAATACCGCATAAGCTTTGTCGTTTATTTTTGTAAGGCTTATATTTTGAACTGCCACTCCGTTGTCATAGGTCACCTTAAGTAAAATATCCTTTTTGTCCTCAGGCACGGCATCAAGCTCGCTCATAAAATTAATATCACCAAGGATATCCATAATTTCACTGTATCCTGTTTTGCCGATAACCCTTCCGTTTATTAAAAACTGAACGCTGTCCGCAGACAATTTTGTTGCAGAAATGTTATATTCTATTTCACCATATCTAAAATAAACCGATTTCACATTACTTATATCCGCCTTTAAAATACCTGCATCAAGTATATAAAACGGATCATGCTCTAAAAACTCAACAAGGGAGGAATTTATTTTAAAAACAGTTTTCATATCGTGCTTTGCCGCATACACAGCCTTGCCGTCAGAGATTCCAAGATAAAGAATTTCCTCCTCTCCATCCCATTTAAAACGAAGCTCGGCTCTGGTCTTTTCATCAAGACCGTAAACCTCAGGATTTTTAACAGGATTTTCATAAGACGAAATCTTTAGTGCAGGAATTTTCACAGCAAGCTGTTGCTCAAACAGCTCGTCATCCACTTCTCTTTTAAAAGGCTTTTCCATTATATAACGGTTGTCTTTGCTCTTAGCAAGCTCCTGATTGGTTTTAACCCTTACCTCTGTTACACTGCCGTCACTTGATTTGTAAAAGTAGTATTCAGGCAAAGTGTCCACATTTTCAAGGCTCGGAAAGACCTGACTTATTCTCAGGGAATCCGCATTGGGTGTCAGAATATTCATAGTTGCGGCGTACATTACATATATCCGCCTGTCTCCCGACACAGAAAACGCACAAAGCTCATTGGCTTTTCCGTAAAAGGTAAGTTTTATGTCTTCGCCATGTTCAACATCAATTTCAAGGGTTTTTGTATCCTCGGTTTCAAACACCTTGAACTGTTTTTTGTTTACGGTTCCGATTGCTTTGATGTTTGACGCCGATGCAAGCAGCTTGGTTATAACGGTTTCGTCAAGTTCTATCTGCTCATCCTCTTCAAGCTGCCATCCGTTTTCTGTTTTTTCAAGAGTATATTCATTCTTTTTATCTGCGACACTATATTCTTCAATGTCGGTTGAAACGCAACTGAAGATTTCATATTCTTTTGCCCTGTACCCTTTTGAATTTACATCATACAGATATACTAAAGCAAAGCTTGCAATTATAACAAACAGAACCACTGCCGACCAGATAAGCATTGCACTCTGTTTTTTCATTACATCGCCTCCTTAAATAGAGAAATGTACTACTCCTTTTCAATTTCCAACGCAATAGAAAGTTCCTTAAGCTGCACATCATCAACAATGTCAGGAGAGTTTGTCATAAGCTCGGCTGCTGTCTGAACCTTGGGGAATGCAATTACATCACGGATTGAATCGCAGCCCGCCATAATCATTACAAGTCTGTCAAGACCATAAGCCATGCCACCATGAGGAGGTGTGCCGTATTTAAAGGCTTCAAGCAGATAACCGAATCTCTCCCACGCACTCTCCTTGGTAAAGCCAAGCTTTTCAAACATCTTCTGCTGAAGCTCGGTGTTGTAAATTCTAAGGCTTCCGCCACCGATTTCAGTACCGTTAAGAACAATATCATATGCCTTTGCACGTACATTTTCAGGCTCGGAATCAAGCTTTTCAATATCCTCATCCATCGGTGATGTAAACGGATGATGCTTTGCTACAAAGCGGTTTTCTTCCTCTGAATATTCAAACAACGGAAATTCGGTAACCCAAAGGAAATTGAATTTTGACTTGTCAATAATGTCAAATCTGTTTGCAACCTCAAGTCTAAGGTTTCCAAGGGCATCGTACACAACCTGATTGGTATCCGCAACAATCAAAATTCCGTCGCCAACCTGGGCATCTGCCTTTTTAAGGATTGCGTTGACTGTTTCTTCGTCAAGGAATTTTGTTATCTGTGAACGAAGTCCGCCTTCTTCAACAACAATCCAAGCAAGACCCTTTGCACGATAGGTCTTTACATATTCAGTAAGTGCGTCAAGAGTCTTTCGGGTAAGGGCTGTACCAAGACCTTTGGCATTGATACATCTTACACTTCCGCCGTTTTCAATTGCACCTGTAAACACCTTGAAATCACAATTCTTAACTTCTTCTGAAATGTCAACAAATTCCATACCAAAACGGGTATCAGGCTTGTCTGAACCAAATCTGTCCATTGCCTCCTGATATGGAAGTCTTGGGAAGGGTGTTTCAATATCCTTATTAAGAACCTCTTTGAATACCTTTTTAATATAACCCTCGTTTATCTCGATAACTGTATCAATATCAACAAATGAAAGCTCCATATCCATCTGTGTAAATTCAGGCTGACGGTCGGCACGAAGGTCCTCGTCACGGAAGCAACGTACAATCTGGAAGTATCTGTCATAACCCGAAAGCATCAAAAGCTGCTTGTACTGCTGTGGTGACTGGGGAAGTGCATAGAACTTTCCGGGATGAACACGGCTTGGCACCAAGTAGTCTCTTGCACCCTCAGGAGTACTTTTGGTAAGCATAGGTGTTTCAATTTCAAGAAAGCCCTGCTCATCAAAGTAATCTCTTGCAATCTTTGCAACCTTGTGACGCATAATCATATTCCGCTGCATATCAGGTCTTCTTAAATCAAGGTATCTGTATTTAAGTCTTAATGCATCATTTGTGTCAATCCCCTCTTCGATATAAAAAGGCGGGGTTTCAGAATCATTGAGTATGCGTATTTCCTCGGCAATAATCTCAATTTCGCCTGTTTTCATATCAGCATTAATATTTTCAGGGGTACGAAGTGCAACCTTGCCACGGATTGCAACAACATATTCACTTCTTACCTTTTCAGCCTTTTCAAAAACATCTCTTGCAGTTTCGTCATTGAAAGCAATCTGAACTATACCTGTACGGTCTCTTAATGTAAGGAAAATAAGCTGACCGAGAAGACGATTTTTTGCCGCCCAACCGCAAAGTACAACCTCACGGCCTGCGTCCTTTGCAGTCAGGCAGCCGCACATATCTGTTCGTTTTAAGCCCTGCATTGTTTCCATTTTATTTAACCTCCTGTAAAAGCTTTGCCGCTAAATTGTCAACCGTAATCTCGGTTTCAGCGGTTTCGCCGTTTGTCATATTTTTAAGAGTAGCTTTATTTTCAGCAAGCTCGTTGTCACCAAGTACCATACTGAATTTTGCACCAAGCTTGTCAGCATACTTCATCTGTGCCTTAAGACTTCTGTCACACAAATCCTGCTCGGCACGGATTCCTTCTTTGCGAAGTCCGTAAATAAGCTTTTGTGCAAAAGCCTTTGCCTCGCTGCCCATTGCCGCAACAAACAAATCCGGCTTTACATCCGCAGAGTCAAGCTGCTGCTGTTTTTTGATTACAAGAATAAGTCTTTCAAGTCCTGCCGCAAAACCAATTCCGTCTGCCGGCTTACCACCAAGCTCCTCAACAAGCCCGCTGTATCTTCCGCCGCCGCATACAGTTGACTGTGCACCAAGAGCATCAGACACAAATTCAAATACTGTTTTGGTATAGTAATCAAGTCCACGCACAATATCAGGATTGATTTTATATTCAATACCCATATTATCAAGACCTGCCTTTACTGCCTCAAAATGGTCGTGACAATCATCACAAAGATGGTCAATCATTTTTGGGGCATCCTTTGCAATACGACTGCAGATTTCAGACTTACAGTCAATAATTCGCATAGGATTCTTTTCAAGTCTTTCAAGACAGGTTGGGCAAAGCTCCGATTTAAATCCCTCAAAATATGCCCTCAGCTTTTTATTATATTCTGTCTTACATACCGGGCAGCCTATGCTGTTTATGTTAAGCTGAACACCGGTTATCTTAAGCTCGTTCAGAAACATATATGCAAGAGAGATTACCTCGGCATCTGTTTCGGGTGTGCTTGCCCCAAAGCACTCGATACCAAACTGATGAAATTCACGAAGTCTGCCCGACTGTGGCTTTTCATACCTGAAACAGGGTATGATGTAGCTAAGCTTTGTCGGCTGCGGATTTGCATAAAGTGAATTTTCAATATAACTCCGCACCAAGGTCGCCGTACCTTCAGGCTTTAAGGTCAGGCTTCTGCCACCCTTGTCCTCAAAGGTATACATTTCCTTTTGAACCACGTCGGTTGTATCCCCAACACCACGCTGAAAAAGCTCGGTGTGTTCAAAAACGGGGGTACGGATTTCACGGTAACCAAATCTTCCGCAAACATCTCTTGCTGTATTTTCAATGTACTGCCAAAGACCACTTTCCTCAGGCAATACATCCTCTGTACCTCTTGGTTTTGTAATCATTTGTCTTTATTTCCTTTCTTTATGTCTGAAGATTAAATCAATTTTCTCCGCCGTTTTGCGGTGTTTCCAAAACGTAATCAATAAGCTCAAGAACCTCGTCTCTGCCCTGCCGATTTTCAGAGGAAAAGGGTATCAGCACCGAATCCTCGTTAAGATTTAATTCTTCGTATATTGCTGTAAGATTTGCTTCAACCTGGGACTTTTTCAGTTTGTCCAGTTTGGTTGCAACCACAAAAGGCTCATAATTGTAACTGCAAATCCATTCAAACATTGTTTTGTCATCAGCTGTAGGCTTGTGTCTTGCATCAACAAGCTGAACTACCTGAACAAGATTTTCTCGCTTCGCAAGGTAATTTTCAATCATCCCTGCCCACTTTTCCTTTTCCTGCCTTGATACCTTAGCATAGCCGTAGCCCGGTAAATCCACAAGCCGGAACTTACCGCCTACTTCATAAAAGTTTATGGTTGCGGTTTTCCCCGGTGTACTGCTTGTACGGGCAAGATTTTTTCGATTTGCAAGACAGTTTATAAGGGATGACTTCCCTACATTTGACCTGCCAACAAGTGCAATCTCGGGCAAATCACAGGGCGGGTACTGCTCATATTTTACTGCCGTTGTAAGCAGCTTTATATCTACAAATTCCATACCTTTCACCCCTTGACCAATGCATTTTCAAGAACAGTTTCCATATCCTTTGCAAATACAAACTTGATTTCCTTTTTTATTTTTTCAGGAAGCTCTTCATAATCCTTTTTATTTTCAAAAGGAATTATTATATTCCTTATCCCCATTCGATACGCAGCAAGAGACTTTTCACGAAGACCACCGATTGGCAGAACTCTGCCGCGAAGTGTAATTTCTCCTGTCATTGCCACGTCACGTCTTACCATCTTGCCGGAAAGTGCCGAAACAAGTGCTGTCGCCATTGTTATACCGGCAGAGGGTCCGTCCTTTGGAGTTGCCCCCTCGGGAACGTGAATATGAATATCTGTTTCCTTGTAAAAATCAGCATTTATTCCAAGCTTTTCACAATTTGCACGGATAAAGCTGAGTGCAGCCTTTGCAGATTCCTTCATTACATCACCAAGGTTTCCTGTAAGTTCAAGCTTACCGCTGCCCTTCATTGTATTGATTTCAATTGTCAGAGTATCTCCGCCAACCTCGGTCCACGCAAGACCGGTTGCCATACCTGTCATATGCTCATCAGGAGCGTGGTCATAAACAAAAATTCTGCCGCCAAGATATTCCTTTAACACCTTTTCAGAAACAGTAATACTTGTCTTTTCATTTTCCACAATCTCTTTTGCAGCCTTTCGGCAGATTGCCCCAAGCTTTCTCTCCAAAGCTCTTACTCCCGATTCACGGGTATATCCCTCAATAATCAGGTTTATTGTCTTTTCAGGCACTTTCAGCATTTTTGCATCAAGTCCGTTTTCCTTTCTCTGCTTGGGAAGTAAATATTTTTTTGCAATATTTAATTTTTCAAGCTCTGTATAACCCGAAATTTCAATTATATCCATACGGTCATAAAGCGGTCTGGGTATATTTTCAATTGAGTTTGCCGTTGTAACAAAAAGCACCTGTGACAAATCAAAGGGAAGCTCAAGAAAATGGTCACGGAAGCCGCTGTTTTGCTCGGGGTCAAGGACTTCAAGCATTGCCGCCGTTGGGTCACCACGGAAATCACTTGACATCTTGTCAATTTCATCAAGCAGAATAAGAGGATTTTTTGTCCCTGCGTTTTTCAGTGCCGCAACGATTCTTCCCGGCATTGCACCCACATAGGTTTTGCGATGGCCACGGATTTCAGCCTCGTTTTGCACACCGCCAAGACTTACTCTTACATATTTTCTGCCAAGAGCCTCGGCAAGCGATCTCGCAATGGACGTCTTGCCCGTTCCCGGAGGACCTGCAAGACATATAATAGAACCTTTTGAATCCGGCGAGAGTTTCTTAACCGCCAGATATTCAAGGATTCTCTCCTTTACCTTTTCAAGTCCGTAATGGTCACGTTCAAGAACAGCCTTTGCAGCCCTGATATCTGAATTTTCTTCTGTTTCAATATCCCACGGCATTTGAAGCACTGTTTCAATATAATTTTGAACAACGCCGTATTCCTGAGACATTACAGATAGTCTTGAAAGCTTTAAAATCTCCTCTTCAAGCTTTTCCCTTACTTCTTTGGGAAGCTTGCGGTTTTTCATTTTCTCACGGTAATCGTCAGCCTCTGCCGCACCGGATTCAAAATCACCAAGCTCTTCCTGAATAACTTTCATCTGCTCGCGAAGAATATAATCACGTTGGTTTTTGTCAAGGCTTACTTTGAGCTTTGACATAACCCCCTGCTCAATTTCAAGGATGTTATTTTCATTTTCCATCAAAGCAATCAGCTTTTCAAGTCTAAGCTTAACATCAAGTTCTTCAAGTACAACCTGCTGGTCATGAGGCTTAAGCGGATAATTTGATGCCGTGATATCGGCAAGCTCGCCTCCATCTTCAATTTCCATAAGCGATGCGACCGCTTGCGAATTTGCTTTTTCGTGCATATCAAAATATTCTTTAAGCAAATTAAGAACCTTCCGCATCAAAACCTGCTCTTCAATCAAATCAGCACAAGGCACATCATGCTTTTCTACCACGCCCACTTCATTAAAGCTTTCGCCCTCATAATAGCGTGTAATTTTTGCCCTTTTTATGCCCTCAATCAAAACCCTTAAATTGCCGTCAGGAAGCCTTAAAATCTGTCTTACTTCGGCAACTACACCAATTTTTGAAATATCGTTTTTTTCGGGATTTTCTATCAGGCTGTCCATCTGATAGCTTAAAAAAACCAATTGCCCGCCGGTCATTGCATTTTCAATCGCAGCAATGGATTTTTGTCTTCCCACATCAAAATGAATTACCATACCCGGAAATACCGTAAGACCCCTAAGCGGAATAAGGGGTAATCTATATCTCTTATCTGACATTAATCAAATTTCACCCTTTCAAAATGAGCAAATGTCATATTTTGCCCATTATCAATCTATTATACTATTTTTATCAAAAAATATCAACCCCTTTATGCAGTAAATTTTCAATACTTATGAATATTTATTGTAATAATGGATAAAATTTAAATGTAAATATTGGTAAATCTCTTGCAAAATAAGTTAAAATGATGTATAATATAATAAATTTGAAATAATTTTCAAGGTAATTTTACCCTGAGTTATTTATATTGAACGGTTATTTTTTAGAAAAATGGAGGATATTTTGTGCAAAAAAGTAAAAAAGTAAAAATAACACCACTCGGCGGACTGCATGAGATCGGAAAAAACCTGACAGTCATCGAGTACGGCAGTGACTTGATAATTTTGGATTGCGGTCTTGCATTCCCTGACGATGATATGCTGGGTGTTGATATGGTTATCCCTGATATAACCTACCTACAAAAGCATAAAAACCGTATACGCGGCATTGTGCTTACTCACGGACACGAGGACCATATAGGGGCTATTCCTTATGTTCTTAAAGAGTTTAATGTTCCTGTTTTTGGAACAAAGCTCACACTTGGCATACTTAAAAACAAGCTTTCAGAACACGGAATTTTAAATTCAACAAAGCTTAATGTAATCAACCCCGGCGAAACTTTCACCCTTGGCGATGTCAAGATTGAGTTTATCCGTTCAAACCACAGTATTGCCGATGCGGTTGCAGTTGCATTCCACACCCCTGCCGGTGTAATTCTTCATACCGGCGACTTCAAAATTGATTCAACACCAATCGATGGCGAAATGATTGACCTTGGCAGAATAGGCGAGCTTGGCAAAGAGGGCGTGCTTCTTCTTATGTCGGACAGCACCAATGCCGAACGTAAGGGCTATACAATGAGCGAACGTACCGTTGGTACAACCTTTGACAGCGTGTTTGAAAACTGCACCAAGCGAATTTTTGTTGCTACCTTTGCATCAAACATACACCGTGTTCAGCAGATAATCAATGCCGCTGTAAAGCACGGCAGAAAGGTTGCTGTTTCAGGCAGAAGTATGGAAAATGTTCTTACTGCCGCAATTGAGCTTGGCTATATGGATATTCCAAAAAACACTCTTATCAAGCTTGACGAAATCGGCAGGTATTCAAAGGAACAGCTTGTTATTGTCACCACGGGCAGCCAGGGGGAAACAATGTCCGCTCTTTCAAGAATGGCATTTTCAGGTCATAAAAAGGTTAATATTGAGGCAGACGACCTTGTTATTATCTCGGCAAGTCCCATCCCCGGAAACGAAAAAGCGATTTCAAACGTAATAAACGAGCTTTTAAAGCACGGTGCAGAGGTTATTTACGAATCTTTGGCTGATGTTCACGTTTCGGGTCACGCCTGTCAGGAGGAGCTTAAAATCATACTTGCTCTTGCAAAGCCAAAGTATTTTATGCCTGTTCACGACGAATATAAACATTTAAGCCGTCACCGTGACCTTGCTCTTCAAATGGGAATTGAATCAAAGAATATTTTTATGATGGAAAACGGCAAGGTTTTAGAGGTTTCTAATAATTCCGGAAAAATTACCGGTTCAGTTCCCGCCGGCAAGGTTTTAGTTGACGGTCTTGGAGTTGGTGATGTAGGAAACATTGTTCTTCGTGACCGCAAGCACTTGTCAGAGGACGGTATAATTATTGTGGTAACAACAATTGACCACGAAATGAAAATGGTTGTTGCAGGTCCCGATATTATCTCCCGTGGTTTTGTTTATGTCCGCGAGGCCGAGGACCTTATGGACAGTGTCCGCGAAAAAGCTTCCGAAGTCCTTGAGGACTGTCTGAGCAACAACACCCTTGACTGGGCAAGTCTTAAAGCACATCTTAAAAACGAGCTTGGCGGATATATCTTTACCAAGACAAAGAGAAAACCTATGATACTTCCCGTAATTATGGATGTGTAAATTTAAAATCGTTCAATAATAAAAACAGGCGAGAAATTTCTCGCCTGTTTTTAAAGTTGTGCAGTATTGTTAACACCTTACTGTATATTTTTATAAAGTCTTAAAACCGTTGCAATTGCCTGCTCGGTTGAATATCCGTCTTTGGGGGCAAAACGATTGTCCCCTACACCATTTACTATACCGGCATTTTTCATGGCATAAACCTCGCTTGCAGCCCAATCCGAAATGTTATCATGGTCAGCAAACTCATCTATGGTATAATCAGGCAGCATACCCGTAAGCACATATATTCTTGTCAGAATTACAGCCGCCTGTTCACGGGTAAGGTATTCATCGGGTGCAAAGCGGTTTTGTCCAACGCCTTGTATTATACCAGCCTCCGACAAAAACTTCACTTTTTCGTCATCACAGTCGATATAATTGACATTCTCCGCAGGAAGTCTTTCCATTGACTTTACAAACGGCAGCTCATATACCAGCTTGCAGAAGTTTTCCCGGGAAATATTTTTGCGGTATCTGCTTTGCAGTTCCTCCGGCAACAAGCCGAGAGTTTTTGCCTCGTCAACTGTTTCCTTTGCCCAATCCGACGTATTGTCATAAAGACAACGCAAAACATTATAGTATCCCGGACCTGCCTTGCCGACACCTCTGCCAACCGTTGCAATACCATTTTTAAATTCAGTACCGATTGACCATTTATAGCCGCTGTTGTCGTTTCTGAGCAGCGCCGTTTCGCCGGTTTCAGTTATGTACTTAATTTCGCCGTAAGGACGGTAAACCAAGTCCTTTACCACCGATGCAAGTCCCTCTGAAAACGCACTTTGAATATGCCAACCATCAGAAAGCGCAATAACATAATCACCGTCGGTATTTATAAATCCCTCAAAGCTGTCTGTTGATATACCTATAAGTCCGTTATCCCCTACATTTGTCAGGTAGTTGTAATTTGCCGCAATCACTTTGCCGTTACGGTTTATCAGCCGTGACCCAAAATCGTCACGGACATCAAAGAGTCCCTCGCCAATATTTCCTATGTCGCCTAAGGACTCGGCTATTGTCTTGCCGTCAAGGTTTATGATTTTGTAAGTTTGCGTTTTGGAATCATATATTTTAATCAAGCCGTCCTTATAAATAAACGATACCTCAACTCCACTAAGTTCAAGCAGCAAATTGGAGTCTTTATCATAAATTTTGTTTATGTCCCCATCGGTCACAAGAATATAATCTTCTGCTGCCAGAAAAATCTCCGGGTCACCCATAAATTCTTTGATCAATCTGCCCTCTTCATCAAGAATCCAGCAGTATACGCCGATATATACCTTGTAGCGACCTCTGCCAAACGGAAACACTTTGTTTTCGCCATACTTTGCTTTAAGCTCTGTTAAAAACTCATCCTCAACATCAGTCCATCCTTTAACATACGCCTCGTCATCTGTTTCGTTACCAAAGCTGTCGATATACTTAACATCGCCATTTTCAAGAGTGAACGAATATCCGTTCTGCCACTTCTCCAAATACTTAACATTACCATAGTCTATGTATTCATAATCCCAAATCGGCTCATCCTCGGGCAAGTCAACCTTTATAATACCGTAATTTTCGCCATCGGTCACACGGAAATATCCGGCATCCAGATTGTCCCACCGATAATCACCTGCAATTTTAATTCCGCTGCCCTCTAAGTCAAGAATAGTTTTTCCGTTTTTATCAATTATTTTAGTTAAATTAATGCAAGCAATACCGCCGTAAAAGCCGCCAAGCGAATAGTTTTCGGTGTTAAATACTATCTCGCCCTTTAAATCAAGGACATCATGCTCCCAACTGCCATCCGCATTGCAGCGACTTGCAAAGGCAAGCCCCTCATTGAAGCCCAAAACCATACGGTAATCAAAGCTTGTCAGCTCGTTGCCGAAAATATCATAATATCCGCCTTTATCGTAAGCTTTTTTTGCCGCAATTCTGCCCTCGGAAATCTCCACAATCTGAATATGCTCCATCGGCAGAATTTCGTTTCCGTCAAAGTCAACTACTCCGTAAAGCAAACCGTATTCATCCTTATCTTCACGGGTATTTTCCTTTTCGATAATTATAAGACGGTTATCAGGACAAACATTTTGTGGCTCATATTCAAGAATTGGCTGCATAACAACCACGCCCTGTCTGTTTGCAAGACCGAACTTTCCGTCTTTTCTCAAAGCATAAAAAACATCATAGCCGTCATATAGTGATTTTATGTAATCGTATTCAAAGTCAAGAATTGTTTGTCCCTCATAATTCAGAATACCATACTTTCCGTCACGCCCTGCTACTATGTTCCAGTCATTTTCAGAAAGCTGCACGTCATCGTATACAGCAGGAATTACTTCTTCAAGAGAGCTGTTCACCACACCGATTTTTTCATTTTCAAAGAAAAGCATTTTATCATTAAAAAAGGTAAGGCATTGATAGTTATGCTTTCTCAAAAACTTGCTGTACGGAGCTTTAGCAATCAACTCACCATTTCTGTAAATACCGAACTCACCCTCGTAGTACATAAGGGGTCTTCCGTCATTGTTGTTCGAAATATCTACTATCTGTGAATTGTCATAGCTTTGCAAAACTCTGCCCGGCACATCAAAATCATATTCCATACCATAATGGTTTATTTTGTGCTGCTTACCATCTTTTTCGGCAACCGCAAACCAGTCATTATACTCACTTATACTGTCATAATCGGCAGACTTTTTATTTCCCTCTGCGTCATAAACCGCATAGCTGCCATCCTTTTTTGCCACATAAATATCATAGATTTCCTTGCGAATTTCACTGAATTCCACGGGCATCACTATTTCATAACCCTGTGAATTTGTTTCTGCACCAAATGCCAGACAAGGCAAAACCATTGCCGCAATTAAAATAAAGCTTAATAATTTTTTCATAAGTATTGACCCCCTATAACAAAAAATGCGTCAACCGAAGCTGACGCACAAAAAACGCAAACCCCGATTGCCGCTAAACAAACTTAATAGATGAGAAAAAACCTTCTGCATTCACCAAGTGGAATTTGCGTTTTTAACGAAATTCAAAAGTGAAAACAAAAGGGTATGGTTTCCCCTTTACAGTTAAAACTCTTCAATCATCTATTTTTTAATGTTTGTTTAGCATTTCTATTTTACCACAAAACTATTAAAATTACAACATTTATTTTTAATCACTGATAAAAAACCTCTTCAAGTATAAGCCCCGATGCAGGCAAGGTAACACCTGCAAGCTCACGGTTCTGAGCTTCAAACACCTTGTCAATCACCGAAATATCAAGCTTTCCGATACCGATTTCATAAAGTGTTCCCGATATAATCCTCACCATATTATATAAAAACCCGTTTCCGTTAATTTTTATCGAAATTACACCATTTTCTTCAAATATGTCAACAAAATTAATTGTTCTTACAGTTGACTTCTTTGTTCTTCCGACCGAGCTGAAGCCTTTAAAATCGTGCCTGCCCAAAAGCTTTTCCGCTGCTTTCTGCATTTTCTCAACACCAGGCTTCTTATCTGCTGCAAACACATACTTCCTGCTGAATACATCAGGCTTTTCGTAAGCAATTCTATATACATAGGTTTTTGAAACAGCATTAAGGCGGCTGTGAAACCGCTCGTCTGCCTCCTCTGTTTTTAAAACCCTGATGTCTGTCGGCAAGTATTTATTCATATATGCCTGTACCTCGGCACAACTCATTTCAGTATCGCATTTAAAGTTTGCCACCTGACCGCCTGCGTGGACACCTGCATCTGTTCTGCCCGAAGCAAATATTTCAACAGCTCTTCCGCACATTTTAAAAAGAACATTTTCAAATCGTTCCTGAATGGTATTTTGGGTATTCCCCTGCCGTTGCCAGCCGTTGTATTTTGCACCGTCATACTGAACGGTAATTTTAAAATTCCTCATTCAATCCCTCGTTTTCCTGAATTCTGTCTCTGTTAAAACATAATCCATTTTTATATCGTGTTCATCATACGGAATTTTTTCAAGCAACTGAAACTTATAGCACACACCTATCTTCAATGCATCGCACTTGCACAAAAATGAATCGTAACAGCCTTTCCCAAAACCTATCCTGTTGCCCTGGCTGTCAAAACCAATCCCCGGAACAAGGATAATATCGATTTTTTCAGGCTTTACCGACTTTCCAAGCATCGGTTCAGGCACAGAAAACGCACCCTTTTTAAACTCTGTTTTGCGTTCTGCAAGATATGGGGTTATAATTCCTCTTTCACTATCTGTTACAGGAAACACAAGACTTTTTCCGTCTTCAAGTGCTTTGCTGATTATTCTGCCTGTGTCAACCTCGTTCTGAATAGGCATATAAAGCATAATTATTGAAGCATTTTTATAGGCATCGTTTTTAAGAAAAATTTCCGTAACGAGTCTGCTTTTCTCATCAACCTCTGCCGCTGATAAATTTTTACGTTTTTCTTTCAGTGCCTTTCGCAGCTGCTCTTTTGCATTCATAAAAAACCATCTTTCTACTTTTCAAAATTGGGGTAAAGTCCCGACTCAGACATTGGTTCGTTCTCAATATAAAGATGTGATATATCCCCCACCCCTGTTGCACGGAAATGAGAATAGCCCTTGCTGTCTGTTTCGGTTACAAGAGTTGTTACCGATGTAGGTGCAAGGAAAAAATTGTTCTGTGCAACAATCGGTGAAATTCCAAGAATATACGAAAGAACTGTAATCCCCATACCGAAATGGCAGAAAAGTGCAATAGTTTTGTCTTCACCGCCACGATAAAGCATACTCTCCCTTTCCCAGCCGTAACGTCGCAAAAGGTTGTCAATGCCGTCTACTGTTTCCTTGTATATTTTATCAACATTCCCCGATTTCATAAGCTCGGTGTCATTCCACTTATCCAAGGTATAATATCTTTCGTCATTTCCCCAAAGATATGGTGGTAAATCCCACGGAATTCTGTTTTTATCCGTAAAAGGTGACTTTATCACGCCCGCAAACTCTCTAAGCCAATCAAGAACTTCAGCCTCCTTGCCCAGCTTTTCAAGGGTCGGCTTTGAGGTATCCCTTGCCCGTCCCAAAGGCGAACAGTAAAAATCGTCTATTTCAAGCTTTACAAGCCTTTTCGACAAAGCCTCTGCCTCTCTCCACCCTTTTTCGGTAAGCGAATCTATTGAGTAATCGGGGTCACCGTGACGTATTATGTAAATTTTCATAAAAAGCTATTTCCTTTCATTATTTGACTTTTTTCAACGGTGTTGCAAAAATAAATATTAACGAGCTGATTATAAGCAAATACGGATAGAAAAGCTTAGGAATAATGGCAAATGCCGAAATTTCACCGCCAAGCTCGTTAACCGCTGAAATTGCAACAAGCATCTGTGCACCGTAGGGCAAAATTGCCTGGAAAAAGCAGGAGAATGTATCAAGGATTGATGCAGACTTTTTAGATGAAATTCCGTATTCATCGGATATTTCCCGGGCAATAGAGTTTGCCATTACAATAGCAACTGTATTGTTTGCTGTGGCAATATCAAGTGCACCAACAAGCACACCCATACCAAGCTGACCGCCTTTTTTACCTTTAAATACCTTGCGAATACCGTTTAAAAGTGCATCAAATCCGCCGTATTCACGAATTAAAGCACAAATTGCAGAAACAAGAACTGCAACAATTGTTGTTTCAAACATTCCCGTCGCACCACTGCCCATATTGGCAAGAAGCTGTGTTGCCTGAGTTGCACCTGTTGCAAGCATAATTATTGAACCTGAAACTATGCCAACCAAAAGCACAACAAATACATTTATACCAATAATACCGCCTATCAGGACAAGTAAATACGGAATAATCTGTATAAGACTGTATGTATGTGTAATCGTTCCCTTTATCTCACTGCTGAATGACAATAGAAGAATTATAACAAGTGTAGCCAAGGCAGCCGGAAGTGCAATCAAAAAGTTCTCCCTGAATTTATCCTTCATTTCACAACCCTGACCGTTGCAGGCTGCTATGGTCGTATCAGAAATAAACGACAGATTATCACCAAACATAGCTCCGCCCATTACAGATGCGACACACAATGCCATATCAAATCCCGAAGCCTTTGAAACAGCAACAGCAATAGGTGTAAGGAGTGTTATTGTTCCAACAGATGTTCCCATTGCAAGGGAAACAAAACAACCAACAACAAACAGAACCGCAACAGCAAACTGAGGTGGAATTACCGAAAGCATAAAATATGCCACACTCTCGGCACTTTCTCTGCCCACAACGCCAACAAAAATCCCTGCTTCAAGGAATATAAGTATCATGGTGACAATGTTTTTGTCGCCTATACCCTGTCCCATCAATGTAAGCTTTTCGTCAAAGCCAAGCTTTTTGTTTTGAATACACGCAACCAGAAGTGCCGCAAGAAATGTCACAACAATTGGAATATTGTAAAATCCCATAGGCATTTTAAGGATATACTCAAAGGTTACTCCAAAACCCAGATACAAAACCAAAAAAACTCCTATCGGCAAAAGAGCCTTTACATTTCCCTTTTTCATAATCAGATTTCCTTTCATTTTTGTCATTTGTATTTGATACTCATTATACTTCCTTTCCACAAAAAAAACAATAGAAATTGAAGAAATTTCTATTGCTTTATGTAGATTATTTCACATCATATATATTTATAAACTTTATATTCTTTGCTGAACACACAACATGATTTTGACTGCCTGCTTCTTCAAGAACAACAAAGTCCTTGCCCACCGTTCTTAAAATTCCATTTTTTTCAATATGCGTATTTTCACCAAATAAAAACTCCACCTTTGCATATTTGTCTAAATTTTTATTTAAATAGTCCGATACCTCCGGAAGCGTCCGCGAACTTTCCTGCCACATTCTCTGAGGTATGCCAAGTTCTCCCCGGCTGTTTCCTGCATAACCCATAATTGGCATACCCTCGCTTCTTTCAAAGTATGTCTGGTTTGATGTGTTGTCAGGCACATTAATCTGAGTTGAAGATGGCATATTTCTGATTTTAGAATCATTTTTACCAATTGCCCCGGGACCCGAACCGGGCGGAACAACCACAACTGACTGCTCTGTGGGCCATGGCGGATTTGGATTTGGATTTCGTTTTTGTTGTCTGTTTGCTCGCATAATTTTATCCTCCTTATTTAATACTTTATATATGATATGTTAATTTTATTTTTTTGACAAAAAAAATGCATAATTTTTTTGAAAAGTCCAATACTACAAACAAGATAAATTAAAAAAATTTATCATAAAAATTTTAAAAGGAGTGTTAATTATGACAAACCAGAACAAGGACAACAAAAACAAGGATAACAAGAACAACCAGAACAATCAGAACAACAACAATAACAGCGACAACAAGAATAATCAGAACAACAAATAATTGTCTGTATGTTAAAAAAAGACCCATTGCGGTCTTTTTTTAATCTACATATATAATTTACACACCATATCTTTCTTTCCTTAAGGGCAAAATATTTTAAGAAAGGAGGGATGTTGTGCAACAAAAAAAATTTTTTGTGCTTTCAGCCGTATTCTGGCTGATTTTTACTTTTTCAGGCTCAGGACTTTGTACAGGCAATACAGCACAAGCTTTTTCACAGGATAATAAAATAAACCAAAAGCAGCTTATACCCGGTGGCAGCTGTATTGGTGTAACCTTAGCAACCGATGGTGTTCTGGTAGTTGATATTTCTGACATCAACACCTCAGATACTTTTTTACCGTCACCTGCAAAAAAGGCAGGAATCAAACCTGGTGACCTTATTCAAAGCTTTAACGGAACAAAAATTGAAACTGTTGATGACCTTGAAAATGCGATTTCGGCATCAAACGGCACAGACAGCAAAATAACACTTAACCGTGACGGCAACAGCCGTGAAATATTAATTAAACCAATTTGTACTGCTACAGAAAATGAATTTAAAATAGGTGCCTGGGTAAAGGATGCCGCCTCAGGAATCGGAACACTTACCTTTTACGACCCCCAAACATCAGCATTTGGTGCATTGGGACATGGTATTTGTGATCCCGATACAAACGAAATTATGAAAATTCAAAACGGTAATATTTTAGCTGCATCCATTGTTTCTGTTGACAAAGGTGAAAAAGGTGTTCCCGGTGAGCTTAATGGAATTTTCAAAGAAAACGACACCATTTTAGGTGAAATAAATAAAAACAATGAATGTGGTATTTTCGGCACATCAAAGAAAGATGTATGCAAAAATAGTACCGCTGTTCCAATAGCCCTACGTTCCGAAGTTTCTGTCGGACCCGCACAGATTTTAACATGTGTCCACGGCGAAACCGTTGAAGCATTTGCTATTGAAATATCGAAAATAATGCCAAAATCCTCTGCTGTTCAAAAAGGAATGATTATAAAAATAACCGACGAAAAACTTCTCTCCAAAACCGGAGGAATTGTAAGAGGAATGTCAGGTTCACCGATAATTCAGAATGGCCGAATTGTGGGAGCTGTGACACACGTTTTTGTGAATGATCCAACGAGAGGATACGGGATATTTATTGAAAATATGCTAGCGGAGGCTGAAAAAATCAAATAACTTTAGTGCTCACTTATACTGGATATAGGTGAGCATTTTTATATAAAAGTAAAAAATTAAATGGGCATAATTAAGCCACAATAGAATTTAAGGAGGTAAAAGTATATGCCAAAATTTGTTCCATTATCAACATTAAAAGACACAACATTTATCTGTGATATGTGTCAACAAATTAAAGAACCTGTTTTTGTTACGAGAAATGGCTATACCGAGCTTGTAATAATGAGTTCTGATTTTTTCAACGAACATATGAGATATCGTGACGCCAATGGAAATGTTGACTTTTCAAAAGAACATATTGGTGTTCCATACTCATTCCCTATTAAAACACTTAAACTTACAAGTGAAGTTTCTTTAAGATGTTCAAAAACAGATGCACCAATAAGTGTTATAAAAAACGGATACGAAGTAATGGTCATTATGAGTCAAGAGCATTATACAAAGAGAATTAACGACCTATTCCGCATGTAATATTACAATTGTGTTACATTTTTGGTTAAGTGACCAGATTTTAGATTTTTCAACTGTTATTACCTTATAGAAGGACAAATTTACAATAATAAAAAAATAAGGAGGAATTTAGTATGTCAAAGTACATCCCATTATCTTATTTAAAGGACACAAGCGGCATTGTTAATTACTGCAAGGAGTGCAAGATCCCGGTTTATGTTACACGCAATGGTACACCCGAAATGGTTATTATGGATGCAGACTTTTTTGATAATTATCTCAGTCCATACATAATAGATGGTGAGATAGACGTTGCTAAAGTGCTTGAATACATGCCTTTGTTTATAAACATCAAAGCCCTTAAAAATACAGGAGAACTCAGCAAACATTGTGCAGAAACTAAAAATGCCATCCACATTATAAAAAACGGTGTCGGCGAACTTGTAATTATGAGTTTAGAGGTTTATAATAGGTGCAAACAAGATGCGTTAAATGCTATGAAAAAATAAGTAATATTACATAAAACAGAAAGACGTTCACCACAATATATGCAATTTGTTTTTACAAAATAAAACTTTTCAAGAAAACTACTTGACAAAAATGTTGTTTTGCTGTAAAATTATAGACAAATACAACTTGACTGGGGGTTGACCTTAATGAGTAACACACTATTAGACGGTATTCGCCAGGAAGATAAGCAAAAGATTTTTGAATGTCTTTCACAGGCAATCGGCGAAGATAGACAGGAAGCTGATGCTGCTTTAGATTTAAAAACACATGTTTCCGACGCATTTTTGAATTGGGATCTTATATATCGAAATTTAATAAATGCATTTACAAAAGGGAATCTTTTGTTATCAACATCAAAACGAGGCATGTGGGAGGTTCTCTTGCTTTTTGATGAACAAAGTGGTTTATTGTTATCATTTATGCGAGATACCAGATTCAAAACAATTAAAAAGTCAAAACATAAAAATCAACCCCAATATATACGGTCGTTGGTATCTCTGAACGCAGAACTTCAGGCTGTAAACAAGCAACAAAGCTTATTTGGTACTGAGGAACCGGAAGACGAAACACAGTTAAGTCGCATTTTAGATGAATTGTGCGCAGGGTTTGAACAAAAAATCGACAATAAAGTTGCAAATCATACATTAGTAGTTTTTTCTAACCATTATGGTCGTATAGACTCTTTGAAAGCATATATTCTTGACAGAGATCTCGATGTAGTGTGTGAACAGGAGTGGTTAGACTCAGTCAAACCTATTATGAGCAATGCAGTAGAAACTGTGGATCATAAGGATAATCACCATGCTCCTGTTCTCAAGCAAAAGGCTTTGGAACGCCTGCATGAGAAAGAATTAGTAGCCTTAAAAGAACAAGAACTTGAAAAACAGGCATAATTTTTTGAAAGTGAGATTGAACTATTATGAAATCATTTAATGGAAATAGATTAAAACTGGCACGACAATATAGAGGCTTGACAGTTGAAGAATTATCACAAAAAATAAATGTGAGCAAACAAACTATATCGCAATACGAAACGGGGAAGATAGAAAATGTGCCATTTGACAGGATTGCCAGTTTAGCATCAACATTAAATTTTCCTTATCAATATTTTATTCAAGATGCGAATTTGGAACTTAAAACAGGAACGACATATTTCCGTTCCTTGATGAAAACCAACAAAAAATACCGTGTTGCACAGAGTGTAAAAATGCAACATTTAGCTCAGATATACTCATTCCTCAATGAGTATGTTTCCTTTCCGGCACTTAATCTGCCAAATTGGATTGGTACAATTACATCACCTACTGAGGCAGCATATGCTCTAAGAGAATATTGGAATCTAGGAGATAAGCCGATTGACAACATTATGCGAGTTGTCGAGGAAAATGGCATTATTGTGACCACATTTCCTACTGATACGGATGATATTGATGCATTTAGTCAATACATTGAAATGCAGGAGGGTGACGTATACTTAATTGCATTATCAAAAAACAAAGAAGCTGCGGTAAGAATGAATTTTGATATTGCACACGAACTAGGTCACATAATGTTACATGAATGGAGCGAAGATGAAGAACTAATCTCGCGAGAAGAATTTAAGTTTAAGGAAAAAGAAGCAAATGAATTTGCAGCCGCTTTTTTAATGCCAGAAACATCCTTCATTAAAGATGTCGCTCTAGATCCACAGAATTTAAATTATTATTTGCAGTTAAAAAGAAAATGGAAAGTTTCCATTGCTGCGATGCTATACAGAACTTGTGAATTAAAAATAATAACACAAAATCAGTATCAGTATATGATAAGAATTATGCAAAGTAAGGGTTGGAGAAAGAACGAACCATTAGATAATATTCTGGTTTCTCCGGTTCCATCATTATTTATTGATGCTGTTGATGTTTTGTTAACAAATAATGTTTTCACACCAAAAGAGTTTGTTGCGGAACTAAGTGAGTTAGGACTTGCTATGAATCCTGATGAATTAGAAACACTTTTAAATCTTAAAAACAATACTCTTAATGACAAAGCTTCTGAACCTGCAAAAATAGTTATGCTTAAAACTATTAAGGGACGATATGGTTATGATACCAACTAATAGATTTATACAGAGTTCAAATTTACATTTGAATTAATAGGAGAAAATGATATGAAGGCTACAATAAATGCTAACGGAACAGAGATTACCATAATTTCACAAGGTAATCAGGATGATTATATTTCCCTTACCGACATTGCTAGATATAAAAGTGATGAACCCAAAGATGTTATCAAAAACTGGATGAGGTCGAAGTCAACCATTGAATTTTTAGGACTTTGGGAGCAATTGAATAATCCTAATTTTAAAGGGGTCGAATTCGACGCCTTTAAAAATGAATCTGGTGCAAATGCATTTACATTATCACCCCAGAAGTGGATTGATTCCACAAATGCAATTGGTATAATTTCGCGTGCAGGACGTGGTGGTGGAACATTTGCTCACAAAGATATTGCTTTTGAGTTTGCCTCATGGGTATCCGCAGAATTTAAGCTATATATTATTAAAGATTATCAACGACTTAAATCTGATGAAAACAGTCGTTTATCATTAGAATGGAATGTAAACCGCACTATTTCTAAAATTAATTACAAGATACATACTGATGCAATTAAGGACAAGCTTATTCCCCTTGGAGTTACTCCAGCACAGCAAGGAATAACTTATGCAAGTGAGGCAGAAGTCCTAAATGTAGCTTTGTTTGGAAAAACATCTAAGGAATGGCGTGTTGAAAATCCTGATAAAAAAGGAAATATCAGAGACTATGCTACAATCCAACAACTTATAGTGCTCTCTAATCTTGAAAGCATGAATGCTGAACTTATAAAAGAAGGCGTTTCGCAGAGAGAACGATTATGTAAATTAAATAAAATGGCTATTGAACAGTTAACGTCATTGTTAGGCAATAGCAGTATAAAGCTCTTGGAATAATAGAGTTAGTGTTAATAAATGTGTTAGCAAATAAGATATGTTTAAAGAGAGGAGTAATATAATGGCGTTTATACACCCTCCAATACCATGCTTTTTAAATATGTTGCAAAAGCATATTGTACAGGGAGGTAAACAGATATATAAATCAGAGGATAAGTATTATATGTGGGACGGGTTGCACGGAGAAATAGAGGTTTATAACAAAAGAGGTTATCATATCATGGTCTTAGATCCATATGGAAATAAAATAAAAGATGCTGTAAGAGGGAGGAAAATCAATGTATAAGATATCATTTATAGAAGACTGTTTAAATGCTGATGCTACCATTTTTGATTTAGATAAATATATTGAATATTGGCATACAAATGATACCGGAAATTCTCTTCAGGAATTTTTAGGTATGACAGATTATGAGTACGAACAATGGGGAAAATCATCTGATATTATTTTTAGAGATATTATTCGTTGCCGCCAAGAGAATATAGACTATGCCCATTATATTACTCTTACAGACTCTCAAAGATTAGCTGCAAGATCTTATGACCAAGAAGCTATAGAAAAAATGAAAGAAGAAAATAATAATGACAAATAGGTTTGCTTGTGCAAGAAAATTTGCTTCGAACATTATAAAAAATAATAATCTAACGCCGCCGATAGAGCCTTTAGAAATAATAAAAAATTATGGGATCGAGATTATAGAAGAGGAAAACCAATATGGTATAGAAGCCTATTCCGATTTGAAGATATTTCCCAAAATCACACTAAATACAGAGTTCACATATCCAGCAAGAAGAAAATTTACTTTGGCGCATGAGTTGGGACACATCATAATCCCTTGGCATAATGGAGATGTCAAATGTGACACGGATAAGCCTTATAAAATAATTAATGGACAACGATTATTAGATACCCAAGAATTGGAAGCAAATATTTTTGCATCTGAATTGCTTATGCCACATAATTGGTTAATAGAACAACTGAAAAAACATCACGGTACTTTTTCGAGTACTATAAACATGATTAGAGAAATTGCACAGACTTCAATTATGGCTTGTTTATATGCTCTTGAAAGTGCTTTACCTTCGGGGCATCTATACTATGTACAAAAAGACTTTACAGACTATTGGAAAAAATTCGCTAGCGAAAGAACTTGTTCTACGGACATTTATACAGATTTCGATAAAAAAATTGCTTTTTTAGATAAAATAGCCGAAAAATCGGAAAAGTTTAATATTTCTCAGTACTCTATAATTTATTATAGTCTTTTGCCTTGTCCTTCAAAGGTTGAAATTAAAGATATATATTCAAAAAGTTCTAATATAATAGATTTTTTAAATAAAGTTAGTAATGATAGACCAACAAAGACAGTACTGTTTTTAAAAGAAATTTTAAACTCTTTAGATGATGTTTACTCTGTTATAATTTTTGAAAATGACTATTTGTTAAAACGAATCTCACACAAAGATTCCATGTTTAAAGCCTACGGTAAAGACTATTCTAGCATAATTAAGATATTAAATCAAGGTAATCTAGAGTATTTTTGCGTAGAAGACGATTCCTTAAAATTGGTTTTTATAAGAGAAAAAACATATAATATACCTAATGTTGAGTTGTTAGATCCAAATATCTTGCTCAGAAGAATAGCCCATGATTTGTATCCGCAAGAGCCAATGAAAATGTTAAGGAAAATCAATGCCATAGTATCAAATATAAACTCTCTAACTAAAGAAGACAACATTGAAGTGCTCTACAACAGAATAAAATATCGATTTGTAAGTGATCCTGCATACAAAGAATTTTGTGATTCTGCATATTTTGAACAATATATAGTTAATAAGGTCATATCAATGTTAAATTCCAAAAAAAGGAAGCATGCAAAATAGTTATAAAATTGTATTTGAGCAATGAAGAATTTAACGATAAGCAAAATATATTTATGTGCAGTGTGTATTTATAAAAAAATTAAAATAACATCAATCCTATCATTCTTGCAAAAAAACATATGTCTAAAAAGATATATAATTTTTTAGACACGGAAAATGTTTGATGTAAGTTTTGTAATAAAAGTTATATAATTTTTATTACATTTAAAACAATGGCAAAGGCAAATTAATAAAGTTTATCAGGAGGAACAAAAATGACTGAAGAATACATTCTAAGCAAAGGTTATCACAGAGAAAAACCTTCACAGTTTGACGATAAAGCAGTGATTTGCAGATATCAAAAGAGGTTTGATGATGAGAACGGCAAGAAGTATTTTATTGATATATTGAAATATGATCTTAGTCGCGTTCCTGAAAAAATGCAAACAGAACTAAAGGATATAGATGCATATGAATTTGAAATGCAAGTTACCATCGGTGAAGGGAATAAAGTCATAAATATGCGGTATTTCTGCGATTGGACATTAGACGATGTAGAAAAGTTTGCTGAAGATTTTTTTGATAAAATGAAAATAAACTATTATGAAATCGGTGACGAAAGGCACGTGCGTCCAGCATAATAAAAATATATGATTTAAAATGTCGAATTTTGAAGAATTTTGTTGTCCCCTATTGACATCACTCGTGTCAGGTTCACCGATAATTCAAAACGGCCGAATTGTGGGAGCTGTAACACACGTTTTTGTGAATGATCCAACAAGAGGTTATGGGATATTTATTGAAAATATGTTGGCGGAGGCTGAAAAAATTAAATAAGGGAAATGCTCGTCTGTTTACTTCAGTCGAGCATTTAAAATACTTACAGTAATTTATTATATTTATCCATTTTTCTTAACAAATTCATCAAATATTTCTGCAGCGTCTTTTACAAGCTCACCGCAGGATTTTTTATTACTGTGCCTTACCTTAACCTCTTCAAGAAGTTCTCGACAGATTATTGAACCGTTACGTTCTTTAAATTTATCTGCAAGATACTGAATTTTTTTGTAATGCTCAGTTTTTTCCAACGGGTCTTTGGGCAGAGTATATCCGTATTTTATGCCTGCTGCCATAAACATACCCGTAACAGCACCGCAGACTTCTCTCATTCTACCCATTCCTCCGCCAAAGGACGACGCAATCTTAAGAGCGGTTTCCTTATCAATTCCCAAGGCCTTGCAAAATGTACAAAACACCGCCTGACTGCAGTTGTAACCACATTCAAAACATTTTTTTGCTTCTTCACCTTTTGTACTCATTCTTATACCTCCGCTAATTTACTGCTTTTATTCTAACATTTTCAAAAAACTCTGTCAATTGCCAAATTACTCTTGATTTTGTAGGATAAATATTATATAATTCTTTATATTCCACAATATTCGAGGTGTTTTTATGCTTTTGAAAAAGAAAGGCAGTATATATTCCGAAATAACAGAGGTTTCGCAAATTTGTGCTACCTGTAAATTTGCATCACCGCTCCACGCCATTGAGGATGATTATATGTGCAAAAAAAAAGGACTTGTAAGTCGTGATTTTTGTTGTAAATATTACGAATATAACAGACTTTTAAAAAGACCTCCTAAAAAGCGTAATTTAAATACTGACCGTTTTTCTGCTAAAGACTTTGAAATTTAAAATCCATTCCTTGCTAAAAATGCAGGAATGGATTTTTTTTAAATGATATTTCGTTTATTCATATTCTGAATACGGTATTTCTCTCGGGTAGCAATTCCGCCACGAATATGACGTTCTTTTTTATTTGCCTGAAGTATATTCCCTGACTCTTTTGCAAGTCCCGGATTTATCCTAAGCAACCTGTCTGTAAGGTCTTTATGTACTGATAGAAGAACATTGATACTTTTCGTCTAGTCCTATGTCTGCAATGAGCCTTAGGTATATGTCAATATGCCCATCTTCTGACACTTCGATTCGGTCTATGACACGCTTTAGCATCTCGTTGGTAATCTCTGCTGTACTTAAGATATCGCCTATACTCTTGAATGTATCAGTAAGTCCGTATTCGAGCTTATCCGCTTGTGTGATGCCGAACCTCACCATCTTAACCTTTTCTTCCAGCTTTTTAATTTCAGCATTGGTAGACTCGGTCTTTTCTTTTAAATCTTCCATTGAGATAACCTCATTGTCATACATATCCACATATCTTTGTCGGCTCTTTTTGAGTTTTTCTATCTCTTTCGCTATCTCTTTTTCGGTTTTAAGATTTTGGTGCATCGGCTCGTAATTCTTATTGAAGTCTTTGATTATTTTCTTAATAACCTTTTGCTTGTCCTCAATTAAGCCTGTAAGATACTTTTTGATAGAATCAAGTAACTCACATTCGGCTATTACCGTTTTGTTATCGCAAGAATCTGCTCCGTTGATATTCCGACCGCAACACACCCATGTGTATTTATAACCGCTTTTTACCTTTCGTTTTGCTTGCCTGAAGAAGTGTCCGCAGTCGGCGCATTTAAGTAGGGTGCTGAATACATGCTTGCAGTCCTTTCGCTGTCCCTGAGAGAATTTTTGTTTGTTTCTCTCCATCTTCTTTTGAGCAAGTTCAAAGGTGTCCATATCTATTATTGCAAGGTCGTGTCTTTCGGTAACTTTCCATTCTTCTTCAGGTTTATAAATTCTGTCTCCTGTCAGAAAGTCCTTTACTTCTTCTTTACCATTAATGATAATTCCGCAGTACATTCTATTAGTGAGAATTCTGCAAATTCCGTTTTGGGTCCACTTGCATCCTCGTTTTGTTTTTATGTTTTCTTCATTAAGGATTTTTGCGATTTTGCTTGCACCATATTCTTCGTTTATGTACATTTGATATATTCGCCGTACTACATTTGCTTCAAAGGTATTTATGTTTAGGTTAAAGTAATCACCGATAGTCTTGTCATAGCCGAATATGATGTTTGGCACTCTGCCTTTTTCTGCATTAAGACTTTTACTGAACTTAATTCTCTTGGATGTGTTTTCGCTTTCCTGCTGTGCTACCATTGCAAGCATAGTGAGCACCAATTCTCCGTCTTCGGTTGACAAATTAGTGTTTACGAATACAACCGGGATGCCTATAGCTTTCAGTTCTCTGATTGATTGCAGGAAGTCCACCACATTTCTTGCCATTCTCGATATGTCTTTGGTTACCACCATATCGAATTTGCCAAGCCTTGCATCTCTCATAAGTCTCATGAATTCAGGACGCTTTCGCATCTGTGTTCCTGAAATGCCTTCGTCTGCATACATGTGAACAATTTCGTGATTGTTTCTTTCAGCAAATTCGCCGTAGAATTTCTTCTGCATTTCTAAACTGTTCAGCTGATCAGTTTTGTCAGTTGATACTCTGCAATATGGAGCTATTCTCATAAATGATTACCTCTCTTTCTAATTTGGTATGCTCTGCGCAACACACAATATACCACACATTTTTTCAAAAGTCTACGAAGGAATTCATATTCCTTAAATAAATACTCCGCCTAAAGAATCATCATTCAGGCGGAGTATGTTTGCTATGTATTCCTTAATCCAAATCACTATATGATTCAGAGTTATTATTCTCGCTACGTTTTTCCATCTTGTCTAAAATCATTTTGGTTAAGACTCCGCTTGCAGCACGGGAGATAAATTCCCTTGCCAAGTTTTCAGAGTCTTTCCTCGTATTTGGATTATGGAAGGTTATATGTAATTCGTGATTTTTTTTCATATAACATTTCTCCTCCAATTCCAAACTTGATTTATGTTACATACTATGTCCGCTTGTCCCAAAATATTCAGTTTTATTTTAATTAATTTCACCCTTGATGCCGTACCAATTTCATTCTCTGCATGCCGTGAATAAATTGGTGTTTTCCGTGAGCCAGAAAAGCTTTGAGATTTAACCGATTGTTGGTTTTTTGACTGGCCAAGTCAACACTGCAACTTCAGTCATACTTTTCGCTATCAGATTTTAAATGTATTCTCATACATTTGATCGCCTTACCTGACGGCTCATTCGTGCTCTCAGGTGATAAATCGCCCCCTTTCAATATAATTGATATTACATACTCATATCACTGAACCCTATATCTTCGTCTTGCTCGGTTTCTTCTATGCTATCGAGTACTTCTTCTATAAATTCTTCTGTAAGTTCATCTTCCTGAGCGTTTTTTATGATTTCGATTAAAATGCATACCATCGATGCCGTTAGTCCTGTGATTAAAGACAGAGCCATCGTATCATCTTCATCGTAATCTCTCTTTCTGCCTACATCCGAAACATCCTTAACAAACTTAAGCACACGCTGAGCAATACTGAGACCAAAATCATTGCCACCGAAGCTACTCCTGCTATCTGTAATATCTTGATATAAATCTTTCTGAGCTTCTGTTCGGTTGTATTGTAAATTCTCTCTTGAGCTTTCCCAACCTGTTCGGATAAGAGTTCCATTCTCTCCGTCAGCTTGTCCCGATTCTGCTCCGAAAGTCTGTCGATTTTCATATTCAAATCCTCCAGACAATTCACTATCGGTGTTAAATCTATCGACTGAGTACGCCGATTCATTTCCTTCAATTTCTCTAAATTTGAATTCATTTTCCATGTTCTCCTTCAAAAATTTATCTTCGTGCAATTTATAATCTCTGCATTTCATTCCATTGGGTGCAGTGTAACAGATAGTTTTTCTCGCATCTGTCCAGTTAACTTTGTAACCTTCGCTTTCCATATAAGCAATGAATTCTTTCTTCTTTTTGCAGACATTCATTGCATCTTCAATGGTATTTATAAGCTGGAATTTCCAACTGTAACCCTTTGATGCTGCAGTGTATTCTCCGTGACTCATACCCTTGGCAGTTTTCTGACCTTTGTTTTCTATAATGCTTAATCCGTATTCCAAACAAAGTCTGTCAGATATACTTCTTATATGGTCAAGGGAATGGTTATCCTGATGGAGCTTTTTTCCTGTATCTATACCTACACTGTTTACAACTATATGTGATTATGTAAGTGATGCTTTTCTACATGAGTACCGACAACAATTTCGTGTCCGGGGAAGCATTCATTTGCAAGCTTAACTCCAATCTCATGTACGGTCTCGGGTGTAACTTTTTCTTCGGGACTGAACGATTGCATATAGTGATAAAAATATCTTCCGTCTGCTTTATCGTAGAGATGTTTTGTTGTCATAAATTCTTGGTAAGCTGTATCGGGAGTACATCTAATTCCTGTCACCAATTTCGTTCCGTCAGCGAGAATAGTTTTCTTATCTTTCGATGCATAAGTTATGGAGAATGCCATTCCGCCGCCTGTTTGATTTTTGTTGTTAATAGCTTTCACAACTGCCATCAGGAACACCTCTTGGTAATCTTTTGAAGTTCATCATATATCTTACTTAATTCATCCTGAACTCCTTCAAGATTTACTGCCTCTATCTTTTCGAAGTTTGCAAGTTTTGCTATCTGATGTATGTTGCCTCCGATGCGTTTAACTTCAGTATATAGTGGCTTAATATCTATCACATTTATTTTTTTACCCATTGCACATTTGAGTAAAAAATCTGTTGTTGACAATCCTGAATCTTTTGATAGACCTTTTACTACTCTATGCTCAGCATCGGTTAATCTTATTGATATAGCTTTATTTCTTTTCCGCATTTACATACCTCCTTTTTGGAAAAGTGGGTCCGGGCTTCTGTCCGAGATTGTGCGCCGCATTGCGGTGCGTGAGCGCTGGGCGGAAAGCCAAGCGCGATGCTTGCAGCCTCTTAAAAGAGGCTACTCTTTTTCGCCGACAGAGTCGACAGGGACGGTTATTGGGATATATGGTTTACCGCCACTACCGGCACTTTTTTTACTCTGCTTTGTTCTCTGCAATATGATTAATCTAGTTCCGTTACTCTTTTTTGACTTGTAATATATGCCTTCCTCTTCGATGTCAGGTCGGTTTTTGTTGAGTCTTTTTGAGAGAGTGATTGGCTCAATTTTTTCTTTGCAATATCCCGAAAGTAATGTTGCAAGTTCGGTAGGAGTTCCTGAAAAAGATTCATTCTCTTTCATAAATTCAACTACAATTCTGACTATATCTTCGAGAAGTATTTCCGGATTCTCTACGCTGTCGCTTATCAATTTCCAGAGTTTAGTTTCTTCACTAAAGTTGAGTTCTAACTCTCTGTATGGTATGTCTCTTCCGGTGCAACTCAGTGTAGCATTTACGCTGCTACGCTTACTCTTTTTGAGAACAAAAACCGAATCAGCAGCTCCTGTTATTCCGCTTGTACCCGATACCATCCTGACGGGGTCATCGTGATGTTCTTTTCTAACATGGTGTACGAGTACGATTGCAATTTTCAGTTCGTCTGCAATTCTTTTTAAAAAACCAATGTCTTTGTAATCAACCGCATAGGCATTGTCATTAGATAAGCTTCTGACTTTTTGAAAGGTGTCAATCATAATCAAATTTGTATCAGGATGCTCTTTAACAAAATTTCTTATTTGTTCTTCGAGTCCGGTCATAATAGTTTCGGATAATAATGTCACATGCAGGTTAGGAGGAGCATCGTAAGTCATATATGTTAATCTGTCCTGCACTCTTTCAAGACTGTCTTCAAGAGCAAGGTACAATGTAGTACCCTGAGTTGTTTTGAAATTCCAAACCGGTTCGCCTTTTGCTACCTGAAGACACATCCAAAATATCATCCAGGACTTTCCGATTTTTGGTGCTCCCGATAGGATATGCAGCCCGGGAGCAATTAAATTTTCTACAATAAACTTCGTTGGTTCGATGTATGTTTCTATCAAAGTTTCGCCATCAATAGTTTCAAATTTCTTTGTCATATTATCGCCTCCAATTAAAATATTTTTTGCCTTAGCCTTGACAATGAGAAAAGAATGTGATATGATATTCTCAGAATAAAAAATAATTTATTTTATTCTGAGTAAAAATATTTTAACAAATTCAAACATATTTGTCAAGTATAATTTTGCAAAAATATTATTCTGAGATTTTTAAGGAGGATTTTATAATGGGATTTGAAATCATTTTTAATGAAGAGTGTGCAAAAATTAAAAATAATTCTGTGACGTTAGGTGGTTTAACTTGTTGTCTTGCAGAAGGCGATTGGGATATGTTTTTTCAAGTAGGTCTTGGTGAATATCTCAGCGAAGAGATACAGTTATTTGCTAAACAATTCCTAGATATATGCTACGACAACAAAAAATTTTCATCTCCATCTATTGCATATGCCAGTTTTATTATTGAAAATGGTTTGATGAAAAGTAATTATGCAGTTTCAAAGAAAATGTACAACATCGGATTGAAAAGAGGATTCATGATTGAAGATACATACTATATAGATTCTCTTTACGATTTAGTATGTCTTGAGTTAATGTATGCAATTAACAACAACATTTCACTTACCAAATGCAAAAACTGTGGAAAATATTTTTCGTCAATAAATGCGGGAACACAATATTGCGATAGAGAGTTTGATGACGGAAGGTCTTGCAAACGCATTGGTGCAAAAAAACAATTTACTGAAAGATTAAAATCTGACGAGTTACTTTCGAAGTATGAGAAAGTTTATCAGACCATTTATTACAAAAAGCGTAATTCTATAGAAGTAGATGATTTAAAAAAGTATTCTGCCCAACTATCTAAATTAACAAAAGCGAGAACGCGTTATAAAAAAGGAGAAATTTCTTCCGAAGAATTCAATTCTATACTGGAACAATGATATTTCTGCATCCATATTTTTTCAACAAAATATACTCTAAAAAATCTTCGTCAAATGCAACAGAATTATATGGGTAATTGGCAGAAAAGGACATTGAAAGACAGGCTCAAGCCATGGCAATGCACATAATATTTGTGCATATTACACCCATGTTCCCTACAATCGAACAGAAATCCGTCATACGATGTACGGGTCGATTGGAACTAAACAAACGGCAAAAAAGCAGATTCCCTGCCAATTTCATGTTGGCAGGGATTTTTCTGTTCCAATATCCTATTTCATTGAACCAACCATTTTATTTATATCTCCGTCTGAGTCCACGACGATGGTTTTTGTTTTACTTGGTGCTGCATAACCAAAGCCTTCTATATTTACCTTGTTTTTTTCTTCTATAATTTCATTTCGTATTTTAGTTTCCTCATCCGTGAGGTAGCAAGTGTCCTTGCTCATAATCTCGTCATTTTGATTTATGGGTTCTCCCAAATTCTTTTCCCATTTTGCATAGAGAACATCTGGTTTTGTGAATTTGAATGTTGTAACCTGATTCTGCTTTGTTCGGGGATCGGTAAACCACCCTATGAATGTGTAACCGTATTTTGTTGGGGCATAACTTTCAAGGCTGATGCTCTCGCCATACCTTTTTGCTACTGGCCTGACAAAGCTTCCGCCGTTTGATGCAAAGGTTAAGGTTACATTTCCTTCGATTCCAAGTTCGTTGTCAAAGGTCACGCGATATTTACTGAACCACCAAGGTGCCGCCGATACAGTTGTTGATAATAGCATCGTTGCGGCAAGTGCCGTACATATTATTTTCTTCTTCATAATATCATCCTTTTCTTTTGGGCATAAAAATACCGACATACTCGAATTTCATTCATCGAATATGTCGGTATCATTTTCAAAGCATTCTATAAAGAACCTTGCTCCTAATTTGAATCCTTTTATAAAGGTTTGACATTCTGTTATTTGTATCAATTCGTCATAACAAGCTTTGACCTTATTAAGTAATTCTTTCTCCTGCTCATTTAAATTTTTGAGCAATTCTTCTTCGTTTTTGGTAAGTAACCGGAATACCTTGTCAAACTTTCGTTGACTTTGAAATGGTCTTTCCATCGGATTAATATTCCCATACCAGAATTCTTCAAGCACTTTCATATAGTTCACCTCCTCGTGACACAAACAGTATCACAAGAAGAGGCGGAAGTCAACGAAGGAATCTTGATTCCTAATATAAATTAAAACCCATCATCTACGATTATTATATCGTAAACGATGGGTGTTTTTTGGAACATATTAAATTTAATAATTAGAATATGTTAATGTTTTTATACATTGTGCATGGGCCATATCAGCAACCTTAATGACCGCTTCTTTCTTTTGGTACTCTATATCACCCTTATGTTCAGCTAACATACGATAATTTTTTTCCATTTCATCCGTCAAATTACGTTGTAGTGAAAAATATTCATCAAGGTCTTGATACATTTTTTTACATAATGCAATAAATTTATTGTTACATTTGTTTTTGAGTTCTAATTTAGCATTTGCTAAGACCGATTTGATATATTCATCACTTTTAACTTTTCTTTCTTCTTTTTCTAATCTTAAAATTTCTATAAATTCCTCGTTGTCTTGAGAAATTTTCTTCGCAACATAAGATGAGATTGTATCTCTTATTTCTTTGGTAAAAGTCCCACCAACAGAATAATCAAACTCACCAAGAGCTTCTTTTGGTATTATTTGCTCCAACTGTTCAAGATATATCTCTATTCGGCTTTCTATTCCTTCTATACATTCCGTTTCTATCTGTTCAGACTGAATTGCAGCCTGTTTTCTAGATTTTTCACATTCTACATGTAAGTCTATTGTATCTTGTACAGAGGCTTCATCAATATCAAGATCGTCAAAATTATCAATAGGATTATCTATTTGCAAATTAATTCCTGCCATCTCTATGGCATCAATATGTGTAATCTCTCCAATCTTTTCTAGAGCTTTTCCAATTCCATTACACACTTTCGCCTTTAACCTAGAAAAAAATCCCATTATCTATCACCCCTTTGTTATCATTGTTGAAGAATTTGCAGCAATCTCAACTTCTAATGCATCCTTTAAATTCTTAATCTTTTTTTGTATGATTTGAATTTGTTTGTTACTTTCTTCAAGTTCACTTATTGTTTCATTATCATCATTGTTTTCAGATATTAAACTTTGAATGAAGCTCTTCATTTCTATTAAATAAGCTTCTGCCAAAGTGTTTATTTCAGACATGGTTTTATTATAATCGGTCGTGATTTCTCTTATTAAATGCTCTCTTTTGCTATTTATAACAATTCTTTTCATTTTTTCAAAGAGACTTTCTACCTCAGCATATTCTATTACCATCTTAAGGTTCTTGGCTTCTACCAAATCACTCATTTCCATATCCATATCTGCGAGCATTTTTCGCATTTTCTTTCGTTGATCATCCTCGAGTTCTCTCCCACTTTGAATTGTTTTGGCAAATACATGACACTCTGCCGCAACAAAAGAAAATCTGCTGATTGCTAATTCCGGATTAGAATATAGTTGTTTTAGTCTTTCCAAAAACTCATTTCTCTTAAGAATTCTTTCATTTTCAATTAAAATATCTTTTTTTGTTGCAATAACAAATATCTTGCTAACATCACCATTTTTATTAGCAATAACCCTTGATAGAAACTGAAACTCAGGTTGTTCAGATAATTTTTCACATGTTATACAAGCAAGAATCCAATCCGATTTAGATATATATCTTCTTGTAATATCAGAGCGATATTTAACAGGATCACTAAGTCCAGGCGTATCAACCAAATATATGTCATGAGGCATATCTTCACTTTCGTAACCAACTTCAATTTCCTTTACAAAGAAATGTTTTGGTGAATCTGACCTTGTCCACTCCATAACTACATCGTGCAATTCATTTTTTTCACACTCTACGAATTCTGTCTTTTTTCCCAAATATTCATATTTTATATTTTCAGCTCCAGTCGCATTATATTCACTTAAAAAAGTTTTTGCAGTCTGAGCTGTTGACCATAACCTTTCCCATTCCTTTTCAGTATAAAATTTTATCTTCAGATAGTTCTCGCAAGGAGTAGTTCTATACTTAACCAAAACCGATGTCTCTGGAGTTGCTTTGACACTTGCAATATTGGAACCTACAATAGCATTTATTAAACTTGATTTTCCAGCTTTGACTGTTCCTACAATTGCTATCTCAATTTTTCTATCTTCGTATCTTCCAAAGAAAGATTTTGCTTTTCTATGAATCTGTTTGTATATATCTCTTTCTTCTCCTGCTTTATCCTTCAGGTTGATAGCTGCTATTTCCTGAATCTTTTTCATTTTTATAAACTGCTCATTTAGTTCGGGATATATCCATGTTGAATCTGGACTTGAATTTTTTATAATTGTTTTGGACAATGTTTCTACCTCTTTTTGACATTCTTCTCCAATCTTCAAATCATGCAAGTCATATGGAATGTCCTTTGAGATTTTCCCACAATTACAGCAAACAATTTGTTCTGGGAGAATAGGTTTTCCACATTTGTTACATTTCTGTTCGATTGTCGGCATTAGAAGTTCAATTTTATCTAATTTTCTTTTTTGTTTTACAATAGCTTTTCCTTGCTTTCGCACATCACTGTCTAATAGTCCTTGCTTCTCATCTTGCTTTTCTATCTCAGAAATCAACGAATCTGTCATTTTTCTTTGAATGTTCTGTTGAGAAATAATCTTACTTGCCTTTTGACTTATTTCCTCTTGTTGTTCTTTAACTATTTCAAACTTCTTTTCAAAGGGTTTTGCACCAGCTTCCATACCCTCTTTAAAAATCTTTATGTATTTTTTCTTTCTCAATTTTGTTGCACCCCACTACTCATTTAAAATTATATTGTACCATTCATGTTCAAGGAACTCTTTTTTTACTTCAAGTATAAATTTCTTGTCGTTAATCAGTCGATAAATTGTAACAATTATTCCGCCTATATCCAAATAATTTATAGACTTTTCTACCATTTCCGCATTTCCTGAATATGCTCCTGCAATTGCCGCTACAGCAACAGCGATTACATTACTTGCTGAAGCGATAAGGTTTGAATAGGAAAGTATTTTTCTCGTTTTTACCGAATGTAAATTCCATGAACTATATTGCGTTTCATCATAAAATAAACCATGTATCATTCCTATCAGAGAATTAATAAGAACAGCATATCCTGCTTGTTGTGAGACCTTTAACACATTACCCATATCAATTCCATAATCAGCAAGTGTTCTAGCAAACCCAACGGAAATTGAAGAAACAACAGGAATAGGTATGCTCGCAGTTGAATACATATCAGATTTAAGATGAATTGCCTCTTTCATAAGAGAAACGCCTATTTTTTCTTTCCCTTCCATCCCCTCGTTTGTCAGCTTACTTATTGTTGATTCAAAAACCTTCATTGTACTTGCATTTTTAGAAATTTGATCTCTAAAACTTCCATTGGCAGTTTCTCCAGTCAAAACATGAAATGTTTTAAATCCCTCAGAAACAGTAACTGTGCTAGTAGCAATATTGGCTGTGCCAAAAATCCATCCTAATAATGGATCATGTCCTACTGTCTTTGCCCTATGAGTAAACCCTCCACCTATGCCTAAATCAAATTTTTTACTTCCGTATATTGCATCAAAAGGAACAGGATTGGTAATAATCTCATTAAGTGAAGGGTTATATAGTCTATGATGCCGGTCAGAACTTTCTTTTTCATGACCTTTTGTTTTACTGGCAGCTTTTTGATCATCTACACGTTGCGTTACTGTTCCTATAATGTACTGTCTCACACATTGTAAAGCTGTTGCAAAAAAAAGAAATGTAATATCAATTCCCTTTAATTTCGTTGCTTTTTCAAACTGGTTATCAATATCTGACAATATAATATTGGCATTTTGAACTACTTTTATTATACGTTCACTTTCACCAGAAAGGATATCTTCTTTATCTCTAACAATCTCAGCATCTTTTGCTATTTGATTTGATATATTTTTATTTTTCTGTTTCAATCTATCAAACTTGTTCATTGCTTCAC
>JAZRJL010000025.1:0-15947 GCA_045645805.1 Clostridia bacterium | reverse complement strand
TTTGCCGCAACAAGGCTTGGTGCATCATTTATTCCGTCACCTACCATTGTCACCTTGCCCGTCTTCATAAGCTCTTTAACCTTTTCAGCCTTGCCGTCAGGAAGAACTCCTGCCACAACCTCGTCTATTCCTGCAAGACTTGCTATTGCTTTTGCAGTTCTTTCATTGTCTCCCGTCAGCATAACCGTACGGATACCAAGGCTTTTCAGTTCCTCCACCGCCTCGCTACTGTCAGCCTTGATAACATCAGCAACAGCAACAATCCCCAAAAACCCATTCTCTTCGGCAAAGAACAACGGCGTATTACCCTCGTCCGCCAACTTTTCTGCTGCCACACCTGCACTTTCGGGGACATCTGCATATTCACTTACAAATTCAAGCTTGCCGCCAATGTATTTTTTGCCATTTAATATTACCTTTATGCCGCTTCCTGATGCTGCCTCAAATTCCTCTGCTTCAAAAAGCTCTGTATTCTCCTGCTGTGCATATCTTACAACCGCCTTTGCAAGGGGATGCTCGCTCTTTTTCTCCATTGATGCCGCAATCTGCAAAAGTTCAGCTTTAGCACATTCACCAAAGGGAATTATATCGGTTACATCAGGTAACCCTGCCGTCACAGTCCCCGTTTTGTCAAGAACCACAACTTTGGTTTTGCCAACCTCTTCAAGAGCGGTTGCCGTTTTGAAAAGTATTCCGTTTTTTGCACCCACACCGCTGCCTACCATAATGGCAACAGGGGTTGCAAGACCCAAGGCACAGGGGCAGCTGATTACCAAAACAGAAATTCCCCTTGCCACAGCAAAGCCAAGTTCCTTGCCAAGAAGCAACCATATAACAAAGGTAATTACCGAAATTCCAAGTACCACAGGGACAAAAATCCCCGAAACCCTGTCTGCTGCCTTTGCAACAGGAGCCTTTGAAGACGCTGTGTCATTTACCAGCTTTATTATTTGTGAAAGGGTGTTGTCCTCAAAAGTTTTGGTTACCTTGCATTTTATAAAACCAAGCTTATTTATGGTTGCGGCAACAACACTGTCACCCATCAATTTGTCAACAGGGATACTTTCCCCCGTAAGTGCCGATTCGTCAACCGAGCTGGACCCTTCAATCACAATCCCGTCGGCAGGGATGCTTTCGCCCGGGCGTACAACAAAAATTTCGCCCACAGACAGGCTGTCTGCCAAAACGGTAACCTCTTTTCCGTTTCGGATGACAGTTGCGGTTTTTGGTGCAAGGTCCATAAGACCTTTAAGTGCATCAGTCGTCTTGCCCTTTGCACGGGCTTCAAGAAGCTTGCCCACGGTGATAAGTGTCACAATCATTGCCGCCGACTCAAAGTAAAATTCATGAATATAATGTGCTGCATGATGGATATTCCCCGAAACAAGCTGCGAGGACATTGCCAAAAGTGCATAAAGACTATAAAGGAACGCCGCACCCGAGCCAAGGGCAACAAGGGTGTCCATATTGGGCGAGCCGTGAATCAGTGCCTTAAAGCCGTTTATAAAAAACCTCTGATTTATTACCATTACAACAACGGTCAGTACAAGCTGCAAAATTCCCTGTGCCATAAAATTTTCGCTTAAAGACTTTGGCAGAGGGAATCCCCACATGCTGTGCCCCATGGAAAAGTACATAAGGACAGCCAAAAACCCCACAGACGCAATCAGCCTTGTTAAAAGTCCCGCTGCTTCATAATCTTTTGAAGGGCTTTTGCTTTTTTCAGAATTTTCCGCTCTCTTTATTCCATAGCCTGCCGCCTCAACTGCCGCAGCTATGGCTTCATCTGTTGCTGTCCCTTCAACATTCATTGAATTTGTAAGTAGATTTACGCTGCAGCTTTCAACACCCTCAACGCATCCCACTGCCTTTTCAACTCTGGCACTGCAGGCAGCACAGCTCATACCGGTAACCTCATACCTTTTCATATATATCACCTCTTAGTCCATTCAATAACAAAATCCGCAAACCGACGTACAGTTTCCGACTTGTGCCCGATATCGGGCACAGCAAGACCAACACGACGGAACGCCCGTGGCGAAAGGTGCTTTGTAACCACGTTATGATTATCATTTTTCATTACAAGCTCATGAGCAATGCAAATCCCAAGCTCATTTTCAACCATCGAAAGCATTGCATAATCGTCTGCCGTTTTAAACTTTTTGTCAGGTTTTACGCCGTTTTCCTGCAAATAAAGCTTTGCGTCACGGTCGGTACTGTCAACAAGGCTGACAACATCCTCCTTGCCAAACTGCTTTGCCGAAACATATTCGCAATCCGCAAGACTGTGATTCTTTGGCAAAACCGCTAAAAGCTCGTCCTTTAAAAGCTCACGGCATTCACAGCCCTCAAAGGGCATTGAAACAAAGCCTATGTCCACCTCACCGCTCCTGAGCTTATCCTCTATTTCCGAATAATGTCCGTCAAAAATAACAAAGTTGACATCAGGACAGATTTCGCCAAACTCCTTCATAAGCTGAGGAAGCCAGTTGACCGCAATACTTTTGAAAGCTCCTACCCTTACGGTGTTTTCACCATAGCGATTTATCTCCGCTGCAAGCTCACGGACACGCTCGTTGTCCTCAACAACCTTTTTAATTGCATTGTAAACAAGCCTGCCCTCATGGGTAAGCCTTACCCCGCCCTTGTTCCTTACAAGAAGCCGAAAACCAAGGTCCTTTTCAAGTGAGCCAATCAGCTGTGTTACACTTGACTGGCTGTTGCCAAACTTTTTTGCAGCATCCGATATTGATTTACATTCGCAGGCATAAATAAATGCCTCATACTTTTTAATCTTCATTTTTATTAGCCTTTGTATCAGTTTTTCTTATATTATATTGTTTTTTCACGCTTTAGTCAAGTAAATCACTAAAAATAATCATATTTTTCCTTGACTTTTTTTGCTAACTTTTGTAAAATGAAAGAACTTTCGGTGTTTATCATTAGAAAATCTTATATAAAAGGATGTGTTTTTATGAACATTTGGGAACTTGTTGCTATGGTTCTCTATCTTGCCCTTGTTGTTGGGGTAGGTGTTTATTTCTTCTTTAAAGGAAGAAACAGCAATGGCGGTGAAAAGGATTACTTCCTTGGAGGCAGAAATATGAACGGTTGGGTTGCTGCCCTCAGCGCAGGTGCTTCGGATATGAGTGCCTGGGTGCTTATGGGTCTTCCCGGTGCCTTTTACCTTTACGGTATGGGTCAGGTATGGATTTCAGTTGGACTTTTTATTGGTACAGTAACCTCATGGATTTTTGTTGCACCAAGACTTAGACGCTATTCAATCCGTGCAAACGATTCAATCACCATTCCGCAGTTTTTGACAAACAGATTTTTAAGCAAAAACAAGGCACTTCAAATTGTTTCAGCTATTGTTTTTGTGATTGTTTACTGCGTATATTCAGCATCAAGCATTGATGCCTGCGGTACACTTTTCAACACGGTAGTTGGTATGGACAAGGGTCTTGCAATGATTATTGCAACCTGCGTAATTGTTGTTTACACCTTCCTGGGCGGATTTAATGCAGTTTGTTGGACAGACTTTTTCCAGGGTCTTTTGATGCTTGGCGCACTTATGCTCGCACCCATTATCGCAGTTTTCACCATCAATGCTCCCGAATTTGTTGCACCCGAAAACTTCTATAATGTTCTTTCAACAGGCAAGGCTGACTGGAAGAGTATCTCTGATATAATCTCAGGTCTTGGCTGGGGTCTTGGTTACTTTGGTATGCCCCACATTGTTGTACGATATATATCAATCAAGTCCGAAAGGGAAATGAAGAAGTCACAAATTATCGGTTCGGTCTGGACAGGTATAATCCTTACAATGGCAACCATCGTTGGTATTGTTGGTCTTAAATACGGCATTGACGGTGGCAAAAGCGGCGACCTTGTATTTATCAATATGGTACGAACAGTATTCCCTGCATTCATCGGCGGAATTCTGCTTTCTGCAATCCTTGCAGCATCAATGAGCACGGCAGATTCACAGCTCCTCGCATCCTCCTCGGCTTTTGCATCGGATGTTTACAAGCCCGTATTCCGAAAAGAAGCATCAAACAAGGAGATGCTGTGGGCAGGCAGAGTTGTGGTTATATTTATTGCCATCGTGGCATTCTTTATTGCAAACAACCCCAACAGCGGCGGTATTATGGCTCTCGTTTCAAATGCATGGGCAGGCTTTGGTTCATCCTTTGCTCCTGTTATTCTCCTTGCCCTTTACTGGAAGCGTCTTACATACTCAGGTGCAGTTGCCGGAATTTCAGTTGGCTTTGTCGTTGACGCAATCTGGCTTTATAGGCTTGCAGGCTCTACCGGAATTTACGAAATCGTTCCCGGCTTTATTGCAGGTCTTGTTGCAGCTGTTGTTGTTTCACTTCTTACAAAGAAGCCATCCGACGAGGTTTGTGCTTTGTTTGAAGAAGCAAAGAATCCCGTTGAATAATTTGCTTTTAAAAACGCAAAAGGTGTTGCCATGTGCAACACCTTTTTATTTTTTAACAACGGGTCGGCGAGGACGCCGACCCCTACAATTGAAATTCAGGTAAACATCGCCCCGCAAGAAAAATTTTCATCTCTCAATTAATCCATATTTAATCTTAATTCGTTCCAGCTTATCAATCATCGCCTCGCTGATAAACCACAAAAAGAATGCCGTTGAAATTCCATGCACCAAATCAAATGGCATACCTACAAGGCAGGCGGACAAAATCATTTCAAGGGTTATTTTATTTTGTACCATTATTATTGACGCAGGATTCATTATTCCCCCATATACAATAAAGGTTGTTAAAAAACCAAATACGCAAAGGGAAGCTTTGGTTTTTCTTAAGAAACCCTTTTTAAAGAGTATGCCTGCTAAAAATCCAATTATACCAAAGGCAAACATCTGCCAGGGTGTCCATGGCCCCTGCCCAAAAAAGAAGTTTGACACAAAGCCTGTAACTGTTCCTACCAAAAATCCCGTTTCGCCGCCAAAGCATACCCCGGCAATAATTACAAGCGCCACCACCGGCTTGAACTGGGGCAGCATAAAGAATGCCGCACGACCCGAAACCGCAATGGCACAAAGTACACTTATCACCACAAGCTCGCGCGCCTGAGGCTTTCGGCTTTCAAACACCATACAAAAGGGCAGCATTGTTTCTAAGATTATCAAAAGACTTATAAAATAATACTTGCGGCTCCCGAAAAAATATGTGCCAATATAAATGGTAAGGGGTATTGCAAGCAGAATAAGTATCATTGCAAACAACGTCCGCTTTGTCAGCTTGCGGTCGCTTTTGGGGTGCTGAATCACCGTAACCCCTATCTCCCTTTGCGGAAAGAAACAGAAAAACGCAGCAGCAATTTCAATGATAGAAATAACATATAACTCCCCAAGTCCCACAATACTGAAGCTTGTCAGGTTTAAAACATCCACATCTGCCAAAAAGCTTAATGAGGTCAGCACAAAAAGCAACGCAAAAACGCATCCCGTAATCAACCTAATGGGCGTCAGCTTTCTTTTGCCTTTGTCTGTTTTGTTATCCTTATCCTCACTTTTCTTTATGTCAAACTCTCTTTTTATTCTTTCCCTCTTTTTTACCTCACCGCCGCAGGCAAGTATTATATCCTCGGCAAGAACTGCCCCTGAAAGCCTTGTATGCGCCATTCGGTTTGTAGAGGTTGTGTAAAAGCTGTTGCCTGCAAAAAACTCCCGCGGCTCGCCGATTGCTGTTATATTCCCGTCAAAAACCATAGCACAGCGGTCTGCATATTCGGCACAAAACTCAATATCGTGAGATACCATAACCACCGTTACACCATTTGCCCTTAAATCCTCAAGAATTTCGCCAAACTCTGTCTTGAAGTGTGCATCCATACCCTTTGTAGGCTCGTCAAGAAGCAAAATTTCAGGCTCCATAAGCATCACCTTTGCAAGAGCTGCACGCTGCTGCTCACCCCCCGACAAATCGTAAGGATGCTGGTCAAGCAGATTATCAATACGGCACAAAGCCGCAATATTGTTCACCTTTTTTACTTTTTCTTCCTTTGACAGCTTTCGCTCATTCAAAATTTCAAAAAGGTCAAGCTCCACCGTCTTTTTCACAAATACACTTTGCGGGTTTTGTGGCAGAACTCCCAAAATTCCGTTGTATAGATTATGTATTTTTGAAATCTTTTTGCCCTTTATCAAAACCTCGCCGCGATACGGAGTGTTAAGCCCTGACATAATCGAAAGTGATGTAGTCTTGCCCGTACCGTTTCCGCCAAGGATTGCAAACAGCTCGCATTTGTTTATCTTAACACTAAGTCCCTTTACAACATCAGGCAGATCCTTTTCGTACCTGAACCAAACATCATTTACCTCGATAATCGGCTCGTTTATACTCCACGACTCGTTTTGTTGAGGAATAAACTCAGGTTTCAGCTCGTTTTCAGCTGAAAAATCCTCAAGCCAACGTCTGCCGTCACGAACTGTCAGGGGACATTCAAGGCTATTTTCCACCGCTCCGTAAATCCGCATAGGTGTAGGCATTGCATTATACATATCGTGCTTTATATCTTTTAAAAGCTTGCCAACCTGCTTAGGCGTTCCCTGAGCAATAATTTCGCCATTGTCCATAACAATTACCCTGTCGGATATGGGAAGTGCCTCTTCAAGACGATGCTCGGTGAGGATAACCGTTGTGCCAAGCTCACGGTTGATTTTTTCAATGGTTTTTAAAAATTCCGACGCCGCAATTGGGTCAAGCTGACTTGTAGGCTCGTCCAGAACAAGCACAGACGGCTGCATAACCATTATCGAGGCAAGATTAAGCAGCTGCTTTTGTCCGCCCGAAAGCTCGGTCACTTTTTTGTGAAACCAATTCTGAATACCAAAAAATGACGCCATCTCTGCCACCCTTGTCCGTATCTCGGGTGTGGAAAACCCAAGGCTTTCAAGACCAAAGGCAAGCTCGTGCCATACCTTGTCACACACAATCTGGTTGTCGGAGCTTTGCATTACAAAGCCGATTTCAGCCGCCTGAGCTTTTGAATCGACCTCGCTAAGGGATACTCCGTTAAACAAAATATTCCCCGAAACCTCGCCATAAGGTGAAAGTGAGGTTTTAAGAAGCCGTAAAAGAGTGGTTTTTCCGCATCCGGACTTGCCGCACAGGGTCACAAATTCACCGTCGGCAATATCAAGGCTGATATTTTTAAGTGTGGCTGACCCTTTACCCGGATAGTTAAAGCTCAGATTTTCGATTTTAAAGCTTTCCATTTCCTCACCTCCCAGATTTCTATTATTACAGGACACATACAAAGTGCAAAATATGCAAAAAATACACTTATACTATACAAAGAGGCTGAAACCGCCTTTATATACGGAAAAAAGCTTATATACATACCCCCGAAAATACTACCTGCAAAAATATATATTCCAAGAACAGCTATATATAAAAGAGCCTTCCTGTCACGGCTGTCAAAGGTAAATATGGAAAACGCCGTTCTGCCCGGATGCCCATAGCCGCGGGACTTCATACTGTCGGCTGTTTCAATTGCATTTTCAAGGGACCATGTGGTCATAATTGACAGTATACAAAGTCCGTGCTTTGCACGGCTGATTATGCTGCCGTTCGATATATCCCTGCCCATACAACGCTGTGCATTGGCAACCACCTTGAGCTGTGAAACAAACCTTGGCACAAACCTTAAAGTCATTGAAATAATTAACGACAACGCCGGAATTATTTTACCAAACAGATAAATAAACTTGTCACTTGTCATAACCTCGTTATAACAGGAAAACCAACAGATAACCGTTGCAATCATTACCGCCGCACACGCCCCGTAAACTATTGATTCAAGAGTAAGGGGATTTCCGCCCGGCAGATATGTAAGAATTGTCATCCCCTCGTGATTAAAGGCAGGGTTGATAAGTGCCATGGCAATTATCATGGGCAGCATATATATTAAATTTGTCTTTACAGCCCTTTTACCCTTTAACATTACCGAATACAAGAATCCGCATATCAGCGAAATCAAAAGAGCCAAAGGATGCATAAAGAACATTGAAAACCCGATTACAAAAACGAAATATACAAAGTTTACAATCGGGTGATAGGTTTTAAACTCGTTCATTTTAGTTTCCCCTTGCTGCATAATATCCATCTACATCAATACCTAAATCGCAGGTGTACACCCATTCCACCTTATCCCCATCTTTTAGCTGATATCTTGAACAGCCGTAATTGGGGAACCAGCCGTTTACCTTATACATCCAGCCCGAAAGCTCGCCGCAGTCAAACTCATAGAGATTTGCAATCCCCTCGATATATGCACTGTTGTATATGGGTGTGTTTTCAAATTCCATGTGTATTTTATTCCGTTTCATTTCACGAAGCAAAAGATTGAACACGCTTTCGCCCTCATAAAACGTAACTGTTTGCTCTGCAAATATTATACCATCTTTCGGCACAATTTCAACCTTTTCTTTGTCAAGCCACTTAATATTTTCAAGAATTGTGTCACATCTTACCGACAAAGTACAGCTAAGCTGCTTGTCGGAGATAACAGCATTCTGTGGTTCAATGGGTACAGGCTTGCCCTCAGGAACAGGGTCGGTCAGATATTTATCCTTGCCGGTTGCAGCGTCAATTACCATCCCCTGTTTTTGTGAATATTCTGTATCTCCCTGCTCCGCTCTTGAGCCCATCCCCTGTGCCATTTTTCGGGCAAGTGCTTCCTTTTCAGCCGAAGTCATAGGCGTCTGGTCAGCTTTTTGCGGTCTGTTTTCCTCGGTTGCGGTTTCATCAGCCTTTTTTACAGGAATACTGCCATCTTCCTTTTCAGCATTCTCCTTCTTCTCTTGCTCAATTTCAGGCTTGTCTGTGACTTTTTGTATTTCGTTTTCATCTTTTTCTTCAATTAACTGCCTGCTTGTTTGTTGCAAGGACTGTGCCGTTTGAGGTTTCCAACCCCGAAGGCCCGGGGCATTGCCGCCCCACCAGAAAACAAACGCAAGCACCGCAACGATTGCAATGCCGAGTATAATTTTATTTTTATATTTCTTCATCTTATCACCTTAAATCAGCTTTGTCAGGCTAAGCATATTAAAAAGCATCTGTGCAATTTCCGCCCTTGTTACAGCCTGCTTTGGCTTTATTTCCATCTCGTCATCGGGCAGAATTCCGTTGCCATAGCAAAAGGCAAGCGAACCCGTTGCCCAGTCCGACGATGTTACATAATCAAAAAATCCCGCCAGGATATCCCTTGCTTCAAATTCTTCAAGCTTAGTATCCATTCCGCAAAGCTTTGCCGCCCTTGCAACCATAACTGCTGCCTCCTCACGGGTAATCGTTCCGTTTGGGTTAAAGCTTGTTTCTGACACGCCCTTTATAATGCCGTAATGGTATGCGGTATTTACATATATGTTAAACCAATCCGTATCGGTCACATCATCAAAAATTGACACGGCTTTTTGGGGAAGTCCAAGACCCCTTGTTATAATCGTGGCAAATTCTGCACGGGTCATTGTGCTTTCAGGCCGAAAGCTTTCCTCGGTTTTTCCGTTTATAATTCCTCTTGCAGTAAGTGCCTCGATTGCAGGCTGGTTGCCGTGTGCACTTATGTCAGCAAAGGTCTTGCCCGGATTTACAAGGGGCATTTTAGCTATATCGGGATTCTTATCCGCAAGTCCGATTTGACTAGCATCTGCAACCATCTGTGAAATTGTAATTGCATCACCCATACAGTAAAGGCTGTTTTTACCTTTTTTTGCACGGTCAAGGGCAACAATGGCATAAAAGCCCTGCTCGGTAGCCATTTGATTTGAGCCTTCACCCTTGTAGGTATGCTTGAAGCCGTTGCCTTTTTCATAATATGTAAGAAGATTGTCAAGTATGGTGTTTTTGTTTTTTACAAATCTTGGGTCATCAAGGGGAATTCCCAACTCGCAAAGAGCAACTGCAATCTGCACACAGCTTTCTGAATTTTCGGTGCCCCAGCTTGAAAAGCCGCCTCTTTCGTCCTGACGTTTTGACATACATTCAAGGGCTTCAGAAATTGCCTTTTTCACCCTTTCGTCGTTTTGATATTTGCTGAGTGCCTGAAGTGCCATACCTGTAATATCGGGGTCGGATATTCCGTCGCTTTTCTTTGCCGCCGCAGTACCGCCAAACAGCGACCAGCCACCGTCGAGAAGCTGACATTCAAGAATGCGGTCTATATACATTTCCCTTGTTGCCTGAACCTCGGCATCAGGGTTTTGGGGCATTTCATATCCTCCGCTGTCAAGAGCAATAAGTGCCCATATGGGTCCGTTCAAGCCCTGCCAAATAGTCCTTTTGTAATCCCCCAAGGGTGTCAAAAGATTATATCCTGCTACATTTCGGGGGTCCTTGCCAATTGAAGTAAGAGCAACCGTAAGTCGTGAATACTCGGTATATTTTTTCTTGTGAAGAACACCGTCACACGCTCTTACATATTCCTCAACGGTTTTGTAATAGTTCTGATAATATTCCTCAGGGACATCATAACCGCTTCGGGCAAGACCAAGAACCGCCCATTCGCCCCCGATTGACCCCACTTGAGGGTTTTTCACGGTTTTGTATACATATTCTGCGGTATCTGTTATCACAGCCTCAAGGCTGTCTTCTGTCGCAAAAACGACAATATTGCCGATACCAAAAATCAGTATCAGCAATATGCTTACAGCTCTTTTTAAACAAGTCATAACTATCCCTCGCTTATCTCAAGCCGTCAAGAACTGTGTTTAGCTCATCCTGTGTCATATCGGGCTTGGTAATCAAATCCATATATTCGCCGCAATTGTCAAGTCCAATTTCTGCAATTAGCCTTGTCAGCTCGTCACGATTGACCATTTCATAAAAATCCCCTGCATAGGAATATCCTGCACCCGACGCCCCGCCAAGGTCCGAGCCATAGGCAAGGGTAAACTGAATACGCATCACATCCCCCTCCTGAAGATAATATTCCGAAAATCCAACATTGGGGAACACTCCGTTTACACAGTACATCCAGCCTGAGCCTTGGGTAAAGTCAAATTCCGAAAGTCTGCCCGCCTCAAATGAAGTCTCGTCCAGCTCAAAACCAAAGTTCGAAAGGCAGGTGGTTATAATCGCCGAAAAGCTTGGTGTAAACTCGGGGATGTTTTCAATGTGTGCAAGATAAAACCCGCCGTCAAGAGAGCCTGTGTTGAAATAGGACAAGCCTTGCTCTGTAAGAAGCTCGTCCAAAAGCCAGGCACAGTTTACCCCCTCCTTAACATCTATTTCCATCGGTGCAACTATATAGCCAACACCGGGGGTAAATGCCTCAATGCTGACAATCGCCTTGCCGATTGCCTCGCCGTATTCTGCCATTTCATATGTAATATTAAATGTTTTTTGAGTCTGCATTCCCTCTGCATCTGATGCAGAAATTTCAACGGTATATTCACCGCTTTCAGAAAATTCAAGGGTGAAGCTGGTTTTTGCATCGTCATCCCAGCTCGGTTCAATGTTTATGCCGTTAAGTCTTACCTTGCACTTTTCACCGGGTATTTTGTCACCGTTTTTGTCCTTTGCAATTACATCAATTACCTTTTTGCTGTTTCGTTGCAAAAGATTGTCTGTAAGAGTTGTTTCAATAGTTGGCTTTAATGCTTCGTCTACATTGGCATCTTCTTCGTTATTATTATCTGAACCACCGTACGACAAACCATCATAGCAATAATCATCATTGTCTTCTTCAGGCTGTTTTTCTTCCTCTGCCGGCTGTTCCTCTTTTGGTTTTTCCTCAACAACCGGAGCGGTGTTTTCAGCTTTAACCGCCTTGTCACCAACTGCGGCAACTGCCTTTACGTCACAATTCTTAAGATATATCGCATCGGTCTTTTGAGTAAGAGCGTGAAGCGAACCATCAATCCTTACATTTTCAAAATCAACTTTTTTTACGTTTGATGTAACAATTACATCTTTTGAAAAACCGCAATCCTTAAAGCTGAGGTCATCACGGCTTATTACACATATCTTATTAAAATCAGTAGCTTGCACATCAGTCACAATATGCAAGGCGTTGCTTAAAAGCGTTACTGTTTCGGCACGGGTAATGTTTTGGGCAGGCTTCAAAAATCCGCCATCACCCTTGAGGTATCCCTCATTTACAAGTGCGGTCATATACGGCATTGCCCACTCGCTGACCAATTCTCCGTCTTTAAAACTCTGGTCAATACCACTGTCACTTTCAAGTGTAAGTACCTTGCAAAGCATAGCCGAGGCTTCTTCACGGGTTATATAGTCGTTTGGTCTGACCTTTCCCTCATATCCTGACATAATGCCTTTTTCGCTAAGGCAAAGAATATGCCGTGTATAAAAATCCTCGTCCAAATCCAAAAATGTATTTTGTGCAGGCATATCAAATCTGAACACACGGTTTAAAACCGTTGCAAATTCGCCTCGGGTAATGGGGTTGTCGGGCATAAAACTGCCATCAAAGCCGGTCAAAATACCAAGTCCGCTCCATTCACTTATACATTCCTTTGCCCAATGCCCGTTTGTGTCCCTGTAAGATGCATCTGCTGCCGACACCGAAAGCATACCAAGCATCAGTATTACACAAAGAATTACACTTAAAAGCTTTTTCACAATTTTTTCTCCTTTAATAATATTAGATTTATCAGGTGGGCGGTTGGTCACCGCCACCTGCTTATTTTATCTTTGTTGAGTTAATCACAGGCGAAAGAGCCTTGTCCCATACAAACAGCTTAATATTTGCCTCACCAGCAAAGTCTGCATATGAAAGATATACCGTATTCTCGCCTGCAGAAAGCTCACGGCTTAATGCCTTGGTTTTTGTCATAGCACTGTTTTTGTCATAGCCTGCAACAACAAAATCAACATTTAATGCCGTTGGGTTTATAAATGATATGGCTATTCTTTCGTCGTCGTAACTAATTTTCTTTTCCATAACCTTATCGGTCTTTATCAGCCTTACATTATATACGCCACCGTCTGCAAGGGTAATTACAACCGTCGTTTCGGCTTGGGCTGTTGCAACAGAAGAAAATGCAGTTTCGCTTGTTCCTACATTTTGGGTTTCCTCGCCGATTGTAATGTCTGCAGTTCCATAAACCCTTGCAAGACTTAATGTGACACCTTCCGCATTGGAGGGTATATAGCAATAATAATCTGTCTCGGTATATGCAAGACCTGTGTTGTTGTCAGAGCGAAGCACGCCGTAAGGTTCGGCAAAGGCATTGCCGTCCGCATCCTTTATGTTAAGAGTTTTTAATACCGGTCTTTCAAAGCCATCGGTAGTTTTATATGCAACATAGGAGTACACCGTTTCTTCACCAAACACAGAATTTTTTGGCGTAACCGCAAGTTCCATAAAAATCGGCTTTTCTCCGCTGAAAGGACTTTCAATTGTCAGCTCTACACCCGGATTCAGTTTTGCCTTTTTCTTTTCTGTATCACCAAGCTCCCAGTACCTGAATTCCATATCCACCTCAGCATTTGCATTTGCAGGAGTTGCACTTACAATAAGCGGAAATTCAGTATTAAAGCTTGAAAATGTTTTGGTGGTATTCTTTTTGTTTGCATTTGTAGTACCTGAAAGACTAAAGTTAAATGCACTTTGGTACGAGCTTGTTCCCCAAAGAATATTTACCTTTGAAAGCTTTGCATAGCTTTCTCTTGCGGTCTCCAGATACGTTGCATCTTCATTTTGCAAAACCTCAAAGGAAACGTCAGGCAGATGACAAAATTCTGCCGCAACCGCAACCGCATTGAAGTTTGCACTAACCCCCATATCGGTAAGCTCGCGGTGGCTTCCCGGTACAAATCCCATACTTGTAAGTGGAATTGTTCCGTTTGTAAGCTCGACTTCTCCTTTTTCATAAACCGTCATTGAAATTGTATGATTTTTTATAAAATCATACTGTGCACCGTTGCTTTGCACTGTCTTTCCGTCTAACGTTTCATAAGAAGTCTTTATTGTGTTGCCGAAACCGGGATTATATATTCCCGAGAACTTTGGCATTGGTGTATGAAGACCATCAAAGCTGATATTTACCGTATCCCCCTGTTTAATGCTCTCGCCGGGAGAGGTGGCATTTTCAATATTAACCGTCACCTTGTTGCCCTTTATAATCACATACTCAACGGTGTTGCCTGCGGTTACGCTTACGATATTGTTGCCCTGATTGATTGTCAGGGCGTATGTGCCGTCAGCATTTGCAAAAACTGCTTCGCCATTACATTCAACAGTTATTTCTGCTGTTGAGGTCGGGGCAAAGTTATATATGCCTGTTTCTTCGGTGAAATAGATTGTGTCAAAATCCGAATCCCACTTTGGCATAATAATTTCAGTCGAAGTATCTCCGCCGACATTCACCGCAAACAACCCCTTACGCATGGGGTCAATTGCTCCGTAAATGCCTTTGTAAGAAGTATTTCCGCCGATTTCTATTGCGTCATAGGTTACTTCCACAAGGGTGATGCCGTTTTTAACTGCCTTAAGCACGGCATTTTGCCCCTGTTGTTCCAAAGTAATGCTGTCCCCGCTGATGATTTTATATTCAAAATCAGGCTCAATCATAATATTGGCTGTGTCCGTATTGATTATCTGCCATGCTCGGTATGCACGTGCTTTAAAAGTGTCGCCCACATTCAATCTCAGATAGTTTTGCGGATTGATATTCAAAAGGACATTATCCTCCATACGTCTGCCGATAACCGTTGTTCTGTCATACTCAGGCCTTATCTCGGGGTCTTCGTCCTCGGCAAAGGTGATGTCGGTTTTTGCATAATCTTCAGAGTTCAGTTTTAAATATCCTGCCTTGGTAATCTTGCCCGGCATTGAAACACGGTAGGTATGGTTGCTGTTGCCTTTGGGAAGACGAAAGGTGTAGCTTTCAATACCCTCTGCCTCGGTTTTTTCGGTATAGGCAATTTCTTCGGTATAAAAGTTTCTAAGCTGATTAAACACCTGAACCTTGCTTCCCTTTGGTGCAGAAATTACCGCATTAATAAGGGTTGGAAGTGTGCCGGATTTTGTTGCCGACGTTGTCCCTTTTGAAACAGCATAGTTAAGCATTGTATTTGTACCAAGGCTGTATGCCGCATTTACTTCCTGAGAGGGTATCAGCTTTACATTATAAAGTTCGGCATTGCCGTTGGCATATACCATATACGGATATCTTGTCCTTGACAAGGAATCAAGATATGCTCTTCCGGCAGTTGCAAGCCTTCCGTCAGCATCTGAAACCTCGGTGCTGTATTGTTCTTCGGATGCATAAATACTGTCAATCTTTGTGGTTGTATAAACATCAAGCTGTCTTAAGTATATTTCCGATGTCTTTGACTCAATATTGTCAACCTCAACCTGTGTGGGGATATCAAAGGTCATACCGCCAAGACTGTTGCCGCCGGCATCGGTTGCACGGAAGCTGTAAGTACCCTCATCAAGCTTCATTGAATAGGTATGATAGCTTGTTTCTTTATTTACACCATTATCGGTCGCATTTACTTCGTCACCTAAAATGTCATATCCGTTTTCATCAAAGCCTGCACATTTATAAAATTCAACATTTGCTGTTGCAGGACCAACATTCACGGTTACATCATATTCACCCTCAGGCTCAGGAACAGGAACTTCTTCCTCAGCAACAGTAATTTTAATATATGCAGGGGAAAGAACGCCTGTCGTATCATAACCCATCATAGCATCATAATATGTTACCTCGCCGCTGCAGGTAAGGTAATAAGTCCCTGCAACATCAAAAGATACCGTCACATTACCGTTTTCGTCGGTGGTATAAGCCGTCATTTCCCCCATACGGCCGTCTTCGTTAAGACTGTAAATGCTTACACTCTCAGCAGGAATAGTATCATCTGAATATCCCATTGTGGCACAAAATCTCAAATTAAGGGTCAATTCTTCTTCCACAGAAATCTCAGCTTCTGTACGGTCAAAGG
>JAZRJL010000024.1:0-2429 GCA_045645805.1 Clostridia bacterium | reverse complement strand
ACAAAAGCATTTAGTAAAGATGCGTTAAACTATGCCATGTTTGAAATCCTGGCAGAATATAAAAGAAAAGGTATTTCAAAGACAAAGTTAATAAAAGCAATGCTTTTATTTGGAATACCGTATCTTGCATCGGAAATTCCCTCTCGTAAGAAAAGAGCTCGTATAGATGGACTTAAGTGCATTGAAAGTGCAGAAAAAATAGGACTTAAGCAAACCGGAGGAACTTTAGAATTTCCGACTTTTTCAAAATGAAAAAATAGGAGCCCTAAGTATGCATATATTTGAATACCCATACATAATTATAACCATTTTAGTTTTTTGCTTTATTGTTCTTACTGCTACCAGCATATATTTTGCTGTAAGAGGAGCGAAAACTGCGAAAGGCAGCGAAGAAAAGGACTTTATAAATATAAGTAAATTAGAAGCCGCTTTTGAAAAATCCGGCAAATTGCAGGAAGATAGATGCGTCTTCTATGCTAAAGTTTCTTTGGATAATTTCAGAAGTCTTTATTCTGCACATCAAACTTCAAATGTTTTTTCTGAAATAAAGGGAGTCTTGCTTGAAGTTTTTTCAAACGGTGATGACAGTAATATTGCTATGTATGGAGAAAAAAACTTTGTTGTTTTCTCAAAATGGAATATGGAAACTGCACGCAAGAAAATAGAAATTTGCTTTGCAGAAATGAATAAGTGTCTCTTAAAACACAGTGCACTTAATATTATTGACATCAGAATCGGATTGTATTTTGCCTTTGGCACACAGGTGTCATTAGATGATGCTATAGGTCGTGCCAAGCAAGCATATTTGCTTGCAAAGAATGAAAACATCTCCTATGCCGAGTGGAATGTTTCAGGCGGAAAGGCTCTTGAGAAAAAAATTAAAATAGAAAATAACATAGAAAAAGAAATTGATAACAATCGTTTCTTCCTTGAGTATCAACCTGTTTTAGATGCAAAAACAAAGAAAATAATAGGTGCGGAAGTTTTATCTCGTTTAAATTCGGAAAGCGAGGGGGTATTATCTCCGGGTAGCTTTTTGTCTGCTGTGGATTCTGTAGGAATCAATGATAAATTTGATTATTACATTTTTGAAAAAAACTGCAAATGGATTTCCAACGATAAAAAACGAAGGGAATCATATAAATATACCATCAATTTTTCAAGAACAACTTTGTGTGAACCACAGTTTGCCGAGAAGATAATAGCTATTGCGCAAAAATATGATTTGAAGTTTTCGTGTTTGGCGGTTGAAATATTAGAGGATAAAAACATAACCGGAGAAGCAAGGAAACAAATGATAGATAATCTATCAGCTCTTAAGGAAAAAGGTATATCTATCTTGCTTGATGATTTTGGAAGCGGATATACAACTTTCGGTGATTTGCAAAACCTTGATATTTCTATTGTGAAAATCGATAAGGCGATAACACAGAATTCGGTTACTGATACAGGATTTATTATTTTAAAAAATATTATTCGTACTGCACATGATATAGGTTTTAAGACGTTGTGTGAAGGAGTCGAAACGAAGGAACAAGAAGAAGCGGCAATACAAGCAGGCTGTGATTTCCTTCAGGGATTCTACTATTACAAACCTATGCCGGTAGCGCAGCTTGAAAAAGTATTTAATGAAAATTCAGGAGGTGTTTAAATGCTGTCCGTAATTATTCCTGCGTACAACGAGGAATTATCCGTAGAAAGAGCTTACTATACAATATCGAAGATTTTAAAAGAAGCAGAAATTGATAATGAAATTATTTTTATTGATGATGGCTCTACCGATACTACATATGAAAAAATAAAAAATTTAGCCGATAAAGAAAAAAATATATATGGACTGCATTTTTCAAGGAACTTTGGAAAAGAGGCAGCCATCTCAGCAGGCCTTGCAAGTGCTGCAGGAGATGCGGTTGTAGTAATTGATTGCGATCTTCAACATCCCCCTGAGAAAATCGTCGAGATGTATCGTTTATGGCAAGAAGGATATGAAATTGTTGAGGGTATTAAAAAAACAAGAGGCAAAGAAAGCAAAATGCATGGCTTTGCTGCAAGAAAGTTTTATAGGGTTATTAGTTCGGTAGTAGGATTTGATATGTCAAACGCTTCTGACTTTAAACTGCTTGACCGTAAAGTTGTAGATATACTCAATAGAATTCCCGAAAGAAAAGGCTTCTTCAGAGCAATTTCATTTTGGGTTGGTTATCACAAAACAACGGTTGAATTTGAGGTTAATGAAAGACTTGAAGGTGAATCAAAATGGTCTGCCATAGGTCTTTTGAAATATGCTGTTTCAAATATTTCTGCCTACTCAACGGCACCAATGCAAATCGTAACGGTGCTTGGCGTTATGATGCTTATTATTACTGCTATTTTCAGCGTTTGGGCACTGATTGATAAAATTCGTGGCATTGCACTTGAAGGTATGACAA
>JAZRJL010000023.1:0-2152 GCA_045645805.1 Clostridia bacterium | reverse complement strand
TAATAAATACAATCCTTGCAACGAGTAACCTCAATAATATTATCGTTTGGCATTTTTATCCCTCCTTTTATACGGTGCTAACATTCTTACTAATTTTTTCACTAATGGTCGTTTGTTCATACAGTTTCCACAAACGCAATCGGCGTAGTTTGTTTCGTTGCCGCAATACTTGCAAATATATCTTTTAGTCATTGTCGTTCTCCTTAAACAAATCATCTACATCAATACCGTCCTCTTTGAGTTTCTTTTCACACAACCAAGCGGTATCGTTTACCGACAATTCATACCTCGCATTTAGTCCTTCAAGAGCTTCTGCAATATCATTGTTCACCTGTTTCAATCTCTTTTGACCGTAGCCGTATTTAAAGTGAAACAAATATAGCAACTGTATCATTACATCGTGGTTGAAGTTTTCGAGTAGGGTATCAAATTCCTTAACTACCTCATTCCGCAAAGCTTTTCGCTGCGCAGAGGTAGGCTCACACTTGTTAATTTTGGCGTAGTGTGCTTTCATTTTCTTCCTCCAATCTTGCAGGAATGTCTATTAATTCAGGATGCTTTTCTTCAGTCCAAGCAAGACCACATAAATTCCAAATTGCCGCTATTAAATGGTCTTCATCATTCCATCCATCCATATACTTTACAAGATGTCGCATAGCACTATCTGCAAAACTGTGACAAGGAATGCCTTTTTCCCAATTCCTATCGCCGTACTTTTTGCAACCATTTTCGTAATGCTTTGCAAGTCGCATAAGCACACACATAGGCAAAAGGTCAAATCTTCCTTTACCTTCGTGCATATCCCTTGCAGCACCTGAATCAAATTTTGTTCTTTGTCCGCTATCTTTAATCATTTATCCTCACCCACCAATTCTTTTAAGATGTTGTCAGCACCCTCGTGAATTTCCCAATACTGATATGGCTCGTTATCACTTGGAAATAATGCTTTTACCTTTTCAATACACTCTTTGTATGCTTCGGCTTTGATAGTTTTTATATCTAACATAAGATAAGAACAATCTTTTTTAATTTCTTCTTTCATATCTTCGGCAAATATATCTCGCTCCCAAGCACATTGTTTATATGCGTTTTTCAACCTCTCATTCTCTGCTTGTAGGCGGTTGATTAGGTCAAGGATGTTTTTAAGTTTTTCAATGTCAACAACGGCATATCCATTTTCATCAAAATTTTCAAATTCAATTTTATCTTCCAAAGCCTTTACAATCTCGCTATCGGTTATCTTCCCGACTTTGTTGTCGGTAACATCGGTTAGTTTATCAGTCATTTTGTTCACTCCTTTTTAATAGCCTTGCAATTTCAACAAGCAAATTATAAATATCTTTTATTTGGTCAGATATGACACACAAACCAAAGAAAATCAAAAGCATAAATATTATAATTATACCTGTCATTTCCCCTCACACTCCTTTAACTTTGCTTCTGCTTCCTCTTTGGTGAGGAATACTGTTTTGCAAAAATCACTCTCTTTATGGTGGTAGTGTAGTCCGCTATCATATCTCGAACTTACCCAAACTCCACCATTGTCTTTGTAGATACTTTCAACTTCGCCCTCGTCGAGAAAATGTTTGCTCTCATACTCGACAACAAACCACACCTTATCCCCCACCTTACAAGGCGGTACTATAACACCGTTTGCTAAAAGGTGGTCGGCAATTTGTTCGCTGTATAAATAGTCTTGCAATAACTCTATCAGCCTATCTCTAACGGTCATTGTCTGCATACCTCTCTATCCCTTGTTCTTCGGCTCGTTTGTCGGCTTGTTTCTTTATTTCCTGTGCTTCAAGTTCTTTTATATACCAAGAATAAAATTTAATCATTGTCTGCTCTCCTTTTCTTTGGGCAATACTGCGTATTTTCAAAATCGGCAAAACTTTGATATGGCTTTACCGACCAATCTATATGACAATGATTTCTTTTGCACTTTTTGTTTTCACAATCTCGTTTTGAGCAGAATGTTATGTCTTGGGTGTAATAAGGTTTTTGATATTTTTCGGTCATTTGGTATCACCCTCATTTTCGTCGTTTGCACTCACAAGAGCGCATAACAAAAATCCTGCCATTCCACCTAAAAATAACCCACCTATAAATCCAAACATTTTACATCCTCCAATCCAACTATTATTACTGAATT
>JAZRJL010000022.1:0-11448 GCA_045645805.1 Clostridia bacterium | reverse complement strand
CACATTAGTTGTATGGACAATGATGATGCCGTCGCAAATCAGAATGGTACCAAACTACATATCATATCTTCATTTCCCGTTTGCGGCAGATAACGGCTTAGGAGTAAGTCTTCTTGATACATACTGGCCAATGTGGCTTGGTGCAGGTGCAGATACCTTTGCAGTTCTTCTCTTCAAGAACTCATTTGATGCCCTTTCAAATTCGTATGTTGAGGCGGCAAAAATTGACGGATGCTCAAACTACGGGGTATTCTTCAAAATAATGCTGCCCCTTGCAATGCCGGTTATTATCTATGAGTCAATCAACGTGCTTTCAGCCGCCTGGTCAGACTTCTTTACACCGCTTCTTGTCCTTGATAAGAACGCTGTTGTGCCGCTGAAAGTTTACAGACTTCAGACCGACACAAGTATACAGATGAACACCTACTTTATGGCACTTGTGTTTGCATCAATTCCGCCGTTTATAATCTTCGCATTCTTCCAGAAGCGAATACTTGGAGGAATCAATGTAGGAGGCGTAAAAGGGTAGAATATGTTTAAAAACTATCATATTGAGCTTTCTATGGTAAAATATTAATTCTATATTTATATATTGATCCTCGGTTAAATGTTATTATTGCTGCATTTAAACATTTAACAAGAGGGACGATAATATAAATAAATGACATCAAGGGAATGACATAATCACTTCTTTGAGCCAATACAGGAATTCGGTCAACTTACTGGCCCGGCACCTCTTTTTACCCAACGAGAGGTGCCTTTTGTTTTTGATAAATAAATAATATATTGTACTTTGTAACACAATTGCAACCTGACAACCACAATATGTTATGGTATAGTGTGTATTGAATGAATTTGTGCGTGGGGTTCCCGAGGGTCAGATAATGACTCTTAGCATACTAGTGTCGTGTTTGTAATTAAAGCCAACGGTAGAATTCTGTCCGTTTTTAGAGACATTCCATCTGTTGGCTTTTTTGTATAAATAGATTATTTTAAATATATTGTGATGAATTTTATATATAATGAGAATGAATTTGTAAGTACAGCAAGCAGTTGATGTTTTAAAAATGGACATCTTCAATTTAAACAGAAGGTTGCGACAGGTGAGATGCTTGGAACTTTGTTATCAAATTAATGTGAATTAATGAAGTGTTAGAAAAGCGTTAGAAAAATTAAATTTTTAAAAATTGATTCAGGCTTTTACGAAAAACAAAAAGGCTTGAAACCCTTGATTTCAAGCCTTTTTTGTTTGGTGCCGGTGATCGGGGTCGAACCGATACGGTATCACTACCACAGGATTTTGAGTGGTGGAAAGGGTAAATTATTATTCATTGTTCTGCGTTATATAAAATCCTGCAATCCCTTGTTACATAAGGGTTTTACGTGATAAAATGCATTGAAAAACCCGCAACCGTTAGCCTGCCTGAAATCACGTTTTTTGAAAAAGTGTTAGAAAAGTGTTAGAAAAATTTTATTTTAGTCTGCATGGTGATAATTAATATGGAATAAATTAATATATTGTATCTTACTTGAAATATATCGGAAAAATATGTCAAAAGTTACTGCCTTTTCACCCGACAATAAAAATGCACTACACGCAAGGGTTTGAAACTGATTCCAGAGGGTTAAAATGTCCCAGTTCCCATACTAAGGGACAAAAGATATGTAAGAAAGTGATAAGAGCATACTAAAAACAATATGTATGAGGATGATTTGCAAATTCCCAAAAGGGCAGGGAAGTTGGGTATGATTTGAGTTATGCCTGTAGACAGCAATTTGCAACAAGAACGAATTCTACCCAGTGAATGGGTTTTATAAAAGCAAAAACATTTGAACTTATTCTGGCAAAGGGCCAAATTGCTATAGATAGAGATACGGTTTTTCAGAATAAACTGAACGGAATAGGGATACTTGCAAGCCAACGCTCACAATGGTCGGGAGAGGTATATACAAAATATCTTTACGGAAATTCGAAGACCAAGCATAGGCAAGCAGCCGCAATGACAGGCACATATTTATCAACAGCCGATATAGGGCACACAACGCCAAATACGAAAGAATTACTAAAGCTTGGCTTTAAAGGATTGCTTAAAAGAATAAGAAGGGAACGCAATAATAAGACACATTTAACAACTGAGCAGGCGGATTTTTACGAGTCCTGTGAAATTATGTTGGGGGCAATGTCGAATTTTACAAAGCGTTTAGCGGAGGCGGTCAAACCGCACAGTTATGAAAATTATGTATGCTTATTAAATATAGCTGATGGCAGACCGCAAAACATATATGAAGCAATGCAACTGCTTGTAGTTTATTTTAACCTGCATGAATTTATTGCAGGGGCAAGAGTGCGAACCTTAGGCAGACTGGACAAAATGCTTTATCCGTTTTATGTAAACGACATAAAAAACGGAACATATACAAAAGACGAAATTGAAGACTTGGTGAGAGATTTCCTGAAAAAAATTCTGGGACGCTAAGGTTCCCTACGATTTGCCGTTTATGCTGGGTGGTATTGACGAAAACGATGAAGAAATAACAAATGACCTGTCTTATCTGATAGTAAATGTTTATAATGACTTGAATATTTATAGTCCTAAAATTCATATTCGTATATCTGATAAAACCCCTGAATTGTTTGTTAAGCTGGTGCTGGATTGTATTCGCAACGGAAACAGCAGCTTTCTGTTGGTGAACGATGCTGTGGCAATAAGGGCTTTAGAAAGAACGGGAGTGACAATTGAGGAAGCAAAGGATTACATTCTTGTTGGATGTTATGAACCGGCGGTATGGGGCGTTGAACTTCCCTGCACAGGTGGAGCAAGTGTAAATCTTGTAAAAGCTGTCGAACTTGCAGTCACGAGAGGGAAGGATTTTGCAATCGGTGAATTGATTGGAATTGAAACCGAAGTTCCGACAACTTATGAAGAATTTATTTCTGTTGTAAAGATACAGCTTAAATATATCTGTGAATGTGCTATGGATTATGCTGCGGAAGAAGAAAAATATTATATGGAAATGTATCCTGACCCCATAATATCATCTATGATACCGCAATGTGCGGAGCGCGGGAAAGATGCCTATGCCGGTGGTGCCAAGTATAATAACAGCTCACTGAACTTAACTTCCATAGCGAGCCTTGTTAATTCTGTTATGGCGGTTAAAAAGATAGTGTTTGAGGATAAGATAGTGTCGTTTGAGAAAATGACGGAAATATTAAAAAATAACTGGTCAGGAAATGAAAATTTGAGATTAAGGGCATTAAGCCTGAAAGAAAAATACGGAAATAATCATAAAGAAACGGACGGAGTTATGACAGAATTTTGCCAATATGCGGCAAAATTGATTAACGGTAGACCAAATGCAAGAGGCGGTATTTTTAAGGCAGGATTATTTTCGATTGATTTGTGCTTTTCTTATGGTGCAAAAACTATGGCGACTCCTGACGGAAGGAAAGCAGGGGAACCGCTTTCCAAAAATCTTTGTGCAGTTTCTGCAACAGACAGAGGCGGAATAACAGCTTTAATAAATTCGGTAACAAAAATAGATTTTGCTGATTTCCCAAACGGGTCGGTGTTTGATGTTGTGCTACATCCGTCAGCGGTGAGCGGTGAAGACGGATTGTCTGCTTTGTACGGAATTGTTAAAACCTATTTTGCAAAAGGCGGATTTGCTTTGCACGGAAATGTGTTTGATGTTGCAGAACTTAAAAAGGCACAAAAAACACCTGAAAAATATGCAACACTGCAGGTGCGTGTTTGCGGTTGGAATGCGTATTTTGTGAATTTAAACAAGGCGGAGCAGGAGGAATTTATTAAACAAGCTGAGCAAACTTCTTAAATGAAGCAAAGTGAGGAATGCGTATGTTAACAGGAATTATTGCCAGATATAAAACGGTTTGCGGTGCACGATGGTGACGGAATAAGAACCACACTTTTTTTAAAAGGATGTCCGCTTAAATGTGTGTGGTGTCACAATCCTGAAAGTATTGATTTCAGTCCGCAGGTTGCGTGTTATAAGGAAAAATGTAAGGGCTGTGGTGAATGTGTAAAGGTTTGTCCGCAAAAAGCACACTGTTTTATTGAAGAAAGGCATATTTATGACGAAAAACTGTGTGTTGGATGTGGAAGATGTGAAAATGTTTGTTTGAACGGTGCATTAAAATTATTTGGGAAAGAAATGACAGTTGATGAAGTGCTACCGATGCTGCTTGAAGACAAAGATTTTTATGACAATTCAGGTGGCGGTGTTACGATTTCGGGTGGCGAATGTCTGGAACAGTATGAATTTTGCACTGAACTTCTGAAACGACTTAAAGCAGAGAAAATACATACGGCTGTTGATACAAGCGGATTTGCTTCCAGACAAGCAATTGATTCGGTTATGCCGTACACGGATATTTTTCTGTATGATATAAAGGCTTATGACGATGATATACATATAAAATGCACAGGGCAGTCCAATAAAATAATTCTGGAAAATTTGAAATATATAGAGTCTTTTGGAAAGTCTGTAGAAATTCGTATTCCGTATGTGCCGGAATATAATTCAAATCAAGTTGAAAAAATTGCTGAATTTTTGTCGAAGTTTAAGAATATAACAAAGGTCAGAGTTTTACCGTATCACAACTTTGCAGGGTCAAAATATGATGCTCTTGGAATGGAAAACACATTGCCACCAAGTCTTCCGAATGAGGAAAATATTGAGTATGCGATTAAAATATTGAAACAAAAAGGATTGAAGACGGTAAAATGAGTAAACAGAAAACCTTATATTTAGCACTGTTTGTAATGTTATTGTGGGGATCTCTTTATCCGATGGTAAAAATCGGATATCAGACATATTCAGTTGTTACAACGGGAGATATATTGCTATTTGCAGGGCTTCGCTTTATTATATGCGGAGCATTGATATGCTTGTATTGTTTGTTAAAGGATAGAAAAAGTTTTATACCTGTTAAAAACAGTTTCTTTTGGTGCATCGTTATTTGTTTTTCTTTATATGTGCGTAGCTTCGATAGTTGCATATAGCATATGGTCGATAGTTGTAAAAAGCGGACAGCTTTCAAAATTGTTTATTATAAAATTTGCAGAGCCGTTATTTGCTTCTCTGTGTGCGGCACTGTTACTTGGGGAAAATATATTTAAATGGCAGTATCTCATTGCATTTATATTTATTTTTATGGGTATTGCAGTGAGTAATAAAAAATAGAGAAATTGTGGATAATTTACCACTATTTATAGATAGAATTCGTTATTGCGGAATGTTAAAATATCTATGTGATTTAAGTTCAGGAGGTTTAAAATGCTTACAAAGATGCAGGAGAGTTATAAGGATTGGGTAGTTTATCAGATTTATCCCAGAAGCTTTATGGATTCAAATGGTGACGGTATAGGCGATATAAAGGGGATTACTCAAAAGCTTGATTATTTGGCGGAGCTTGGAGTGAATGCAGTATGGCTTTCCCCTTGCTATAAAAGTCCTAACGAAGATAACGGATACGATATATCCGATTATTGTGACATAATGGATGAGTTTGGAACAATGGATGACTGGAAGGAAATGATTTCCGAAATGCACAAGCGGGAAATTAAGCTTATAATGGATTTCGTGGCAAATCATACTTCTGCTGAACATAAATGGTTTAAGGAGTCCAGAAAATCAAAAGATAATCCATATCGTGATTATTATTACTGGGCAGATAAGCCTGTAAATGACTGGAAATCAACCTTTGGCGGCAGTGCGTGTGAATATGATGAAACAACCAATCAATATTATTTACATTCATATGCGGTGGGTCAGCCTGATTTGAACTGGGAAAATCCCAAGGTTCGTGAAGAAATGATAAAAATTATAGATTTTTGGGTTGATTTGGGTGTTGATGGTTTCAGGTGCGATGTTCTGGACCAGATTTCAAAGGACTTTGAAAAAAACCTAACACGATGCGGTCCCAGACTTCACGAGTACATAAAAATGTTATTTGGCAGAGAGAAGGCAAGACACATTTTTACTGTTGGTGAATGTTGGGGTGCTACCGAAGAGAATATGGGTGAGTTATCAGCGGTGAACGGGATGAACTTTCAACCAGCTTTCAGTTTGACCATATCAAGGTTGGAGCAAAGTATAAGTTTGCACCGACTGACTTTACCCTTGACGAAGTCAGGGATGTATTTGTGCATTGGCAGAAGGTTATGCAGGATAGAGAGCTTTTATATTGCTTGTTCTTGGAAAACCACGATACAATGCGTATTGTAAGCCATTACGGGAATGAAAATGAGTATAGATATGAGTCTGCGACTATGCTTGCGGCAATGTGTTTTTTACAAAATGGAATGCCGTTTATTTATCAGGGTCAGGAGATAGGTGTTACAAATTCGTATTACACTGATATGAAAGATTTTGATGATATAGAGACCCACAACTTTTATAATATGAATACTCTTGGATATACGGATGATGAAAAAATCAGATGTATAAACTTTGGCAGTCGTGATAATGCAAGACGTCCTATGCCTTGGGATAATTCAAAAAACGGAGGATTTACCAATAGCGATAAAACATGGATTCCGTTATATAACAGATATGAAGAAATTAATGTGGAAAATGACAGAGTAAGCGAAAAATCAATATTCAATTTCTACAAAGAACTTATAAAAATAAGAAAGGCAAGTAATGCTGTCCGCCACGGAGTATTTGAGGACATTACTGACGGAAGATGCGGAATGTATATCTACAAAATGACCGATAAGGAAACGGGCAAAGCTGTGGCTGTAGTATGTAATTTTGATAAAGAAAATGCTTTATCACTTCCGTTTTCAGGCAAATGTCTGCTTTCAAATTATGGCGGACGATGCGAAATATCGGGGGATTATAAGCCTTACGAATGTGCAGTTTTTGAAATTTAGCTTATATTTTATCCTTTGATAGTGACCGTGAGTATTCGCTTGGGGTTTTGCCTGTAATCTGTGAGAACATTTTATAAAAATTTGAATGGCTTGTAAAACCGCATCTTGATGCTATTTCAAGCTTGGAGAGGTCAGTGGTTTTTAATAGAGTGATAGCCATTTCTATGCGTTTTATGGTGATGTAATCCCAAGGGGATATGCCATTGAACTTTTTAAATATTGCACAAAAGTGAGTCTGTGACATACACGCAATATCGGCAATTTCCTTTAAGGTAAGTTTGTTTTCAAGGTTTTGGTCAATATAGGCGATAGCCTCTTTGAGCTTTTCAATAGTCGAAGAATTTTTGTACGAAAAGCTGTCATTTGTTATGTAGTCGTAGTTTCGCAGTATGTGAAGAAGGGCATATAAAAGGGTGTGCTTTGCCTGCATTTGATAACCGATTTTCCTTTCGGACAGCTCGCGTTCAATACTAAGGATAGTGTTGCTTAGTACGGTATCAGTGTCGGGGAATTTGTTTTTAAAATTAGTGCTTCGTGATGTGAACAGATTAAGAAGCTCGATGTTTTCAGGAGTGTCCCATAAAATTCTGGGTTCAAAGTGGACGTTCAGGAGATTAAGTTCCTCGTGGATTTCTGTGATACAATGGGCTTCATTGCTTCCGAATAAAAAAACATCTCCTTGCCTGAAGGAATATTCTGCTTTTTTTGTTTTGTATATACCGCTGCCCGATATAAAAAGAGAAAGCTCGCATTCTGTATGGTGGTGCTCGTTGAAAAAGCGCTTGGTGGGAGACACACTGGAATGAAAGGTTTTTATAATTGCACTGCTGTTATCGTTGTATAAAATCAGCTCGTTAAATCTCATGGTCTGATACCTCTTTATAAAAGTGATTTACTTGATATTAATATAACATACAGTGATAGCAAAAGTCAACAAAGTAATAAAATAGTGGATAAATTCCGTAATATAGTGGTGGCATTCAAAAAATGAATATGATAGAATTTAAAATGAAGTAAAACATTTTAAAGTTGAGGAGGAGAACAATGACTGCTTCAATAAAGGAAATAATTTCAGAAAATACCAATATCTGCTCAAACCCGTCAGAACTGAAAATAACGGATATACGGGTGACTAATATCAATGGTGCACCAAAGCATTGTCCCCTTATTAAAATTTATACAAATCAGGGGATAGTGGGTTATGGCGAAGTAAGAGACGCATCCAGTGCTACATATGCGCTTATGCTTAAATCAAGACTTGTGGGCGAAAACCCTTGTAATGTTGACAAGCTGTTCAGAAGAATAAAACAATTCGGCGGACATTCAAGACAAGGCGGCGGCGTGTCAGGTATCGAAATCGCTCTTTGGGATTTGGCGGGCAAGGCGTGGGGAGTTCCCCTTTGGCAGATGCTGGGCGGCAAGTTCCGGGATAAGGTAAGAATGTATTGCGATACCGATGTTGACGGAAAGCATACGGGAACAGATATGGGACATGCTCTTAAAAAGAGAATGGAGCAGGGATTCACCTTTCTTAAAATGGATTTGGGAATTGAACATCTTCTTGACGAACAGGGATGTCTCAATGCACCTTTAGGATTTTTAGAAGATATAAAAAAATACTCAATGAAGGCAATTATCCATCAGGGCGGTTCGGTAGATATGGATATGATGCTTGGTAAGAACTATGAGACCTTTACAATCCCGCATCATGCAACGGGTATTCATTTGACTCAAAAGGGTATGGATTATCTTGAAAACTATGTAAAAGAAGTTCGTGATGTAATTGGTTATGAAGTACCTCTTGCGATTGACCATTTCGGACATATTGCAATCGAGGATTGTATAATGTTCGCAAGACGTCTTGAAAAGTATAACATAGCCTGGATAGAAGATATTGCACCCTGGCATTACACAAAGCATTATGAAAAGATAGCACATGCTTGTAATGTTCCGATTTGTACCGGTGAAGATATTTATCTTGCTGAGAATTTTGAACCGCTTATGGCTTGCGGCGGAGTTTCGGTAGTTCATCCGGATATGCTTACAGTCGGCGGAGCATTGGAACTTAAAAAGCTTGGCAATATGTGCGATAAATACGGAGTTGCAATGGCGATACATATGGCTGAAAGCCCGATTGCGTGTATGGCAGCGATTCATGCAGCGGCGGCAGTTCAGAATGTCCTTGCAGTGGAATTCCATTCAGTTGATATTCCCTGGTGGAATGATTTGGCAATCGGGATTGATAATCCGCTGTTCAAGGATGGCTTTGTAAATGTTCCAAATAAGCCGGGTCTTGGTATTGACGAGCTTAATGAAGAACTTATAGCGGAGCATATTCACGATAAATATCCCGGTCAGTGGGAGCCAACACCCCAGTGGGATAATGAATGGGCAAACGACAGAGAGTGGAGTTAAGCAATGAATGGCTTGAAAATAAGATGGATAGGTCAAAGTGGTTATATTTTAAATGATGGCGAAACGGAGATTTGTATTGACCCGTATTTGTCGGATGTTGTTAATCGCATTGCAAACAGACCGAGAATGGTTAAGGCTGTGATTTTGCCCGAAGAATTAAAGAGTAATGCTGTAATTTGCACACATAACCATCTTGACCACGTGGATATTGATGCTATTCCCCTTATGGAAAAGGGGGATATGATGTTTCTTGCACCGATAGATGCAAAGGAACAACTTTTTAACTGCGGTGTAACTGATTTTAGGGAGTTTGATGAAGGGGCATTGGTCAAAATTGGTGAGTTTGAGTTAGAAGCTGTATTTGCTGACCATACCGTACCTGCGGTTGGGGTTGTTGTGAGGCATCATGGAATTACTTTATATTTTTCAGGAGATACGGAGTACAATAAAAAGCTTGAAAAACTGAAGGACTATAAAATAGACCTTATGTTTATATGTATAAACGGACGGCTTGGGAATATGAATGTGGAAGAAGCGGTCAGGCTGACAAATATTATTAGGCCAAGAGTTGGTATTCCCACCCATTACGGAATGTTTGAGAGCAATACTGAAAATCCGGTTAACTATACAGCAAAACTCAAATGCGGATTTGAGATGAAATATAATGTGGAGTATTCTGTTGAAGAGGTGATAAAAAATGTTTGATTTAACAGGAAGAACAGCGGTTGTAACAGGTTCGACACAAGGGATTGGCTTTGAAATTGCAAGCCTTTTAGCAAAGCAAGGGGCGAAAGTCTTTGTGTGTGGAGTGGAAAGTATGGAAAAGTGCATCAGTGCATCTGAAAAAATTCCAAATTCCATTCCTGCTTTGGTTAATCTTTTGAATGTTGAAGATATTGATAATCTTTATGCTAAAACAGGCGATGTGGATATATTGGTTTTAAATGCTTCAATTCAATATAAAAGAAAATGGGATGAGTTTACATTGGAAGAGTATGATGTTCAGATGAACTGCAATGTAAAAAGTACATATTTGATGATAAAGAAGTATGCAGAAGGAATGAAACGGAAAAACTGGGGACGTATTGTGACGGTTGGAAGTGTTAATCAATACAATCAACATCCTGAATTGTCACTTTATGGCGTTACAAAGGCGGCACAGTTTAAAATTGTTCAAAACATTGCACCACAGCTGGCACCATTTGGAATAACGGTGAACAATGTTGCTCCCGGTGCCATTAATACACCAAGGAATGAACAAGCATTAAGCGATAAAGAATTTAAACAAAGGATTGAAAAAAGTATCCCTTGCGGATATATCGGTGAGACGAAGGATATAAGTCCGGCTGTTTTGCTGCTTTGTTCTGAAGAAGGCAGATATATAACAGGTTCGGAAATAATTGTAGACGGTGGTATGCACCTTTAGGAGGAAAAACAATGCATTTTAATGACAGAGAAGAAATAATTGCTCTGACCCCTCAATGGAAAGGCGAAAGATTTGAGGACGGTAGACCAAAGGTTGATGAAAAGTATTTAAAAGCTTTAAAAACACTTACACTTGAAGAGGTATGGAAACCCATATTTGTTAAGGGCTATGAAAGCCAGTTTGAAGGCAGACTGCACACTCTTCATGACGATGGCAGAAAACTCATAGGCCGTGCAGTAACCGCAACATATTGTCCGTTCCGCCCTGACCTTGATGAAGTGGTAAAGGATATAGGAAGGTCAGAGGGAAGAACTGGTACATATAATCAGTGGGTAATTGATAATCTTATGGAATATGACGTGCCGGTAATTGATATGTATGACAAGATTTACAAAGGCACCTTCCTTGGCGGAAACCTTACAACTGCACTCAAAAACAAGACCAAAAACGAAAACGGCGGTGCAGTAATATGGGGCGGAGTAAGAGATACCGAGCAGATGAAAAAGGTAGAGAATACTCAGGTTTATTACAGAGGAATTGACCCAACACCAATCCGTGACTTTATAATGACAGGCTTTAACACAGTAACAAGAATTGGTAATGCAGTATGTTTGCCGGGCGACGTTGTATTTGGTGCAGGTGGCGGAGTATTGTTTATCCCAAGCCATTTGGTTGAAGAAGTAGTAGGTGGTGCGGCAAAAACAC
>JAZRJL010000021.1:0-1631 GCA_045645805.1 Clostridia bacterium | reverse complement strand
TTCAAAACGTCTTAATGTACCTTTTGGTATAGTAGACCTGTCACTTGCACCCACTCCTGAAATCGGTGACAGTGTTGCATATATCTTGGAGGAAATGGGTCTTGAAAAATGCGGAACTCACGGCACAACAGCGGCACTTGCCCTTTTGAATGATGCAGTTAAAAAGGGCGGAGTTATGGCATCAAGCTATGTTGGCGGCTTAAGTGGTGCGTTTATTCCTGTCAGCGAGGATGCAGGTATGATTGCTGCGGCAGAATGCGGTGCATTAAGCCTTGACAAGCTTGAGGCAATGACCTGTGTATGTTCAGTGGGTCTTGATATGATTGCTGTTCCCGGAGATACATCTGCATCTACGATTTCTGCTATTATTGCAGATGAAGCGGCAATTGGTATGATAAATCAAAAAACCACAGCGGTAAGAATTATACCAGTTATCGGCAAGGATGTTGGCGAAACAGTTGAGTTTGGTGGTCTTTTGGGTTATGCACCCATTATGCCGGTACATAAATATTCAAGCGATGAATTTATCAGCCGTGGCGGAAGAATTCCTGCACCTATACATAGTCTTAAGAATTAAATCATAAGAATATAGTTATAAAAACCCAACCTGAAAATTCAGGTTGGGTTTTGTGTTATCTAATTAAAGCAGGTTATCCATGCATAGAAAAGTTTTTTCAGATTCTTCAAAAGCCCTTTGTCGGGAGCTTTAAAAATTACTTTTTTTTCGTCAATATTTGATTTTGCAACCAAAGGAAATTCGCCGCAAAATTCCCCGTCTATACTTGCTGTAACTGTACCTATAACATCGCCTTGTTTTATAGGTGCAACAAGGTCTTCAAAGGGTTGCGCATTAATGGCTATACGGTCTTCTTCACCTTGTTTTATTGGAATAACGATGTCGTCTTTGCATATAAGCTCAATGGTTTCTAAAGCTCCTTCTTTTACGGTGGCAGTTAGTGGAGTCTCATTTGAGGACTTTACTTTATAAGCAGAATATGAGGCAAAAGCTGAATTTAAAAGGTTTGTGTGGTCACGCCAATCGTCGGGGTCGTTAAGGGTAACACAGACAAGTCTTAACCCGTTTCTCTCTGCGGCAGAAACCAGGCATCTGCCGGTAGACTTCGTAAAACCGGTTTTGACTCCTATACAGCCCTCATATAAATTGAGCAGCTTGTTGTGATTTACAAGATGTCTTGCATAACCGTTTTCGTTTGCAGGCATCTTTTTTGATTTAGTTGCAACAATCTCGCAAAAAGTGGGATTTTGCATAGCATAAGCAGTTATTTTGGCAAGGTCATGGGCGGTGGTAAAATGGTTCTCGTCCGACAGACCGTGGGGATTGGTAAAGCTTGTGTTAAACGCACCTATTTCAGCCGCTTTGTCATTCATAAGCTTTGCAAACTTTTCAACCGAGCCTGAAACATTTTCGGCAATAGCGGTTGCCGCATCATTTCCTGAAACAAGCATAAGTCCGTAAACAAGGTCAGAAAGTGTAAGCTTTTCACCCTGTGCAAGATACATTGACGAGCCTTCTACCCCTGATGCAGTGGAGGAAACGGTAACGACCTTTTCAAGGTTTCCGTGTTCAATAGCACAAAGGGCAGTCATTATTTTTGTGGTGCTTGCCATAC
>JAZRJL010000020.1:0-28897 GCA_045645805.1 Clostridia bacterium | reverse complement strand
AAAATGGTATATTCATCAGATGAAAGATTCAAAACCTTAAGGTTTGACATATCAATCTCATATTTGTTTACAAAGCCATCTACGTCTTCGGTACACGCCCATTCTTTTGCAAGCTCAATATGTTCTGTGCAATAAAAACCTCTGCCGTAATCGTTATAGCTTTTACCCTTGCCGAACTGAGGTTTTTCAATGATTTCAGGCGAACCGTGATATATAGTAAGCTTACTCATTTCATCATCTCCGTACTTCCATAGAGTTATACACTTACATTATACTCCCACAGAAGTATTTTGTCAATGCTTTCGGGGAATTTTATCTAATTTTTTCATAAAAAAAGCAGTCTATAAAACTGCTTTTATCACTACTCAAACGATTACAATTGTGTGGTCCCCATGGCGAGGTCGGCGCTGCAATGCGTTATCTTTCTCAACGTTTTTCAATGCCCAATGGCATAACAAAGGCTACGCTAACAGATATCGGCACAGAAGAACTTGCTCACCTTGAAATGGTAGGTACTATTATCCATCAGCTTACCAAAAATGCTACAACCACTGAGATCGAAAACAGCCCAATGGCGCCCTATTATATCGACCATGGTAAAGGCGTATACGCAATTTCGGCAGGCGGTAATCCCTTTAAGGCGGAGACCTTCTCTGTTACAGGCGACCCTATTGCCGACCTTGTGGAAGACCTGGCAGCAGAACAAAAAGCCCGGGCAACCTATGACAACATCTTAAGAGTTTCTGATGACCCTGATGTAAATGATGTTATAAAATTCCTTCGCGAACGCGAAGTGGTACACTTCCAACGCTTCGGCGAAGCCCTTGACTCAATTCAGAACAAACCAACAAGTCGCAACACCTTTTATATGGGAATGAAGAAAAACTAATTATATAAATTGAAGGAGTAAGCTCACCTTTGTGCTTACTCCTTCTCCGTCTTATCTTTAAAGTTCATTACTCGTATTTTTACTATTTTTTCATACCATAACATTACGAAATATGACAAAGAATATTTTTTAACATTCTACTATTTATTCCGCCATAACCGTTACAATTTCAAATGCACCGATGTCAAGCTTGATTTTGTTGTCTTCAACCTTTAATTCTTCAAGCTTATTTTCCAAAAGGTCACAGAGATATGCCTTTTTAACATCAAAACCAAAGGTAATTTCTGCCTTTGTGCTGCGATTATATGCATCATAGGCACGAATAACTGTTGCATTGCTGTTTTCAGCTTTTTTTACAGTTTCAATTATTACATTCTCTTTGTCACACTTAACAAGGCTGAAGTTATCTGTAATACTTCCATCGCCCTGTGCTTTTACTGCACAAAGGGGTCTATTCAGCTTGTAAGCCTCCTGAATTATTCCGCCCTGCTTATGGTTGCCGCTGTGGGGCATAAAGGAATAGATAAAGCTGTGGTGTTCTTTGTCGGCTTCTTCGTAAGGGAACGTTCCGCATTTTAAAAGCGTAAGCTTTAATGTACTTCCCTCGGCATTGTAGCCATACTTGCAATCATTAAGGATTGCTGCACCGTAATCATCCTCAGAAATATCTGCATACTTGTGTCCGCAAACCTCAAACTTTGCCGCATCCCAAGAGGTGTTACCATGTGTTGGTCTTTCAACATAGCCGAACTGTGTTTCATAGCTTGCCTTATCTGCATGAACATTTATCGGGAATGCCGCCTTTAATACAATATGACTTTCTTTCCAGTCAATATCCGTTTCAAAGTCAATCCGTCTTGAATTTTCATATATCCAGATATTCTGTGATATTGTTGAGTTTAAGAACTTTCTTGAAAGTTTTAAACCTGACCTTGCTCCGTCAGTTATTTTTTCAATGGATTGCAGGTCATCTACATTCCATTTCTTCTGCTTATAGTATTCAGACAGCTCCCAGTTGTCATACTGATATGGTAAATCCTCAAAGGCTTCGATTTGATTAGCTTTTTCACCTCTTTTAATAACCTCTCTGCCGTATTCCTTATCATAAATTGATGTTATGTTTGCATTTTCATCAAAGGTAATTACATAATACTTGTTTTCTATGCAGTTGTCCGAAATTTTAATTGTATTTGTAAAATCAGCATTTGCAGTACTCCAACCCATTGATGGAATATTTTCAACATATCCGCATTTGCCGTCAAACTCAACATATCCGCTTGTTTCAAAGGAATTTGGGTTATATATGGCAAAGCCTTTGCTTTTATCAATGCCTTTTGAAAGGGTTTCGATAACAGAGCCACATATTTTATCGCCTTTTGCCTTTATCTCAGCATAGTGCTTGTCGGAATCCTCGTATACTTCTTTAATAGATGAACCGGGGATTATATCATGGAACTGATTAAGCAGTACCAACTCCCATGCATCATTTATTTCTGTTTGAGGGTATTTCGCATCAAGTAGCTTGTTGCCAATAACCGACAGCTGCTCTGCATTTTGAAGTAAAAATTCTGACTTTCGGTTATTCTTTTTATTTCTTGCAACCGATGTATATGTTCCTCTGTGGAATTCAAGATAAAGCTCGCCCACCCATTTGGGCAGCTTTTTAAGCTCTGCCGAAGAATTACAAAAATCCGCATAAAGTCTGTCAAGGTACTTATCTATACCCTCAATTCTTGCCTTAGGAAGGCCCGGCAGACCGTATTTAAGTCTTTTGTAATTTTCCATCATCCACCGTGGTGCACCTCCGCCGCCGTCACCGTAGCCAAAGGTCATAAACCCGCCGTTTTCGCTGTATTCCTTTTGCTGAAATCTCTTTCTTGCTCCCATTACCATTTTGGGAGTCATTTCACCGTTGTAATCGGTATGTATATTTTCTTTTTCAATATTATAGTTCTGTGCAGTAATGAATGTAGTAAAGATTTCACTTCCGTCAAGTCCCTGCCAGAAGAATACATCATAAGGCAGCTTGTTTGTTTCGTTCCAGCTGATTTTGGATGTAACAAATCTGTCGATTCCACTCTTTTTAAGAATTTGCGGAAGTGCTGACGAATACCCAAACACATCAGGCAGCCACAAAATCCTGCTGTCTATATCGAATTCATCTTTGTAGAACTTTTTACCAAACATTATTTGTCTTACAAGGCTTTCGCCGGATGACAAATTGCAATCTGCCTCAACATACATTGCACCCTCGGGCTGAAAACGCCCCTCTATTATTCTCTGCTTCACTCTTTGGTAAAGCTCAGGGGCATATCTCTTTGCAAACTTGAAAAGAGGTATTTGTGATGCGGTAAAAACATAATCATCAAACTCCTCCATTAGTCTGAGTGCAGTTGAAAATGTTCTTTGAACCTTTTCCTCTGTCTGGGCAAGGTTCCACTTCCACGCAACATCAATATGGGAATGTCCTATGCAGCTGACGGTTGAGGTTGACCTTCCGCATATCTTTTCGTAATATTCGGTTTTAAGAAAAGCTGCTGCCTTGTCAACAGACTTGTAAAAATTATCGCTGTAGGGCACTCTCAAATCAAGCATATTGCAGGCAAGCTCAAGATATTTTTTTGTAATAACCGCATTGTCATCGTCTTCCTTAAGGCATTCAAGTGACAAATACGGGACATTTATATCATAATAAAGCTGCTCAATTCTGCTGTCAACCCTTTTAATGCCGGGCTTGAACTTAATTTTGCCGTCTTTATTTTCACCGAACCGACTGTTTGCGTACATATAGATTGCAAGGTCGTATTCCTTGTCAAATTCTATTTCTGTATCACGATGAAAGCCATCAAGATTCTGATGCATTTTGCCGTCAAGATACACAAGCCACTGGGCATCATACCAAAGGTCCATATCAAAATACACCTTTTCATATTCGCTTTGACGCTTGGGCGTTTTTATTGTTTTGCGTATCCAGAAATGGGTGTCAATTCCCTCAATCAAATCACCGTAATTGAGTTCTTTCCAATCTTCATCAACTGATGGGCATACTCCCTCCTTTTTATATGTTGTGGGAAGTATATAAAAGCCGTCAAGAGCTGTCCGTTCAAGAACAGACAGCTCCAAAAGTTTTTGTGCTGTAATTTTTATTTTTTCTTTAACAAAGTCCTGCATATAATTCACTCCCGATTTTACATAAAATATGCTTTCTGCCACCATTTATTTCTTCAACATAATCATTAAAGCTAAATATAGCATCTACCCCTGACGGAACAGATATATCAAATTCAATATATTCCTGTTTCCTTTTCCAACCAACATATATTTTACCTGATTTTGTCACAATGCTGCCTTCTGCAAAATTAAGTTTTTGTGGAATTTTAGGTGTTATAATAACTCTTTCATATCCACAGCTATCGGATGCCTGTTCTATTCCTAAAATACTTTCAAAAAGCTGTCTGCAGCACGCCCCAAACATAGGATGATTGTGCGAATCCTTTCCGTTCCATTTTTCCCACAAGGTTGTTGCTCCGTTGTTTTTCATATACAGAAACGAACCAACCTCCTCACTTTCAAGCAAGCTTAACGCTGTATCAGCACATCCATTTTTAAAGAGAACCTCAAGCAGAATATCTGTGCCAAGAAAGCCGGTATCAAAAAAGCCTTACAGGTTATAAAATTCTGCAATTTTCTTCACAGTTTCACCGTCGTTTACACCACACCATACCGCAAAAGCATCTGCCCCCTGTATTCCATTAAGCTTTGTAATATCATATGTGCAATAATAAATGCGATTTGTAAGCTCGTCATATATTGGATATAAGAATTCGCCTGTATTCCTTTTTTCATAATCGCTTACTACCGGAATATATCGTTCCTCTGTGATTTTTTGTCCGTTTATTTTTGTCTCAAAATAGCCAAGACCTGTGAGAAATATTTCTGCATTCTCTACCCCTCTTGCATTAAAGCGACGGATAATAGTCCTTTGCTCCAAAAACTTTGTTTCCTAAACCCTTTACAATTCCGTTTTCAAAAGCACAATCCACATATTTTTTTGCCCAGTCCGAAATATCTGCAAAGCCTGAATTTGCTGAATTACTGCTGTCATATTCAAATGCCAGAACAATAATCTTGGTAAGCTCTTCCCTTGTTATTCTATCATCTGGGCAGAACCGATAATTGCCTTTCCCGTTAAGGATTTTCTTTTCGGCAAGATAAGTAATTGCATCCTTTGCCCACGGTACACCTTCAATATCCAAAAAAATCGGCAACGGAATTTTCAAATGCTCATTATCCTGTGTATCTGTGCCGGAATTTATAGTCATTTCTCCTACGTTTGCTTTATTTGAACCGGCAGAAGAACCTCCGCCGCCACCTGCTCCGTCGCCTGAGCCACTACCTGAACCGTCTGCGTTTGCAGTATCAAAAGCCAATTTCAACTCTGTATAGCTTCCATATGTGTTATTCATAACCGCTCTGTAGGCCGAATCCTTGCCGGTTTTGCCCGTTCCTATTTCATCAGTACCTGAAAACTCCTGTATAAGTTCTTTCACGTTATCAATTCCATCAGGAGCTGCCACAGCAGCAAGGAAACCTTTCCTTGCTGCTGTTTTAAATACTAATCTTTTTTGTAATTAAGCATTATAACTCCGGTTGAAACCAGAATAATTGCAAGTATAAGATTAATTACAGGCACATTGCTGCTTTCCTCAAGCAAAAACGTAGAAAACAGTACGCCAAACACAGAAATCATAAAGCTGTATACCGTCACCTTGGATACCGGATTGTATTTAAGCAATACCCCCCAAAGTGCATACGCAACTGCAGATAAAACTGCCAGATACAGAAGTACCCCTGCAGCCTTTATCCCTGAAAGTTCTATATGTCCACCAAAAATCAGACCTATTATTATCATAACTATACCACCGGCAAAAAACTGATATCCACTTATAACAACAGGGTCCTCATAGCTTGAAAACATCTTAATCAGTACCGATGAAATTGCATAAGCAATAGCTGCAAAAATAACAAAAGCATCGCCTGTGAAATTCATATTTAAATCAAGACCATTAAGATTAACCGCAACCATTCCTGCAAAACCAATTATACATGCAACGATTTTCTTTAACGTAACTTTTTCAAGTCTGAAAATGTATCCGGCAATCAGTATTGCAAAAAACACATTCGTTCCGCTTGCAACCGTACCTTTAACACCGGTTGTATTTGCCAGACCTATGTAGAAGAAAACATATTGTATAACCGTCTGAAATGCCGAAACAACAGCAATTCGTGAGATATTTTCCTTTTTGGGATATAAAAACTTTCGTCTTGCTATACTGTAAATCAAAACTGTAATAATGCCCGCAAGAGTAAATCTTGTTCCTGCAAATAGTATTATCGACGGGGTATCCTTTGCCGGTAAGATAAGCGCATAACCTATCTTAATAAAAGGTGTTGCACTCCCCCACAAGGCACAGCACAAAATTGCCGCTGCTGTAACAAAAAACGTATTTGTAAAAATTTTATCTTTATAATTCTTCATTTGTTTCTCTCCATACAATTGAGGCTGTTAAAAAGCATTGCTTTTCACACAGCCCCATATTTAATCAAATAAGGTAATCTGCTCAGTTCCCTCATCCTCAGGCTTTATAAACGACCCCTTTGCAGGAATATTTCGTGTACGATAAGCCTTTATGTCCTTAAAGCCACATTCCTCGCCAAGGCAAGCATCAACAACCACACTTCCTTTTGTAGGCTGCATAACCATAACGCCCTGGGTACTTTTTGTAGATTTAAGTGCAACCTTTTCGCTGTTAAAGCAAAGGGCTTTTTTGTTGTTTGATATAAGAACGATATCCTTTTCTTCCTTGATATGAATAATTTTCACAAGTGGCGAAGCTGTCGAAAAAGCATTGGTAAGCTTTTTGCGGTTTGATTTTGTCCAGTAAGCCTTTAAATCAACCTTAGCAACCTTTCCGTTTTCAAAACAAAGCAAAAGCTGTCCGCTATAATCATGGGTGGTCACAACACCAAGAACTTTTTCGTTGCTGCCCATTTGCAAAAGGTTTGGCAGGTACTCGCCCAAAAGGCTTGCCTTGCTGTCAGGAATTTCGTAAGCCTTTGTTTTGTAAACCTCACCCGAGCTTGAAAATACAAGAATTTCAGTTAGATTGTCGGTATCAATGCTTTTGACTATGCGGTCATTTTCCTTCAGTTTTTGTTCACCGCTGAACCTAAGTGACAAATGTGAAATCTTTTTGAGATATCCGTCAGCCGTAACAAAAATCATTACAGGATAATTTTCAATATTTTCCTCAACCTCAACCAAAGAAGCATCTTCCTCTGTTACTATGTCAGTTTTTCTCGGCTGACCGAACTTTTTTGAAATCTCTTTCAGCTGTTTTTCGATTATCTTTTCAATCTTTTTATTACTTTCAAGGGTATCTTTCAGTTCTTCAAGTTCCTTTTCAAGAGCCTCGATTTCAGCAGTCTTTTTAAGAATATACTCCTTATTCAGGTTTCTCAGCTTAATTTCAGCAACAAATTCTGCCTGATTTTCATCTATTCCAAAGCCTTTCATAAGGTTGGGAACAACCATTAAATCCTCTTCGGTTTCACGAACAATTTTTACTGCCTTGTCGATATCAAGAAGGATTTTTTCAAGACCTCTCAAAAGGTGCAGCTTGTCACTTTTCTTTTGTATATCATACCTGATACCGCGTTTGATACAATTCTTGCGAAACCTGAGCCATTCACAAATCATATCGTTAACACCAAGAACCATTGGTGAGCCTTCAACAAGAATATTGAAGTTGCAACCAAAGCTGTCTTGAAGTGGCGTGGTCTTAAACAGCTTTGCCATAAGCTTTTGATGGTCTGTACCCTTTTTTAAATCAATGGTAAGCTTAAGACCGTTTTTATCGGTTTCGTCACGGATATCCGAAACTTCCTTAAGCTTTCCCGCCTTAATAAGCTCAATAATTTTTTCAACTATGGCTTCAACAGTTGTGGTATACGGGATTTCCTTTATATCAATGCAGTTAGCTTTTTTATCGTATTCGTACTTGGCCCTGATTTTGAACGAGCCTCTGCCCGTTGAATAGATTTCCCTGAATGTAGCTTCATCGTAGATAACCTCGCCGCCTGTAGAAAAATCAGGAGCTTTGAGCACATCCAATATATCACTGTCAGGGTTTTTCATCAGCTTGATTGTTGCTTCACAGATTTCAGAAAGATTAAAACTGCATATATTTGATGCCATACCAACCGCAATACCCTGATTGGGATTTACAAGAATGTTAGGAAATGTCACAGGTAACAGCGTAGGCTCTTTTAAACTTCCGTCATAGTTGTCAACAAAATCAACGGTTTCTTTATCTATATCATTGAAAATCTCGGTGCAGATTTTGGCAAGCTTTACCTCGGTATAACGTGCAGCGGCATATGCCATATCCCTTGAATACTGACGTCCAAAGTTACCCTTTGAATCAACAAGGGGATGAAGTAATGCCTGATGTCCCTCGGTGAGTCTGACCATCGTTTCGTAAATTGCTGCATCACCGTGCGGATTAAGCTGCATAGTACGTCCAACTACGTTGGCAGATTTAATACGTCCGCCGGAAATAAGACCCATTTTATACATAGTATACAGCAATTTTCTGTGGGACGGTTTAAACCCGTCAATTTCCGGAATAGCACGGGAAATTATTACACTCATTGCATAAGGCATATAATTGCTTTCAAGTGTATATGTTATCTGCTGATTGTTAATAATCGGGTCTTTCACCGGTTTAGCCTTTTCAGCAGCTTTTTTTGTTGTTTTCTTTGGCATAGTTTTCGTTCCTTTCACATTACATTACGTCGGTCATATCGATATATTTGTAACCGTTTTCTGCAATATGCTCTTTTCTGCCGGCTAGATTGTCGCCAAGCAGAAGTTCAAACATTTCCTTTGTTTTTTCAACATCGTCGGGCATAACCTTGATAAGCCGTCTTGTTTCGGGATTCATTGTTGTCTCCCACATCATATCAGGTTGGTTTTCACCAAGACCCTTGCTTCTCTGAATGGTGTACTTCTGCCCTTCAAGCTTTGCAAGAATATCAGCTTTCTCCCTTTCATCAAATGCAAAATAGGTATTGTTTTTGCTGTTTATTTCGTAAAGAGGTGACTCCGCAATATAAACATAGCCTTTTTCAATCAAGGTAGGGGTCAGACGGTAAAGCATTGTGAGAACAAGTGTACGAATCTGAAATCCATCAACATCGGCATCGGTACAGATAATAACCTTGTTCCATCTTAAATTTTCAAGATCAAATGAACTTAAATCCTTGTTGTTTTTTGAAGTTATTTCAACCCCACAACCGAGAACCTTTAAAAGGTCAACAATTACATCACTTTTGAAAATTCTGTCGTAGTCCGCCTTAAGACAGTTCAGAATTTTTCCCCGAAGCGGAATAATCGCCTGAAATTCACTGTCTCTGCCAAGCTTACACGCACCAAGCGCCGAATCACCCTCCACAATGTAAATTTCACGTTTTGAAGTATCCTTGCTTCGACAGTCAACAAACTTTTTAACACGGTTAAGTGCATCCATCTTGCCGTCAAGCTTCTTTTTCATACTTGTCCTTGTTTTTTCAGCAGTTTCACGGCTGCGTTTGTTTACAAGAACCTGCTCCGCAAGCTTTTCGGCATCCATTTTATTTTCAATAAAGTATACATCAAGCTGTTCACGAAGGAACTCGGTCATTGAGTCCTGAATAAACTTATTGGTAATTGCCTTCTTTGTCTGGTTCTCATAGCTTGTAAGCGTTGAAAACGAGTTGCTTATCAAGCACAGACTGTCCTGAACATCTGCAAAAAGAATTTTCGATTCATTCTTTGTATATTTTCCGTTTGCCTTTAAGTATTTATCAATTGCATAAACAAAGGCATTCCTTACCGCCTTGTCGGGTGCCCCACCGTGTTCAAGAAAGCTTGAGTTGTGATAATATTCAATCACATTTATGTCATTATTCATACAAAAAGCAAAGCTCATCTTTACCTTGTATTCTTCCTTATCCTCACGGTCACGACCACGACGTTCAGCCTCGATATAGTAAGGAAGTGTCTTTTCCTTGCCATCGCAGATTTCGGTCAGGTAGTCCATAATACCGTTATCGTACTGAAAAACAAATTCTTCAAATTTACCAGGCTCGGTTTCGTTGTAAAGAATAAACTTTACCCCCGAGTTAACAACCGCTTGCTTTTTCAGCACATCGCAGTAATAATCAAGAGAAATATCAATATCGGTAAAAACTTCAATATCAGGCTTCCAGTGAATTTTTGTACCCGTATGTCTGTGGCGAAACTGTGTCTTTTGCAAACCACCTATATTCTCGCCCTTTTCAAAATGAAGCTCAAATTTGAAGCCGTCGCGAAGAATTTCAACATCCATAAATTCAGAACTATACTGCGTTGCACAAGTACCAAGACCATTTAAACCAAGGCTGAATTCATAGTTTTCGCCTGAATTATTCTTGTACTTGCCGCCAGCATACATTTCACAAAAGACAAGCTCCCAGTTAAAGCGTTCCTCACGCTGGTTATAGTCAACGGGGATACCACGTCCATGGTCCTCAACCTCCACAGACTTATCGAGGAAACGTCTGACAATTATAATATCGCCGTGACCCTCTCTTGCCTCATCAATAGAGTTTGACAGTATTTCAAATACAGAATGTCTGCAGCCTTCAATTCCATCAGAACCAAAAATAACCGCAGGACGTTTTCTTACTCTGTCCGCACCCTTAAGTGCAACAATGCTGTCATCATTATAACTTTTTGCACACACCTTAGCCTGTACCTCCGTTTTTATTGCTTTGTATCCGAAACTATATATTGTAGATTTTGTATATATTTTTTCACAATATACAGTATAACAAAAATTTTTTCCATTGTAAAGGAAATTTTATAAATTTTATATTTATTGATATCTTTTCCCATAAAAATATAAAAATAACCTTGAATTATCAAGGCTATTTTTTTGCATATTAAAGATAACTTATTATTATGTAATGTAATTTAATTCACTAAAATCTTTTGTGATTCTAAGTTGCCTGCTTCTTTTTTGCTCTTGGATGAGCATTTTTGTAAACATCCTTAAGATGTTTTTTCACAACCTGAGCATATACCTGTGTTGATGAAATATCTGTATGACCCAGCATTTCCTGAATAGAGCGCAAATCTGCACCATTTTCAAGAAGATGCGTTGCAAAAGAATGTCTCAGGGTATGAGGTGTAATTGTCTTTGTAATGTTGGCAGAAACCGCATACTGCTTAATTATTTTCCAAAAACCCTGTCTTGTCATTTTACCGCCGCTGTAATTTACAAAAAGCGTATCCTCGGCAGAGCCTTTGACCATATATGGTCTTGCACTTTCTATGTAATCCTTAATTGCTTTTTTTGCAATTGAATATACAGGAATTACCCTTAATTTACTGCCCTGATTACAGTTTATGTATCCAATATTCATATCAACATCAGAAAGCTTAAGATTCATCATCTCGCTTACACGCATTCCTGTTGCATATAAAAGCTCAAGCATCGCCTTATCACGACAACCCTTAAGTTCATTTATATCAGGCTGATTTAAAAGTCTTTCCACTTCCTCGTCCGTTAATGTCTCTGGTAGTTTTTTTTCAATTTTTAACGAATGAAGCTGTGCTGTCGGGTCAACCGAAATCTCACCTTCGTTTTGTAAAAAACGATACATCGAACGTATTGATGCAAGATTTCGTGATACTGTAGACGCAGACTTTCCTGACTTTTGAAGTCCCATCAAGTAGTCAAGCACGGTTGTTCCGTTTGTCCTTTTTATATGCATTTTCTTATCTTCAAGAAAAGAAATATATGCATTAATATCACGTTTGTAGGATACAAGCGTGTTCTGGGAAGCATTTTTAGCCTTGAGAAGAAACTCAAAGTATTTTTCGGATAGTGTTCGCATAACCTTTCCCCCTAAGCAGAGGCAAATTCACCCTCTGCCTAACTTCAACTGCTCAGCAAGAAGCAAACCGGCTTCAAGACCGGCGGCATAACAAAAGCATCAATCATAGCGGCAATGACCGCTATACACACCGCTGCCAGTAAATATAATAAATTTTTTATATAGATTTCATTTTTTGAACAACGTGAAGACTTTCCATTTTTAATTCTATTTAGCGAAAGTGCAAAATTTATATTTACAACATAATAGACTATCATAGATGGAATAATTGCCGCAAGCTGCGGCAATGAAGCTAAAAAAGCAAAAAATATGCCTTTTAAGCCAAAAATTCTGACAAAAACAGATGTTGAAAAACCAAGCTTGCAGCCTTTTGCAAAAATTTGCATTGCACCAACTGGTAAAAAATATATCCACAGCCCCGATAACCACATAAGTAAAACTGTTTTTATGTTGTTGTAAACCGAAAACGAGAATATTTCCTTTCGGTTTACCGATTGCAAATTATATGCAGAAACAAAATTTTTAAGATATCCGCTCATTGCTTCAGCTGACTGTCCTTTAAGAACCGCCGCATACACCGTGCCGATAAATACACCTGCAAACACGCAAACAAAAGCGACAGCAAACTGCCATTTATTTTTAATTAAATACTCTGATATGAGTTTTCCCGTATGTATTTTTTTCATTTTCTTCCGCTCCTGTTAAAAGTACGGATTACTTGTCCGCCTTTTTAAGGATATGAAAGAAATTTTTATTTTATGAACTATTTTTGCGACATTTCATCAGCTTTTTTTACGCAGGCATCAATCGCCTTTGAAACTGCCGAAGAAAACCCCTCTTTTTCAAGTTCAAGAACTGCAGCAATAGTAGTACCGCCCGGTGAGCATACCGCATCCTTCAATGCCTGGGGATGGGTGTCGGTTTCAAGAATCATTTTCGCCGCCCCCTCAACAGCCTTTGCAGAAAGCATAAGACTGATATTTTTAGGGATACCGTATTTGACACCGCTGTCAGCCATAGCATCAATAAGCATATAAACATACGCCGGACTGCTGCCGTGAAGAGCTGTTGCTGCATTTATATATTTTTCATCAAGAACACATTCACAACCGATTTTTGAGAAAAGCTCCCTGGCAAATGAGAGGTCCTTATCTGAAACATTTTTATTTGGCGAAAGAACAGACATTCCACAGCCAACCTGAGCAGGAGTATTGGGCATAACACGTATAACCCTTGCATCACTGCCAAGAATTTTTTCAATTGTCGCAAGGGTAACACCTGCAGCAATTGAAATCAAAAGCTTGTCCTTTGCAAATTCTTTTATCTCTTCAAGAACGATTGGAAGAACATTGGGTTTAACTGCAAAGATAACCACATCCGAGGCTTTGCAGACATCGGTATTATAAATCGAGGTTTTAACTCCAAAATTTTCCCATTTTTTAAGGCATTCCGGCGATTTGTCACTGACAAAAAGATTTTGGGCATCAACTGTTCCTGATTCAAGAAACCCCTTTGCCAGAGCTGTTGACATATTGCCCGAACCGATAAACCCGATGTTCATTTTAACCATTCCTTTTAAAACTGATTTTTAATATATTTCTCTATTCTGTCAAGACCTTCAATAATATTTTCCATAGATGTTGCATATGAAAGTCTTACGTAACCGTCAATGCCAAATCCTTCGCTTGGCACAAGTGCAACCAATGCCCGTTCAAGAATATCATCACAAAGCTCGCTTGCAGAGTTAAACTTTTTACCATAATGCTCGGTCTTTAAAAGCTCGCGAACATTCATAAATATATAAAACGCACCATTAGGCTTGCGACAGCTGATACCATCAATTGAGTTTATTCTTTCGACCATATAATCACGGCGTTTAATGTATTCAGCACGCATTACATCAATAGATGACTGGTCACCGAGAAGAGCCTCAACAGATGCAGCCTGTGCAATTGAGTTGGGGTTTGATGTTGCATGGCTCTGGATATTTGACATTGCCTTTGCAACAGCTGCATTTGAAGCAGTAAAACCAATTCTCCAGCCCGTCATTGCATATGCTTTTGCCATACCGTTTACCGTAATAGTAAGGTCTTTGATGTCATCACCAAAAGTAGCAATATTCTTATGTGCACCCTCATATACAAGCTTTTCATAAATTTCGTCCATAATTACATAAATATTATGTTTAACGGCAATTTTTGCAATTTCCGCAAGGGTATCCTCATCATAAACCATACCTGTCGGATTGCTTGGTGTATTAAGAACCAAAGCACGGGTTTTGTCTGTAATAAACGCTTCAAGTTCGTCAGGGCTGAATTTAAAATCATTTTCTTCAGTTGTTTCCAAAAACTTAGGAACGCCACCAGCCATTTTTACCATTTCGGGATAGCTTACCCAGAACGGTGCAGGGATAATAACCTCATCGCCGTCTTCACAAATAGCCATAAATATATTTGTAAGCGAATGCTTTCCGCCATTGCTTACAACAATATTTTCAATTCCGTATTCCAGACCATGGTCATTTTTAAATTTCTGACAAATCGCTTTTTTAAGCTCGATAGTTCCTGATGCAGGTGTGTATTTTGTAATGTTGTTTTCAATAGCCCTTACTGCAGCCATTTTAATATTATCCGGTGTATTGAAATCAGGCTCACCGGCACCAAAACCAACAACAGGAATACCGTCCTTTTGCATCTGCTTGTACTTTGCATCAAGTGACAATGTTGGTGAAGGCGTAATGGCCTTAGCTTTCTCTGAAATATACGTTTGCATCTTATTCCTCCATAATTCTAAAAATAGCTAAATTTTATTGTAATACAAAATAAAATAAATTTCAAGAGTTTTTAGTATTTTTTGCTAAAATACGTCATTTAGCACTCTTAAAAAGTTTTCGTGAGTTATTTTTTTGACTAATTTTTCCGAATATCCAATTTTCAGCAATTCCTCGGGCAGCTTTTCAATGTCTGCTATTCCTCGTATTTCTTCAGGAAGCAAATCCATTCCGTCAAAGTCAGAACCAAAACCAATATTATTTTCGCCTCCAAGTGAAAGAATATACTCGATATGCCTTATTATATCAGAAATCTTACATATGCCGTCAGAAAGAAATTCGCTGTAAAAATTTATTCCAATACAACCGTTATTTTTTATAATAGCCTCAATTTGTTCACAATTTAAATTCCGTTTATGGCTTTTAATCCCAAATATATTTGAATGACTTGCAACTATCGGTTTTTTTGTTGTTTCAAGAACATCCCAAAACCCTTTAACCGATATGTGCGAAACATCAATAACAATTCCAAGACGGTTCATTTCCTTTACAACATCTTTCCCGAAATCAGTAAGACCGTTTCCTTCTTCCACTCCAATACCGTCACAAAGCTCATTTTCATAATTCCAGGTCAAAGTGATAAGCCTGACCCCTCTTTTATAAAAATAATAAAGATTTTCTATTCTCCCTTTTAAAGCCTCACCGCCCTCGATCGACAAAAACGATGCTGTTTTACCGCAATTTACAGCTGATTTTGCATCTTTTGTTGTATTGCAATGAAAAATATATTTTGAATATTTTTCAAGCTGTGAATAATAGTAATCTATTAATTGATTTGCTCTATCAAAGGGAAGCAATATATCATTTTTCTTATCAATAAATGTAGCAAAAACCTGAATATGTCGGTTTTTAATCATATCCTTAAGGGATATATGGCAATTATTTTCAAACAAATTCTGCTTAGTATCACACAGCTTTTGTATTGTGTCGCAATGTGCATCAAAAAAGGTATACACCAAATATTAAACCTCCTCAAAGGCATAAGGATAATGATTTATATTTTCACAAACAAATTTTGCACCGTCAAATTTTCCGTAAACCTCAACAATATCAAAGCTTATATTAAGTTCAGTAGGGTTTTTCATAAGAAAATATTTTGCTGTATTTACAATCTTTTGTTTTTTATAATATGTAACCGCCTCAGCCGGTGTTCCAAATTTTTCGGAGCTTCGGGTTTTTACTTCCACAAAAACAAGGTCTGTTTTCGTTTTTGCAATTATGTCAATTTCACCAATTTTATTTTTATAATTGCGTTCTATAATACTATATTTCTTTTTCTTCAAAAATTCTGCTGCAGCATCCTCGCCGCATTGTCCGGTAATTTTGTTATAAATACCCCTTATCATTTGTCCTTACCCAAAACCTTTGCCGTCATAAATGAGTTCCTGTGCACCTTGCTTATACCATACTTTCGTATTGCTTCCATATGAGCTTTTGTGCCGTAGCCCTTGTGCTTTTTAAACTCATATTCAGGATATTCAGCATCCAATTCCACCATAAGCCGGTCTCTGCTTACCTTTGCAAGAATAGACGCCGCAGCAATAGTTTGTGATTTTGCGTCGCCCTTTATTACGTACTGATAAGGTATATCATACGGAATATTATCATTTCCGTCTATAATCACATAATCAGCCGGAACATCAAGGTTTGCAACTGCATTATGCATCGCAAGTGCAGTAGCCTGCCTGATATTTATATCGTCAATAACATCAGGACCCACAAATTCAATAGAATATGCAACTGCTTTTTTACAGATTTCATCAAAAAGCAAATCTCTTTTTTTTGCCGAAAGCTTTTTTGAATCATTTATTCCTTCTATTTCTATGTCCTTTGGCAAAATAACGGCTGCTGCACATACGGGTCCTGCCAATGGGCCTCGGCCTGCTTCGTCAACACCTGCAATATTTTTAAAGCCTTTTTCATAAATTAAGTTTTCAATTTCTTTCATAAACTTCTTCTCCTTTAAAAACAAAGGGTGTTGCATTAAGCATCACCCTTTGTTAAGTCTTATACCCTTATCCGGGAAATTCAAGCGTAATTCTTCCTATTTTTGCTGACCTGAACTCATCAAGAATAAGATTTGATGCTCTTAAAGTATCAACATTACCACCTGATACAATGCAGCCTCGTTTCTTTCCGATAAGCTCAACAATATCAAAATCTTCGTATAAATCAAGATTTTCAGTAAGCTTAAAACGCTCTTTCAGCATATCAGGATAGTTCTGTCTTAAAAAGCCGATAAGATAATATGCCAGCTCTTCAATATCCATAATCTCATCCTTGATACCGCCGGTATAAGCAATCCGCTTTGCAACCTCGGGGTCTTCAAATTTGGGCCACAATATACCAGGTGTATCAAGCATTTCGTATTTGCCTGCCACCTTTATCCATTGTTTGGCTGTTGTAATACCCGGTCTGTCGCCAACCTTTGCTGCCGCCCTGCCCGAAAGTCTGTTTATAAACGAGGATTTACCCACATTGGGGATACCCACAACCATCATTTTAAAGGTACTGCGATTGATACCCTTGCTTCGCTCACGTTCAAGCTTTTCAGCAAGGACCTTTTCAATAGCACTGTCAAGATTTTTCATACCTTTTCCCGACTGGCTGTCCATCAGTATTGCAGTAACACCCTGTTTTTCAAAAAAACTGAGCCATTTTTGATTTGCATCACTGTCCGCAATATCGGATTTATTTAAAACAAGAACCCTTGGTCTTTGTCCAACAATTTTGTCTATCTCCGGATTTCGTGATGACAACGGAAGTCTTGCATCAACAAGCTCAATCACAACATCCACAAGCTTTAAGCAATCAGTAATAAGCCTGCGTGTTTTTGCCATATGTCCGGGAAACCATTGTAAAACCATATTTTACCTCATCTTTTTAGTCTTCAAAATCAACCGTACCCATATTATTAAGCGGCCAGAATCTAAATGTTGCATGACCTATAAGCTCATCTACGGGAATCTGTCCAAGCTCACGGCTGTCCTTGCTGTGGTTGCGGTTGTCGCCCATTGCCCAAAAATAGCCTTCTTCAATCTTAATAGGCTTTTCCTTGCTGTAATTTCCGCTCATTTTAAGGAAGTTGATGTATGAACCTGTAAGGTGTGTAGGCTCGTTTATATAAGGCTCATCAATAATCTCGTCATTGACATAAACCTCGCCTGTTTCAAAATCAATATAAACTGTATCACCCGCAGTTGCAATTACTCTTTTAATATAAGGTCTGCCCGGGTCGGATGCGGGCTCAAAAATGATTACATCACCTTTTTGCGGTTTGTAAGCAACTTTGTTTACATAAAGGCGGTCAGCATGCTGAAGCGTCGGTTCCATAGACTGTCCATCAACCTTTGCCAGGGTAAGTACATAGTTGCGAAGTAAAAAAGCAACAACCAAAGCAACAACAATTGACCAAACCCAATCCATAATTTCCTTCTTCCAGTTAAATTTTTCTTCTTTTTCCTCGCTGATTGTTACCGATACTTCATCGGGAGCAATGTTGTTCTTTTCAAATTCTTCCATATTTTGCACATCCTTTTAATAATGTATATGAAATATGGCAGGTATTAATCCTAATACCCGCCATATTGATTGGTTAAATTCTTTCCTTAACTTTAGCTGCCTTACCAACTCTGTCGCGGAGATAGTAGAGCTTAGCACGTCTAACCTTACCGCGTCTTGAAACCTCGATACGGTCAATGTTAGGTGAATTAACAGGGAAGGTTCTCTCAACACCAACACCGTAAGAGATTCTTCTTACAGTAAAGGTTTCACGGATACCGCCGTGGTTCTTTTTGATAATTGTACCTTCAAACATCTGAATTCTTTCTCTGTTTCCTTCTTTTACCTTAACATATACGCGAACTGTGTCACCAATGTTAAGCTGAGGAAGATCTGTTCTGATCTGTTCCTGAGTGATCTGGTCTAAAATGTTCATAATTTTACATCCTTTCTATTTCAGACATTCATACCATATTGCTTCCAGATTAAGCAATAAGCAGAGGACTATCCATAATTAACTCATAGAGTATATCACACATCTTTGTAAAATGCAAGACTTTTTTTAAATTTTTTCTAAATTTTGCTTATCTTGCATTTTTAGGGTTGACAATATCACGCCAAGCAAGATCTCCACGCTCAAGACCCTGAATCAAAACCTCTGCCGTTGCACTGTTTGTTGCAAGAGGGATGTTGTGTACATCACACAGTCTAAACAGCGCTGAAACATCAGGCTCGTGGGGTTGTGCAGTAAGGGGGTCACGGAAAAACAGAACAAGGTCAATTTCGTTGTATGCAATCCTGGCACCAATCTGCTGGTCGCCGCCCTGGGGCCCTGATAAAAACAAGTTTACCGAAAGTCCTGTAGCATCCGAAATAAGTCCGCCGGTTGTACCGGTTGCGCAAAGATTATGTTTGCTTAAAATACCTTTGTACGCAATACAAAAGTCAACCATCAATTCTTTTTTCTTGTCATGGGCTATTAACGCTATGTTCATTTCCTGCCTCCTAATAAAGAAATTATTTGCTATTTTTTATACTTTTAATGGGTATATTTGCTGTAATTGCGGGAACTCTGGATTTTCCATCCTCGCTTTGAGCTGTTGTAATGTTTATATCAAGCTCACCATCTGAAACGTCCATATATTTTGCAAGAACCTGCATAATTTCATCTTTTATTTTTTTCAAAAATTCCGGTGATACGTTTGCTCTGTCGTGAACAAGAACAAGCTTCAGTCTGTCCTTTGCCGTATCCTTGGAATTGTTTTTTCTGCCAAAAATTCTAGACAAATCCAACATTTGTTTTCTCTCCTTAAATTAAATATCCAAAGTGCACAAGGATTTACTGCTTTTTAGAAAAAATCTTTTTGAGTTTTCCAAAGAAGGTGTTTTCGTCAAGGTCCATAAGCGGAACATTGTTGCCGTTTAAACGCTCGGTAATATTTCTGTAACCCTGACCTGCCATAGATTTTGGATTAACAACCGCAGGCTCGCCCTTATTGGTTGAAACAATGATATTCTGGTCATCGGGAACAATACCTATAAGGTCAATATTGAGTATATCTATAATATCATCAACAGTCATCATATCCCCACGTCTTACCATATCAGGGCGGATTCTGTTGATAATAAGATAATGCTCTTCAATTTCATTTGCCTCTAAAAGACCTATAATTCTGTCAGCATCACGAACAGCCGACACCTCAGGCGTTGTAACAATCAAAGCCTTGTCAGCACCGGCAATGGCATTTTTGAAGCCTTGCTCGATACCTGCCGGACAGTCAATAATAATAAAATCATAATCTTTTTTAAGCTTTTCGCAAAGCTCCTGCATTTGCTCAACAGTTACCGCATCCTTATCCTTTGTCTGAGCCGCAGGAATAAGAAACAATCCATCAAAACGCTTGTCCTTTATTGCAGCCTGCTTAGGAGTACAAACACCTGTAACAACATCTACCAAATCATATACTATACGGTTTTCAAGACCAAGAACAACGTCAAGGTTGCGAAGACCGATATCTGTATCAATAAGAACTACTTTCTTTCCAAGCTTTGAAAGTCCGACACCTAAATTTGCAGTAGTTGTAGTTTTTCCAACACCGCCCTTGCCGGAAGTTATAACAATAACCTGTGACTGTGACATTATAATACCTCCATATATAAACAAATATATATCTAAGTTATTTTAACACAAAACAAGAAAAATGTCAAAATATTATTTACGTTTTTGCAAAATTTCTTCAATGTAAATCCTGTCTTCTTTTATATATGCAATCTCCGGAGTAAGTCCATGAACAGTCTCTGCCTCATCGGGTGAGCGGGTTATTACATCTGCAATTCTAAGCTGCGTGGGCAAAAGATTAAGTGCCGCTACAATCGCCTCACGATTTCCTTTTGCACCGGCATGAACTGTACCCTTTACCGTACCCATAATAACAATATTTCCTGCAGCAACAAGCTCGGCGCCTGGATTTACATCACCGATAACAACAATGTTTCCGCTGGATTCAAGAAGCTGCCCTGAACGAATTGTTTTGGTATAAAACTTTGTGTACTCGTCCTCAAGAGAAATCTTGAATGAATTTTCCAAAATCTGCTCGCCCGAAAGCTCCACCGCTTCTTTGCTTTCCTCTTTCTCTTCAATCGGTTGTGGATTCTCCCACAATACAGCCTTACATTCAATAGCCGAGGAAATTGCTTCAATAAGTTCACCGCATTGCTCACTGTCAAGTTCCTGCCCTATAAAGCCCACTTTAAGAGTAAGACCCTTAAAGAAATTTTGTGATTTGGCAAATTTATCACACACAAGAGCCTTTAACGCATCAAAAGGCAGTTCTTCATTAAGGTAAACCACCATACCTTCTTTATACAACTTAAGGGAAATTGATTCGGTTTTCATAAAACTATCCTTTCTTTTAAGCCAAGGGTCATCTAACCCCATAAACCTTAAACTATTTCAAAAGCGTGTTAACCTCCAAAACATCATCCGAAACAGTTGAAAGTCCAAGATGATGTTCAAACATTGCTCTGGCAACCTGAGCTGCATAACGGCTGGTTGCACCATGTTCAAGAACAACAGCAACAGCAATTTGAGGATTGTCATATGGTGCAAAGCCTACAAAAAGAACAGTATCACTGCCTCTGCCCACCTCTGCCGTACCTGTTTTTCCTCCTACTGAAACAGGAAAATCCTCAAATACAGCCTTTGCCGTACCATCCTCGGTAACACGCCGCATTCCATCCTTCACAGCAGCAAGTGTTGAATCAGAAATATCGGTTTGAGAAATAACCTTTGGCTCGTTTTTGTAAACTATTTCACCATTTTTATAGCTGCGTACTTCTTTAACCAATCTCAGTGCATAGCGGTTTCCTTTGTTCAAAATTGTGCTTACATAGCTTGCAAGCTGAGCAGGTGTATACATATTATCCGACTGGCCTATTGCTGCCTGAAGTGTATCTCCGGGATACCACTCCATATCAAGCTTTTCACGATACGTAGGACCTGCAACAATACCCTGAGATTCAGAAAGCTCAATCCCTGTCTTTTCACCAAGACCAAATCTGTGAGCATATTTTTCCAGAGTATCAATGGTAAGACGTCTTCCTACATCATAAAAGAAATAGTTGCAGGAAACACCTATCGCCTCTGAAACATTTATCATTCCATGTGTTTTACCTGTATTCTTCCAAATAAGGCAGGTTGGCTGATAAGATGGTGCATAGTATTTATAAACACCCTTATCCTCAAGCTTTTCAGTAGGTTTGATTATCCCCTCCTCAAGTGCCGCAATAGCAGTAAGAGGTTTAAAAGTTGAACCCGGTGTATATGCACCGTCAAGTGCACGGTTAAAAAACGGATTATGGGGGTCATTAAAAAGTTCATTATATAGTCTTGTATAGTCATCAGGATGATAATCAGGAAGTGAAACCATAGACAAAACATCACCCGTAGAAATCTCAACAGCAACAGCAGCACCGCTGAAACAGTCAAAACCTTTGTCACCCCGTGCATCAACAATGCTTTTGGCAAGAGCACGTTCTGCAACCTGCTGAAGTCCGGCATCTATTGTAAGCACAGCATAATTTTCTGTTTCAGCCTCTTTAACCGTAACCGTCTGTGAAACTGTACCCGTTTTTGTCTGTTCAACACGCTTATATCCGTCTTTTCCCTTAAGATATTTTTCAAGAACCTTCTCAAGCCCGTCTTTACCGATTATATCGTTCATTCCATAGCCTTGCTCTTTAAGCTTGTCATATTCTTCCTTGTAGATTATATCCGTTCTGCCCAAAATATGTGCAGCCATTGACCCGAAAGGATATTCACGCACAGGCTCGATTTCAACACTTACACCCTTAAGCTGAAACGAGCGTTCCTTTATCTTTTGGACAGTATCCATTTCAATATCATTTGCAAAAGTATACGGATTCATTACACTGAAATTTTTCATTTCCATTGTATATCGCACAGCAACAATATTCCTTGCACGTTCAGAAGAGTAATGCTCGGATATATCATATTCATCGAAATAATAATTCATTATTTCCTCAGGGGTTTCAAATTTTTTCAGGTCATTGCTCTTTTTCCATTTAGCAATTTTTTCTGACTTTTCTTCACCATCAAATGTAAATGTATACGGTGCTTTAGTGATTGGAAATTCATCAAAATATTTGACATTATCCGCTTCACAAATATCAATTAAAGAACTTATTGTTTCATTAAGCGTTGTGTTTTTTTTGTCTACACTATGAATTATTATATAATAACCCATACTGTTTGTAACAAGCGGAACCCCGTATCTGTCAGTAATTTCACCCCGTGGTGCTTTAATTGTACACGCACGAACAAGGCGGTTTTCAGCCATCTCCTTGTATTCGTCACCATTTACAATCTGAAGATTAAAAAGTCGTGCAACGCAAAGAACGGTAAAAACCACCAGAATAATGTATATTAACGTAATTCTGCTTTTGATTATCCTTCTATCCAATACCTTCACCCGTATTATTCCAAAGCTTTTTTGAAGCTTTTTTTATCTTTTAGGAATTATAACATTCCGTTATAATTCCTAAATTACAAATAAAGTGTACCTTAATCCCCCAAGATTGGGGGTAGGGGGTTGATGTGTTTAATCAAACACTTTTTTACAATAAAATAAATAAACGCCGAAAAAATCATATTACTTAAAATTTCCGGTAATAAAATTCTGACAAATGCAGTTTTAAACTCAAGGTCGCCAAGATATGCAATTATATAATAAACAAGCTCATAGAAAAATGTTGCAATAATCGTAAATCCTGCTACAATTAAAAAATTGTTTTTGCTGATAACCTTCTCGCAAAAGCGGGATATAAAATACGAAAGAAGCAGCATTAAAACCGCATTAAGGCCAAGAACTCTGCCTATAAGCAAATCAAAAATAAAACCAAAAACAAAGCCGATTGTCATACCTTCTTTGCGATTACAAAAAAAACTTACAACAATAATATATACGAGAAAAAGACTCGGCTTTGCTCCAAATATTTCAAATTTCCCCAAAATGGTTGGTTGTATTACTGAAAAAAGGAACAGAAATGCTCCATGAAATAAATACTTCATTTGACATTCCCCTTCCTTTCTATTGACTATTGTACTAAATTTTAAATGTCATTGGCATTAAGAATTACAAATACAGCCTTCATATTTTTAAAATCAGCCTCGGGGCTTATAATTGCATACTGTGAAATGCCCTGAATATCAGGCCTTATCTTTTGAATTTTACCTATAATAAGTCCTTTGGGGTAAATACCACCAAGCCCCGAAGTCACAACTGTATCACCTACGATTATATTCGCATTTTTTGAAACAAAGCTAAGCCTGCAGTTATCTGCAGAGGGACTTCCGTCACCCTCACAGATACCATATTCACTTGTACGGGAAACAAGTGCTCCCGCTGCGTGTTCGGCATCTGTCAACAAAGTGACCTTTGACCAGGTTGTACCTACCTCACAAATTCTGCCAACCAAAGCATTGCCACCCGATATAACAGGCTGATTAAGAGCAATGCCGTCTGCCGCACCCTTGTCAATTGTAAATGTATTGTACCAGTTTGACGGGTCACGTGCAATTATCTGGGCTGCAGAAAGTTCAAACTCCGTATTGCTTTTTTTCATATTCAAAAGCTTTCGCAGTTCAGTATTTTCAAGACTGCTAAGCTCGTTTTCAGCAAGCTGCTGTTTAAGCTGTTCGTTTTCGTTCTTAAGGGCATCAATTTCCTCGTGCAGCTTCTGCTTGTTTGAAAAGTACCCAAAGAAACCCGAAATTCCATTCCCCATATTGGTAAACAGTTTTTGAACCGGCGTAATTATAATCTCTATTCCGTTTTCCAAAAACGTAACCTCGGATTTTGCGGCATTTAAAATTCCTATTGCAACGCTTATAATCATCACGGTCACAACAAGCCAGAAAGCAGCTTTATTTTTAAAGACCTTACGCAAAATAAGTGTCTCCTCTCAAAAATTTTAGTTAAATCAGTTTAAAACTCCTCTTAAGCTTTTAATGCCCTCAAGAGCTTTGCCCGCACCAATTGCAACGCATTCTGCCGGCGATTCCGCAATAAAAATCGGAATCTCGGTATGTACGTTGATAAGTCTGCCAAGGCCTTTAAGAATTGAACCTCCACCGGTCATAACAATTCCCGATTCAAAAATATCAGCTGCAAGCTCGGGAGGAGTCTTTTCAAGAACAGATTTAATACCATCAATTATCGCTGAAAGACTTTCCTGAAACGCCTCTCGAATTTCCGCTGAATTTACGGTAATGGTTTTAGGAAGACCCGAAACAAGGTCACGACCCTTGATGCTCATAGAAAGCTCATCTTTAAGCGGACAAGCTGAACCAATATTCTTTTTTATATCCTCAGCAGTAATATCACCAATAACAAGGTTATGATTTTTCTTCATAAACTGAATTATGTCATTATCAAGAGCGTGTCCGGCTATATTAATACTCTGTGTTGCAACAACACCGCCAAGAGAAACAACAGCGATTTCAGTTGTACCACCACCAATATCAACAACCATTGAACCAACAGGTCGGTTTACCTCAACTCCTGCACCTATTGCCGCAGCCATACATTTTTCTATAAGATAAACCTCTTTCACGCCTGCCGCAAGAACTGCGTCTCTTACTGCACGCTTTTCAACATCAGTAATATGTGACGGAATACAAATAACCGCCTTTGGTTTGAGAATTGACGAGCCGACTGCTTTTTTAATAAAGTGTCTCAACAGAGAAACAGTAATATCAAAATTAGCAATTACCCCTTCTTTTATTGGCGTAAGGGCACGGATATCTCCCGGAGTTCTGCCAAGCATTTCCCCTGCTTCTTTTCCTATTGAGTGAACTCTTCCGGTTGCTTTGCTTACTGCAACAACAGTCGGTTCGTTCACGACAATACCTTTACCCTTAAGATAAATTATGGTGTTGGAGGTTCCTAAGTCTATTCCTATTTCGTTAATCATATCAAAACACTCTTCTTTCTATAAATTTTTAAAGAATTCTATATCAAAATTCTCTTTAAGTTCTTTACCTAAACGACAAATGGGAAGTCCCACAACATTGAAGTAATCACCATTTATCTTTTCAACAAACAACGAGCCAAAGTTTTGTATGCCATAGCTTCCGGCTTTGTCCATTGGCTCTCCAGTATTAATATAATCTTTAATTTCATTTATGTCAAGGTTTTTAAAGCATACTTCGGTTTTTTCGTAAAAAATTGCTGATTTTTTATTGGAAATTTCTCTTACATACACGCCTGTATAAACGTGATGCACCTTACCGCTTAATCTTGACAACATTTCAAAGGCATCATCTGTATTTTCAGGCTTCCCCAAAATCTTATTATCTACTGCAACAACGGTATCAGCCGAAATAATCAAAGCATCACCCTCGACCAACTTCGCAACATTGTCACCCTTGAATTTTGCAAGACTCATAACCGTCTCCCACGGTGACAGGCTGCCATCCATAGGTTCAGGTGTATTATCAGGAATTATTTCAAATTTAAGCCCTACATTTTCAAGAAGTTCTCGTCGTCTTGGTGAATTTGAAGCAAGTATTATTCTTTTCATTTAAAAATCTTCTCCTTAAGTATACGCTTTGCAAACAGGCTTGCACAATAACCGGTAGCTGTACCTGATAAAAGTGCAATAATCAACAAAAGCGGCAGATATGAAAAAACATAAATCGATTTATAGGTAATTACTGCCACAAAAAGCTGTGTAATATTATGTATCGACGCCCCTGCAATGCTTATTCCCACAAGGCTGACCTTGGGATAAAGATACTTTTTCATCAGCCACATAGCTATTGTTGATAAAACTGCACCTGAAACACTGTAAACTGCAGATATTGCACCGCCCATAATAATCGAGCCCAAAAACGAGCGCAACGCCGCAATAAGTAATGCGTTTCTGCCGCCAAATACAAATATATTTATAATCGTCACAATGTTGGAAAGTCCAAGCTTCCCACCCGGAACCGGTGTAATCAGAATTTGGTTTTCCACATATTGAAGCACAAGACCAATTGCAATAAAAACTGCCATAAGTCCTATTTGTCTAGAGGTATATTTATTATTCATCAATAGGTCACCTTGTCAATTTTATCATCCCCGCCCGACAGCCTTACAATAAGCCTGTTTGGTGCACAGATTATCACCTGACCGGACTTAGTTATCTTTCCTAATCGGATATCAGTCTTATCAGGGCAGCTTGTTTCAATCATTTCTGCCCCGTCAGAATCAAATTTCAATGTATTTGTACCATACGTTGAAGATATTTCAACCGTCTTTTCGCCCTTTATCTCATTTAAGTTGTACGAAGCATATAAAGCTCCGTCAACAAAAATCTGCAAAAAATCCGGACTTTTATCCGCAATAAATGTCGCAAATGCAGCATAAGTCCCTATCGCAATTAAAAGAACAAGTGCAACAACAACCTTATCACCCTTTGTAAAAAGCTTCATTCCCTGCACCATCCTTATTTAAGCGTCTTGTCAAAATGACCTGATGTAAAATCCTCGGGACGATAACCGGTATCATAAAAAAAGCTTTCACAAATCTTCAAACATTCCAAAGCTATTTCGTCAGTAAAATACATCCTTAAATAATTTACGCCTGCACTGTGTATTTTATCCATATATGCTGAAAGAAATGTTTTTTTACAATTAAGAACAACACTTCTGCAGGCTTCTCCGTCTTTTATAACAGGAAAGGTCATACCTAAACGGTCAGTAATTGAATTTACACCATCACAAGGACATTTTCCATTATTTTTTATAATACAATTCTCTGTTACCATAAGGGGAAGTCTTCCATACACCATTATTTGAACGGGAATTGCCTTTTCCATTGCCGAAAGCTGCCTGAAATTAAGCTCGGGAGAAACCTCCGCCGATGTTATACCTTGATTCTTGCAGAATAAAAGTGCAGAGCTGTTGAAAATGTTCAGTCTAAAACCACCAACCATATTATAGCTATAAAATGTAACCGTATCAGCTATATTATTTGCCTGAACTGCATAATACCCATCATCAAGAAGTTGCTTTACCGTTCCGACAATATCATCTCTTTCATTCTGTTGCATAACGGCAGGTAATACAATAATAACCTTTTCCTTTACAGCATCAAACGTATCTTTATTTTTCAAAATTAAAAAATACGGTATAAAGAAAAACCTGAACGGAAAATTTTTAACTGCATCAAACTGGTCCATTTTAGTAATTTCACAAACATATTCAGTAGTTTGAGGTTTTAAATATTCCATTTTACCATTTTCATCTATATCAAAGTTTTCCCGTTTAAAGCTTTTTACATAACTCTTTTCAAAAAGTTCAAACACATTTCGCCTTAATGCATTAAGCTCACTTTTCGGTAAAAATACACCCTCATCAATATCAATATTAATATTTGAAAATTCAAAAGGTGTACCACCTGTTTTGTTTATTGAGGAAATTATCTTTTCCTTATTCAATGGATTGTTTTGTGCCGGTTGTATAACACTGTCCCCTTGATATCCGACACCGAAATCATTGTTCTTTATATAAATTTCCGGTTTCATGCCAAGCTTAATTTTTATATTGCATTCAACCGTAATTTTCTTGTTTTCCAATTTAATAATTTTCGATAATTCTTCTGTTATAATTTCTGTTTCTTTAAGATACGGATTATCCGGCTTGTCAAATGCAAACATTTGGGGACCTTTTTTGTTTGACAGATATCCGTCTGTCAATCCGCCCCGATTAAATATGCTGTCCAGAAGTTTGATATCCGCTGCATCAACTTCACCCGGATTATCTATATATTTTCTGTATGTCTTAACAACTGCCGCAACGTAAAGCGGACCTTTCATCCTTCCCTCAATTTTAAGGGAAGTAATCCCCATACTTTGCATTTTATCAATATATTTAAGACTGCACAAATCCTTAAGGCTCATATAAAACGCTTTCTTTGAGCCACTATTTATGCTGTAAGGAAGTCTGCAGGGCTGTGCACAGTTGCCACGATTTCGTGAACGCCCTGCGATTATACTGCTCATAAGACACTGACCAGAAAAACACATACAAAGAGCACCGTGCCCGAAAATTTCAAGCTCGGCGTTGGTATCTTTCTTTATCCGCTTTAAATTTTCAAGAGAAATCTCCCTTGAAAGCACAACTCGCT
>JAZRJL010000019.1:0-19059 GCA_045645805.1 Clostridia bacterium | reverse complement strand
AACAAAGCTTACAAAAATTCAGTATCCATCAAAAGAACAGCAACAGATGGAAAACTTAAGAAAGATCTTCCTTGCCATGGCAAAGGATATCAGAGTGGTTATAATAAAGCTGATAGACAGACTTGATAACTTAAGAACTCTTGACTATCAGACAAGGGAAAAGCAACTTGAAAAGGCAAAAGAAACTTTAGATATATACTCACCTTTAGCACACCGTCTTGGTATGTCAAAATTAAAGACTGAGCTTGAGGATTTATCATTAAAATATCTTGACCCGGTAGCTTATGAGGAAATCAGAAACGGGATAAGCCAGAAAAAAGAAGAAAGAGAAAAATATGTTGTAACCATTATTGACGTATTGGAAAAAAGACTTGATGAAATAAAAAACAAAGCACAGGTTACAGGCAGAGCAAAGCATTTTTACAGTATTTATCGTAAAATGTTTATGCAAAATAAAATGATTGATGAAATCTATGATTTGTTTGCAGTTCGTGTGATTGTTAATACAGATGCAGATTGTTATGCCGTTCTTGGTATGGTTCATGAGCTTTTTAAGCCAATTCCCGGTCGGTTCAAGGACTATATTGCTATGCCCAAACCAAATATGTATCAGTCCTTGCATTCAACTGTTATAGGGCCTAATGGTGTACCTTTTGAAATTCAGATTAGGACTTGGGATATGCACAATACTGCAGAACACGGTATTGCTGCTCATTGGAAATACAAAGAAGGTAAAACCGGCAAAAATGATATTGACAGCAAGCTTGAATGGATTAAACAGCTGTTGGAAATACAAAAAGACCTTACAAACGCTGAGGACTTTATGCAAACACTTAAAATTGATATGTTCAGTGATGAAGTGTTTGTCTTTACTCCAAAGGGTGATGTGGTAAGCTTGCCTGCAGGGGCAACACCCATTGACTTTGCATATGCAATTCACAGTGCAATAGGAAACAAAATGCAGGGTGCAAAGGTAAATGGCAAAATTGTCACACTTGATTACAACCTTCAAAATGGTGATATTGTTGAAATTCATACCTCCAATGCTGTTCACGGCCCCAATCTGGATTGGCTAAAGATTGCAAAAACCTCTCAGGCACGTAACAAGATTAATCAATGGCTGAAGAAGGAAAATCGAACAGAAAATATTGTAAAGGGTAAGGAAATCTTTGAAAAAGATTTAAAAAAGAATATGATACCCCTTACCTATATGAATGAAGTTGAGCTGTTTGACAGACTTCTTACCAAATATGGCTTCAGACAGTCAGAAGATTTATTTGCAACCTTGGGGTACGGCGGCTCAAATGCAACCAAGTTTCTTACAAAATTCAAAGAACTCTGTAAAAAGGATATGGCAAGTAAAAATGAAATTGCCGATATCCCTGAACAATTTGTTGTAAAGACAACCTCGCGTTCAAATCAAAGTGGTGTCGTGGTTGATGGAATTGATAACTGCCTTGTTCGTATATCTCATTGCTGCAGTCCTGTTCCCGGGGATAAGATAATTGGTTATGTTACCCGTGGCAGAGGTGTTGCTGTTCATCGTACCGATTGCATCAATATTACAAATGCACATTTTTCTCCCGAGGAGGAAAAGCGGTTTATTAAGGTATCGTGGGCGAATGAGGTTGAAAACAACTTCCAGGCACTTCTTTGTATAACAGCATCTGACCGCAATTCGCTTCTTGTTGATATAACAACGGTTATGGCAGAGCTTAAAGTTCCGATTAAGGGGCTTAATGCAAGAACTGCAAAAAATAACTTGGCTATTGTTGAAATATCCATTGAAATAAAAAATACAGAACATCTTGAATCGTCAATAAAGAAGCTTAAAAGTATTGATGGTGTTCTTGCGGTTGTACGCAGACGTCAATAATGCGGGAATTTAAAAGGAGTTAATAATGATTTTTCAAAGATTTGTTTTAGGTGATTTGGTTACAAATTGTTATATTATTGCAGACGAGGAAACAAAAAATGCAGTTTTGTTTGATGCTGCTGACAATGCTGATAAAATTCTTGCCTTTATTAAGAAAAAGGGCTTGACATTGAAGAAGATTATTCTTACTCACGCACATTTTGACCATATTCTTGCACTTGAAGAATTGAAGAAAGCCACCAATGCAGAAATTTGTGTCCATACCGAGGAGGAAAAGTATCTTTCCGATCCCAAATTGAATCTTGCCGGTGAGCATTGGTCTAAATTGAATATTCCGCCGGCAGATTGTTTGTTTAATGATGGTGATGAAATCGTTGTTGACAGTCTAAAAATAAAGGTTATACATACACCTGGTCATACGGTTGGTAGCTCGTGCTTTTTGGTGGATAATTTACTTATAAGTGGAGATACATTATTTTCGGGTGCGATCGGCAGATTTGATTTTCCGCTTGGCAGCTATGAAGATGAAATAAGGTCCATTAAAGAAAAGCTTATGGTTCTTGAAGATGATATAAGGGTATGTCCCGGACACGGATTTTCTACTACCATAGGAAAACAAAGAAAGGATAATATGTACCTTGAAGAATGAATGTGAAAGACCCTGGGGAATACTTGACGGGATACGTCCTGTAAAGCTTGCACGAAAACTTTTAAAGTCTGAAAAAAGCGTCAATGCTGCAATTGGCGCTTTTGTTCGTGAATATAACGCAGATATAAGTAAAGCTGAACTTGCTGTGAGGATTGCAGCCATCGAAAATCCTGTAATCGATTCAATGAAGTCTAACGGTATAAGCTTGTATATAGGTATTCCGTTTTGTCCCACACGTTGTGTTTATTGTTCGTTTGTCAGTAACAGCGGGGCAAAAAGTGCAAAATTTATCCCTGAATATCTTAGATGTTTGTATCGTGAAATCGAATATACAGCTGAAATTATAAATGATATGGGTAAAACTGTTGAGACGGTATATATAGGCGGCGGAACACCTACAACACTTGATGAGTATCAGCTTAACGGGTTGATTGATAAAATATTTTGCACATTTGATTTGTCGCAAAACAAAGAATTTACCGTTGAAGCAGGTCGTCCTGATACTGTAACAAAAGCAAAGCTGGATGTGATAAATAAGTACGGGATTGATCGTATAAGTATAAATCCTCAGACAATGAATCAAAGTATCCTTGATATTATTGGCAGAAACCATACACCTGATGATATAAGAAATGCGGTATATATGGCACGTGAAAGTGGAATCAATACTATAAATATGGATATTATTGCAGGGTTTCCGGGTGAAACCCTTGATATGTTTAAATATACTGTCGAAGAAGTGGAAAAGTTGAACCCTGGAAACACAACGGTTCATACAATGAGCATAAAACGGTCGTCAAAGCTTCATGAGACATTGGGTGATTTTGCGTTGACCAATGGTGACGAAGTTGTAAAAATGGTAGATTTTGCACGTAATACAATTATGGAAAACGGAAAGAATCCATACTATCTTTACAGACAGAAAAATATGCTTGGCAATCTTGAAAATGTAGGTTATGCGAAACCGGGAACAGAAAGTATTTATAATATTTATATAATGGAGGAAGTGCAGTCTATAATCTCCCTTGGATGCGGTGGTGTGACAAAAACAGTTGACCGTGAAACAGACCGTATTGAACGCATTTTTAATGTAAAAGAACCTAAGGATTACATTGAGAGAATTGATGAAATGCTGGCAAGAAAAGACGTACTAAGAGATATGGTTTTTTAACTAAAAAAATAAGATAAATTTTTTATTTAAATACTTGACTTTTTAAATAAATTGTGGTATCATCTTTCAGGTGGTACAAACATGGTCCGGTAGTTCAGTTGGTTAGAATGCCAGCCTGTCACGCTGGAGGTCGTGGGTTCGAGCCCCATCCGGATCGCCACTTTTGCTGCCTTAGCTCAGTAGGTAGAGCGCATCCTTGGTAAGGATGAGGTCGGCAGTTCGACTCTGCTAGGTAGCTCCAGAAAAAAGCATCGACTTTGTCGGTGCTTTTTTCAATGAAATATTTTACTAATTAAATATAAAAGTTTATATTTTACTTGACAAATATACTTTTTGCTGATACAATATCATATGTTAAATTTCATGCGCCCGTGGCGGAATTGGCAGACGCGCTAGACTTAGGATCTAGTGTCAATGACGTGGGAGTTCAAGTCTCTTCGGGCGCACCAGTTACAAAAAAGTTTATCGAATACTTTCGGTAAGCTTTTTTTTTTTGCAAAAAAAAGACTTAAATGTTTTCTGTGAAATAAAATAAATCCTTTTATCACACGCCGCAAGGCGTATTTCACATTATGTAGTAATATTTCACACCCGAAAGGTATTTCACAAATCCGCAGGATTTATTTCGTTGAAAAAAGCACCGACAAAGTCGATACTTTTTTCTGGCTTTCACGTTCATAATAGATGCAGTTTAGTTTTTAATAAAATATCTCACTTCGTTCGATGTGAAATAATCCTGACGGATTATGAAATATTTTTCTTGCAGAAAAATCTGAAATAAAATTTGCCTTTTCATATTGCGTAGCAATATTTCATACACGAAGTGTATTTCATAGCGAAGCTATTTCACTTGACGCAGGTAAATTTCATTGAAAAAACGACTTGTCGAAACAAGTCGTTTTTTGTGGCTCCCCCTGCTGGGCTTGAACCAGCGACATCATGATTAACAGTCATGCGCTCTACCGACTGAGCTAAGGAGGAATATTTAATTAACAAAATATAGTATACACCAATTTTATAAAAAGTCAAGAGGAAATTCTAAATTTATTATATACATAATAAAAAAATTTATTCATAATATTTGCATAATACAAGCAAATACAAACATATTATTCACCTGAGAGGGTGAGAAAATGAAAAAGAATATAAGAATATTACTTATTTCAGGAAAGAGAAAATATACTTTATCAATATTCTTAGTTTGTTTTGGTACGGTTCTTTTTTTTATTGGTAGTGTTTTTTGTATAAAAACAGTTGAAACAATGTCATCTCCTATGTCAAATACCATTGTTTTAATTGACCCAGGACACGGTGGAGTTGACAAGGGTGCCTCTGAGGGGGATGCTGTTGAGAAGGAGTTGAATCTTGATATTTCGATGCTTCTTAAAAGTTATATTGAAGAAAATGGCGGGATATGCTATATGACCAGGGCTGAAGATACTAATACAGCAGACCCCAATCGACCCAAAAGCGTATCGCAAAAGCAGTCAGACTTAAAAATGAGAAAAAAGAATATTGATGATTATAAAGCGGATATTTTTATAAGTATACATATGAATAAATTTGCAGAAAGCAAGTACAGTGGACTTCAAGTTTTTTATGATAAAAATTATCCCGAAAGTAAAGCTCTTGCCGAAGCTATTCAGCAATCAGCAAAAGAAGTTGTTGATAAAGCTAATACACGTACAGTAAAAGCAACGGGTGAAAAAATATATGTGCTTAAAGGTAATGAAGTCCCGTCGGTCCTTGTTGAATGTGGATTTTTATCTAACTATCAGGAACGTGAAGCCTTAAAAAATCCCCAATACCAACGAAAGGTGGCATGGGGGATTTATCTTGGAATTATGAAATATCTCAACCATTAATCATTTTATTTATGTCACGTTTAAGGCGGGAAAAAATTCGTTTTTCAAGACGGGATATGTATGATTGGGAAATTCCAAGCATATCCGCAACCTGTTTTTGTGTTTTTTCTTCACCGTCAGAATCTATACCAAAGCGTAGCTTCATAATGTTCTGCTCACGGGCAGAGAGTTTTGTCATTGCAATATGTAAAAGCTCTTTGTCAACCTCTTCGTCTATGTGACGTTGTGTTATATCCGAGTCTGTACCTAAAACATCGGATAAAAGAAGTTCGTTTCCATCCCAGTCGATGTTAAGTGGCTCATCAATTGAGATATTAACCTTATTTGAGCTGTTTTTTCTGAGATACATCAATATCTCATTTTCAATGCATCGTGAAGCATAGGTTGCAAGCTTAATATTTTTATCTGGCTTGAAGGTGTTTATAGCTTTTATAAGCCCGATTGTACCTATAGAAACAAGGTCTTCAATACCAACACCGGTACTTTCAAATTTTTTTGCTATATATACAACCAGTCTAAGATTGTGTTCTATAAGGGTGTTTTTTGTAGTCGTATTGTCAGCGTCCTCGCGAAGCATAAAAATAAGCTTTTCTTCTTCTTCTGCAGAAAGAGGTGGTGGCAGCGTTTCGGCAGAACCAATATAATGAACTTCTGCAGGTGGTTTTATTTTGACAATAAGGCGATTAATTAAAAAATTTAGTTTATGTAAAAAAAATTCAAGCATAGTCTGTAATCCTTTCGTATGGTGTTGTCAAATTTGAAAAAAACATATTTGGGTTAAAAATCAAATCGAAGTTATTGTCAAAGCATAAGTGTTCTGCGTTTGAAATAACCACAGTTGTTTTAGGAAAAATAATATTATCAATACAAACTTGTTCTGCAACAAAGCCTTGTAAAACATTGTCTTGATCAGATACGGTTAAAACTGGAATTCTTCTGTATCTGGTAATATATTCACCCGAAGACAATTCACAGCTTTTGCTTGTAATAAAACGAAATACATTTGTGGGTAAAAGTTTTTTTGCCGCTTTTTGACTTATTATAACAACAGGCTTGCCAGATAAAGGGTCTTTTATCATACAGCCTGTGTCTGCATAAGCAGAAAATAAGAATTCCCTGTCTGTAAATTTGACAGATGCCTCATATAATTGTGGGGCATTTATTATGTTTGTCTTTTTTATGTAAGACAGAATGTAAACACAAAGAAAAGCCGGTGTTGCTGAGAAAAAAAGTGTTGATATTTTTACATCAAGATAAATTTCTCCGTTTGATACAGCAGAGCCTAAGTGTGTACCAAAGTCTGTTGCAAAAATTAGTGCGTAAAGAATTCCTGCAAATACTGCATAGCTTGATAGTACGCTTATAAATCCCTTAAGTTTTTGTGGAATTCCTTTTGCATTAAATACTATTACAGAAGCAACAAACAGAACGAAGATCTTACATATTCCCGAATATAAAAAGCTTATTTCGGGGAAAAACATAAATACAGAATAAAGAGCAAGGCTGCATGAAACTAATAGTAGTCGTGTGATAGGTACGTTTTTTCTTAAAAGAAGCGATGCACAGAAAAGTATAACTGTATTCATATAAAAATTTACAACAAAAAGTATATCTATGTAAACAACTGGCAGATAAATCACCTCATTTCAAACAACATCTTTAGTATATAATATAAGAACTAAATTTTTTGTCAAAATTTCGACAGAAGTAAATAAAAGATTATATAAAATGTGGCAAAATTTTTTAAAATACCATTGAAATATAAAAATTTATATGATAGAATAATCGGGATAGTAAAATAGAAATTATTGTCAAGATTTTCGGAGGGAAAGTAAATGAAGAATATTACGTTTGATTACAAAAAAGCTTTGGGCTTCTTCAGCGAGGAAGAGCTTGAAAATATAAAGGGACAGGTTAAGTCTGCACATGATATGCTGCACAGCAAGACCGGTGCGGGCAGTGATTTCCTTGGCTGGGTCAGCCTGCCTACAGATTATGATAAGGAAGAGTTTGCAAGAATTAAGGCCGCTGCTGAAAAAATCAGAAACAATTCAGATGTTTTGATTGTTATTGGTATTGGTGGCTCATACCTTGGTGCAAAGGCTGCAATTGACTTTTTGCAGGGACCATTTTACAACTTTAACTCAAAAACACAGATTTTCTTTGCCGGCAACAGCATAAGTCCCAACTACATAAACAGCTTGCTTAAGTCTATTGAAGACAAAGATGTTTCGGTAAATATTATTTCAAAGTCAGGCACAACCACCGAGCCTGCAATTGCGTTCAGAATTTTTAAGGATTATCTTGAAAAGAAGTATGGCAAGGAGGAAGCAAAGAATAGAATTTTTGCCACAACAGACAAGTCACGCGGTGCACTTAAGAACCTTGCTGATACCGAGGGTTATGAAACATTTGTTGTTCCGGATGATGTAGGTGGAAGATATTCTGTACTTACTGCAGTTGGTCTTTTGCCCATTGCTGTATGCGGTGCTGATATAGACAAAATTATGGAGGGTGCGAAAGACGCATCAGCACTTTATGCAAACGATAATCTTGACGAGAATGAATGTTATCAGTATGCTGCTGTACGTAATGTTCTTTATCGCAAGGGTAAGAACATTGAAATGCTTGTAAATTATGAGCCTGAGCTTCAGTATTTCATTGAATGGTGGAAACAGCTTTACGGCGAAAGCGAAGGTAAGGACCAAAAGGGTATTTTCCCTGCAGGTGCTTGTTTCTCAACGGACCTTCATTCAATGGGTCAGTATATTCAGGATGGCCTTCGCAACCTGTTTGAAACTGTTCTTTATGTTGAAAACACAAAAGAGGATATTACAATAGGCGAAGATAAGGACAACGTTGACGGACTTAACTTCCTTGCAGGTAAAACCGTTGATTTTGTAAACAAAAAAGCATTTGAGGGTACATTGCTTGCACATACTGACGGTCAGGTTCCCAATCTTATTTTAAAGCTTAAAGCTCTTGATGAATATACTCTTGGTCAGCTTGTATACTTCTTTGAAAAGGCTTGCGGTATAAGTGGTTATATCCTGGGCGTAAATCCCTTTAATCAGCCGGGTGTTGAAAGTTACAAAAAGAATATGTTTGCACTTCTTGGTAAGCCAGGTTATGAAGATATGAGGGAAGATTTGGAAAAAAGATTAAAATAATTCAAAAAAACTATTGTGTAATTTAAAATTTTATGATATTATATAAACATAAAGAAAAAATACGTTCTTAAATGTATTGAAACAGAGAAAGGCGGTAGCTAATATGATTAAAATTCACATTGGTCTCAAAGGCAGCGGAAAAACAAAGAAACTTATCGATGATGTAAACAATGCGATTTCATTGGAGAAAGGAAACGTAGTTTGCATTACGGAAGGCAATCGCCTGATGCATGATATTGACAGAGCTGCAAGAATGGTTAATACCGAGCAGTTTGATATAAAGAACTTTGATATGTTTGCAGGTCTTCTCAGTGGTATTATTGCTCAGAACTTTGATGTTACACATATCTTTATTGACAGTGTATTCAAAAGTGTTCCTTCAGCTGATATGTCAAATATTGACGAGCTTATCGTTACCCTTGAAGCTCTTGAAAAGAAATTTGATGTATCCTTTACTCTTATGGTTAGTGCTGAAGAAAAAGATGCAACCGACCTCGTAAAGAAGTACATTGCTTAAGGTCTTTAAAACAAATTTGTACCTGATATTTGGTATGATAAAGGGAGCTTGGTCGGTTTAAAACCGACTCTGCTCCTTTCTGTGTTTAAATAAAGAGAAACTAATTTGAAAGGATTTGAAAATAATGCAGTATATAAGCACCAGAAACAAAGGCTTAAGTGTTAAATCCGCAGCAGCAATTAAAAAAGGCCTGTCTGAAGAAGGCGGTCTGTTTGTTCCTGAGGAAATACCAAGCCTTACCCTTGTTGATATAAAAAAGATGGTTAAGCTCAGCTACACCGAAAGAGCGGTTTATGTTCTTAAAAAATATCTTACAGATTTTCTTGTGAAAGAACTTCGTGAATGTGCGGAGAATGCATATGGTGGCGGGAAATTCTCAGCGGAGAGTCCTGCTCCTCTTGTAAACCTCAAAAAGGGCACCAATGTTCTTGGACTTTGGCACGGTCCAACCTGTGCATTTAAGGATATGGCACTTCAAATTTTACCTCACTTTTTGACAAAAGCTATGAAAAAGACAGGTGAGGATAAAACTGTTGTTATCCTTGTTGCGACCTCAGGTGATACAGGTAAGGCTGCACTTGAAGGTTTCAGCGATGTTGAGGGTACAAAGATTGTAGTTTTTTATCCAAGCGAAGGAGTAAGTGATATTCAAAAGCTTCAGATGATTACTCAGGAAGGTAAGAACGTTTTTGTATCCGGTATAAAAGGAAATTTTGATGATGCACAGTCGGGTGTAAAGGCAATATTTACCGATGAATCTGCAAATAAAGCATTTCTTGAAAACAACTGTGTAATGTCATCCGCAAACTCAATTAACTGGGGCAGACTTGTTCCTCAAATTGTGTACTATGTGTCAGCATATTGCGATATGGTTGCATCAGGCGAGGTGGAACTTGGTGACAAAATCAACATTTGTGTTCCCACAGGTAACTTCGGCAACATTTTAGCTGCTTATTATGCAATGAAGATGGGGGTTCCGGTGAAAAAGCTCATCTGTGCATCAAACTCAAATAATGTTTTGACCGAGTTTATTAAAACAGGTGAATACAATAAAAATCGTGAATTCCATACAACAATTTCACCGTCAATGGACATTCTTATTTCAAGCAATCTTGAAAGACTTTTGTTTGACCTTTCCGGCAATGATGACAAAAAGGTTTCAAAATGGATGTCAGACCTTGCAAAGAACGGAAAGTATACCGTTACTGCAGATATCAAAAAGAAGCTTTCAAAAATATTTTGGGCAGGTTGTTGTGATGATTACTTCACAAAGGTTTGTATTTACAAAACCAATCAGGAATTTAACTATACTATAGACACTCACACAGCTGTTGCTGTTGATGTTTATAACCAGTATAAGACCGAAACAGGAGATGAAACTCCGGTTGTAATTGTTTCAACAGCAAGTCCGTTTAAATTCAACCAGAGTGTTCTTTCGGCACTTGGTAAGGACGGCGAAACAGTAGACCTTGATGATTTTGGTCTTCTTGAACTTCTTTCAGATGTTTCAGGAATGGAAATTCCTGCATCGCTCAACGCTCTTAAAAATGCAGAAAAGAGATTTGAAGGTGTTTGTGACAAGAATGAGCTGCTTGACACAGTAAATAATTTCATTAAAGGTTAACCATAAGGGCTGTTTAAAAAAGCATAGCTTTTAAACAGCCCTTTCTTAAGAAGATTATAAGGGGGTGATGCTTTGTGGCGATATATGCCTTGGCAGATTTGCATTTGTCATTTGGTACAGACAAGCCGATGGATGTTTTTGGCGATGCCTGGGGTAATTATACAAAAAAAATAGAAGAAAACTGGCAAAGCATCGTTTCTGATGATGATTTGGTTGTTATACCGGGAGATGTGTCCTGGGCAACATATATTGAAGATGCGTATGAAGACTTTAAATTCATAAATCGTCTTAACGGTAAAAAAGTTATTTTAAAGGGTAATCACGATTATTGGTGGACAACTCTTTCAAAAATGAACAAGTTTTTAAAAGAAAACAAGTTTGATTCAATAACTATACTTAATAATAACGCAATTGAATTTGAAAATGCTGCAATTTGTGGAACTCGTGGATGGTGGTATAAGGATGGGCAAAGTGAAGATGATGAGAGAATTCTTGACCGTGAACGAAAACGCCTTGTTATTGCCCTTGAGGATGCTGTAAAATTAAAAAAGGAACGTATCATTGTGGGGCTTCACTATCCGCCGGTATGCATTGACAGTCCAAACCGTGATTTTCTTGATATTATGAAGCAATATAATGTTGAAACCTGCGTATACGGACACCTACACTCATTTTCACAAAAAAATGCAGTTACAGGTCAGTTTGACGGGGTAAATCTTAAGCTTGTGGCAGGAGATTATGTGAATTTTATGCCGATTTTAGTATAAACAGCTAAAAAATAGTAAAATAAACTGCAAAAAAATATTAAAATGCCACTTGTCAAGACGAGACAGTTGTGGTATAATGACTTCATTATGGGTAGAAAAGATAAAAAAGGAAATTTCTAACCTATTTGTTAGAGAAGTAAGAGAGGAATGTTCAAATGAGTAAAGTTAAAAAGTCAGAAAAAAATGTTGTAGAATTTGAGTTTTCTGTAAACGGCGAAGAATTTAAAGCCGGTATCGAAAAGGCTTATAAAAAGAACGTAGGTCAGATTTCTATACCCGGTTTCAGAAAAGGTAAAGCTCCCCGTCAGATAATTGAAAAGTACTATGGCAGCGAAATCTTTTTTGAAGATGCCGTTAACATCGTTCTTCCTGATGCATATGATAAAGCAATAGAAGAACAAAATATCGAAGCTGTTGCTCAGCCTGAAATCGATGTTAAGTCAATTTCAAAAGAAGATGGTGTTGTATTTACAGCAAAGGTTGCAGTAAAGCCTGACTTTGAGCTTGGTGAATATAAGGGTGTTGAAGTAAAGAAAATTACCCACAGAACAACCGAGAAAGAAATAAACGGTGAGATTGAAAAGGTACGTCAGAGAAATGCAAGACAGGTTACTGTTGAGGACCGTGCTGCTGCTCTTGATGATACAGTTACAATTGATTTTGAAGGATTTTGTGACGGCGTTGCATTTGATGGCGGCAAGGGCGAGAATTTCGACCTTAAGCTTGGTTCAGGTCAGTTTATCCCCGGCTTTGAAGAACAGCTTGTTGGTAAAAACACAGGTGACGAGGTTGATGTAAACGTTACATTCCCTGAAGAATATCATGCTGAAAATCTTAAGGGTAAGCCTGCACTTTTCAAGGTTAAAATCAATGCTATTAAGGCCCAGGAGCTTCCTGAACTTGATGACGAATTTGCAAAGGATATAAGTGAATTTGACACATTTGAGGAATATAAGGCAGATTTGACCAAAAAGCTTAAGGAACAGAACAAAGAAAAGGCTAAGAGAGAATTAGAAGACAAAATTGTGGAAACAATTTGTAATAATACAGAAATTGATATTCCTGAAGCTATGTTTGAAACAGCTGTTGAAAATAAAATCCGTGAGTTTGCTATGCAGCTCAGTTATCAGGGTTTAAGCATTGAGCAGTATGCACAGTACACAGGTGTTACACTTGATGCAATGAAGGCTCAGATTAGACCTGAAGCTGAAAAGCAGGTTAAGACCTCTCTTGTTCTTGAAAAGATTGCCAAGGTTGAAGGCATCGAAGTAACTGACAAGGAAGTTGAGGCTGAGCTTGAAAAGATTGCCGAGCAGAGCAAAATGAAGGTTGAAGACGTTAAGAATTATGTTCGCGTTGAAGACATCAAGGATGCCAAAAAGGTTGAAAAGACAGTTGAATTCCTTGTTAAGAATGCTTCTTTGAAATAAGCTGATTACAAATATTTTAAGCAAAGGTTAATCAATTTCGATTAACCTTGCTTTGCATTTATAAGCAATGTTGAAAAATGTCGTTTTCTGAAAACGATAAAATTTTACTTAATTTGGAGGTAATTTTATGAATAACAGTTTGGTACCATATGTAATTGAGCAAACAAGCAGAGGTGAAAGGTCATATGACATATTTTCACGCCTTTTAAAGGACAGAATTATATTTTTGTCAGATGAAGTGAATGATGCAACTGCAAGTCTTGTTGTTGCTCAACTTCTTTTCCTTGATAGTGAAGACCCCGATAAAGATATAAACCTTTATATCAACAGTCCGGGTGGTTCAATAACTGCAGGTATGGCAATTTATGATACAATGCAATACACAAAGGCAGATGTATCAACAATCTGTGTCGGTATGGCGGCATCTATGGGTGCATTTTTACTTTCTGCCGGTGCAAAGGGCAAAAGATTTGCTCTTCCCAACAGCGAAATTATGATTCATCAGCCCCTTGGCGGAACTCAGGGACAGGCAACCGACATTCAGATTCATGCAGAACGCATAATCAAAATGAAGGATAAACTTAACCGTATGCTTGCTGAAAATACCGGTCAGCCTCTTGATGTAATTCAAAAAGATACCGAACGTGACAATTTTATGTCAGCTGAAGAGGCACTTAAATATGGTCTTATTGATAAAATAGTAGAAAAGAGATAGATTGTTTAAAAGGAGCTTTTGTGATGTCAAACAATAACGATATTAGGCAGCTTCGCTGCTCATTTTGTGGAAAGCCCGAAGAACAGGTAAAAAAACTGATTGAGGGTCCGGGTGTTTATATCTGCAACGAATGTGTTGATTTGTGCTTTGAGATTTTTGAAGACGAGTTTGAAGATATTACTCCTGAAACTGCAGAATCAGAGATAACCGATTTGCCCAAACCAAAGGAAATAAAGGCTTTTCTTGATGATTATATTATTGGTCAGGATGCAGCCAAAAAGGCACTTTCGGTAGCGATTTATAATCATTACAAAAGAATAGGCTATAATCTTGAAAACGATGATATTGAGCTTCAGAAAAGCAATATTTTGCTTCTTGGCCCCACAGGTGTAGGTAAAACATTTCTTGCACAGACCTTAGCAAAGGTGATGAAGGTTCCTTTTGTTATAGTTGATGCAACCTCTCTTACCGAAGCCGGATATGTTGGCGAGGATGTTGAGAATATTCTTTTGAAGCTTATTCAGGCCGCAGATTACAATATCGAAAAGGCTGAAAAGGGAATTATCTATATTGATGAAATTGACAAAATCTCACGAAAGTCTGAAAATCCGTCAATTACCCGTGACGTAAGCGGTGAGGGTGTTCAGCAAACACTTCTTAAAATTCTTGAGGGTACTGTTGCATCTGTACCACCCAACGGCGGAAGAAAACATCCGCATCAGGAGTTTATACAGATAGATACAACAAATATTTTGTTCATTTGCGGCGGTGCGTTTGAGGGTATTGACAAAATTATTGAAAGCCGTGTAAACAGCAAAGCGCTTGGCTTTGGTGCTGTTGTTGAAAGCAAAAAGGATAAAAACCGTGGTGAAATTTTAAAGCAGCTTATACCGGATGATTTGCTTAAATTTGGTCTTATCCCTGAATTTATTGGTCGTGTTCCTGTTATTACTACCCTTGATTCTCTTGACAAGGATGCACTTAAAATGATTCTTACACAGCCTAAGAATGCACTTGTGAAGCAGTATGCAAAGCTTCTTGAAATGGATGGCGCAACGCTTGAATTTAACGATGAGGCGGTAGATGCAATTGCTGACAAGGCGATAAAACGAAATACAGGTGCAAGAGGATTGCGTACAATAGTTGAAGAAATTATGCAGGATATTATGTATGAAATTCCATCAGATTCAAGCATAAAAACTGTTACCGTTACAAAGGAATGTGTGACAGAAAAAGCACAGCCATTTGTAATCCGTGAAGAAAAGAAAGCTGTTAAAAAGACAGTAAGGACTAAACCTTCGGAAGATGGTAAAACTGCTTGTTAAAGAGCGTAAGAGGTGTCTTGTATGAAAAAGCTTAAATGTTTAACGATTTTAATTGCAGCTTTAGTGCTGGTTTCTGGCTGCGGAAAAGAAAATATTGAGCAGAATAATCCAAATGAAAACAATGTAGAAAATCAGCAAGAACAAATTAATAGAGTGGAGATAAAAGCTTCGGGCTTGTCTGCTGAAATAAATAATATGACCGAAGTGACTTCGTATGTTGGCGATACCGATGGTGATGGCGTTGATGAACGGGTTGTCCTTGCAACCTCAGCTGAACGCAGTGGCAAGGGTGAGTTTTTGTGGAATGACGGACAAAATTGGGCACTTTATGTGGACGACAAGGAAGATGGTACTTTTGTTTTGTTTGACGGATTTGTTCAAGCAGGAAATGTTAATTTTGAGGTGTCTGATTACTATATGAAAGACGGTGCTGTGCCCAAAATTTCTGTTATTCTTTCAACAGGTGCGGGTTTTTCTTTGAAAAATTATATTTTTTTGAAAGAAACTAAGGCTTATGCCGAAGAAGTGGTGTATGATACAAAAGAAGTGACCGAGGGCGGTATAAACAGACGGTTTACATCTATACCTGAATTGTGATGTCTTAGCTTGTTATAAATAATTTTGAAAAGGCAATGCAAGTGGTCAGGGAACTTAATTTAAACTATATAGGTATGCCTGAAATTATTTTTATATAATAAAGGTTTACAAATAAAAAAGATGATTTCTTAATCGAAATCATCTTTTTTGGTGCGCCAGAAGGGACTCGAACCCCTGACCTACTGGTTCGTAGCCAGTCACTCTACCCAGCTGAGCTACTGGCGCATACTTGGCAGAAGTTTTGTCTTACCACCAACGAGTTTAAATTATAACACATATTTTTTAAAAATGCAAGCAAAATTTTCAAATTTCTTAAAAATTTTTTTAAAAATAAATTCTCCTTAAATTGAAGAGGGAATATATGTTGCAGAAATTTCTTTATATTCCTTTAAAAGCTGTGCATAGCGACTTTGTTCGGCTTGTATTTTGTAAATATAGAAATCAATCATTTTTTCGTCAATTACATTATTAAAGTTTTCGTGAGCAGAACGAATTTTGTCCCTGCTGTCATTTATATTTATCTTCAGTGTTTCAAGTTTTTCTGCAACAAGCTTTTCTTCCTGACTTTGTTTTTGAAATCTTAACATAAATGCAGAAAGATTTTGTGATAATTGAAGAGTCATTTTCTTTTTTCTCCTTTTAAAAAAATTCTACAAGAATATTATAGTCAAGCCTATGAAAATTATTCCAAAAAGTTTGTTAATATTTAGCTTAAACCCTTGTAAAGTTATAAAAAATGTGTTATAATAACAAGAATTATAATTATGTATGAAAGTATGCCCTTTTATTGGGCAAAGGATATATACGGAGGTAGCGTTATGAGCTTTAAAAGCCTTATTGAAAAGGTGATAGGAACCTACAGTGAAAGAGAGCTTAAAAGAATAAATCCAATTATGGAACAGGTTCTTTCACTTGATAATGAAATGGCAGCAAAAACTGATGCCGAGCTTACCGGGATGACAAATATTTTCAAACAGCGTCTTTTAAATGGTGAAACTTTGGATGATATATTACCCGAAGCTTTTGCGGTATGTCGTGAGGCTTCGTCAAGAGTTTTGGGGATGAAGCACTTCCCTGTTCAGATTATCGGCGGCATTGTTCTTCATCAAGGCAGAATTGCCGAGATGAAAACCGGTGAGGGAAAAACTCTTGTTGCAACCTTGCCTGCATACCTTAACGCACTTTCGGGCAAGGGTGTGCATATCGTTACAGTAAACGATTATCTTGCGAAACGTGACAGCGAATGGATGGGTAAGCTTTACAACTTCCTTGGCCTTTCGGTTGGACTTATTATTCACGATATGGACAACGAGCAAAGACGTGCGGCATACAATGCGGATATTACTTACGGTACAAACAACGAGATGGGTTTTGACTATCTGCGTGATAACATGGTTATTTATAAAGAGCTAAAGGTTCAGCGTGGTCACTCATACGCAATTGTTGATGAGGTGGACAGTATCCTTGTTGACGAAGCAAGAACACCGCTTATTATATCCGGTGTTGGTGACAAATCAACCGCTCTTTATGAGCAGGCTGACCTGTTTGCGAAAACCCTCAAATGCAAAAGAGTTGTTGAAACCGACAGCAAGGAGGAAGCTGAAGAAGTTTATACCGATGTTGACTATGTAGTTGACGAAAAGGCAAAAACTGCAGTTCTTACCCCTGACGGGGTTAAAAAAGCTGAAAAGGCGTTTGGCATCGAGAACCTTACCGACCCTGAAAATATGACACTTTCGCATCATATCAATCAGGCAATCAAGGCGCACGGCATAATGCGTCGTGATAAGGACTATGTTGTAAAAGACGGTCAGGTTATCATTGTTGACGAGTTTACCGGCAGACTTATGTTTGGCAGACGTTACAGCGACGGTCTTCATCAGGCTATTGAAGCAAAGGAACACGTTAAGGTTGAAAACGAAAGCAAGACCTTAGCTACAATTACTTTCCAGAACTTTTTCAGACTTTACAGCAAGCTTTCGGGTATGACGGGTACTGCACTTACCGAAGAAACCGAATTTCAGGAAATTTACAATCTTGATGTTGTGGTTATTCCCACAAACAAACCTATGATAAGACAGGATTTGCCTGATGTGATTTACAAGACCGAGCAGGCAAAGTTCAATGCTGTAATAGGTGAGGTTGAAAAGGCTCATTCTATCGGGCAGCCGGTGCTTATCGGTACAGTTTCAATTGAAAAGTCCGAGCAGCTTAGCGGTATGCTTAAACGAAAAGGTATAAAGCATAATGTCCTGAATGCAAAAATGCACGAAAAAGAAGCGGAGATTGTAGCACAGGCAGGTAAAAAAGGTGCTGTAACCATTGCGACCAATATGGCGGGTCGTGGTACAGATATTGTTCTTGGCGGTAATGCCGAGTTTATGGCAAAAAAAGAAATGGAATTTATGGGCTTTGCTCCCGAACTCATTGTGCAGGCGACAGGGTTTGCTGAAACCTCTGATGAAGAGATTATTAATGCAAGAAATACATTCCGCACACTGAATGATAAATACAAAGCTGAAATTGAGCCTGAACAAGCAGAGGTTCTTGCAGCAGGTGGTCTTTATATAATCGGCACTGAACGTCACGAAAGCCGCAGAATTGACAATCAACTTCGTGGCCGTGCAGGACGTCAGGGTGATGCAGGTAAATCAAGGTTTTTCCTTTCTCTTGAAGATGAGCTTATGAGACTTTTTGCTGCAGATAAAATTAGCCGTATTATGGATATGGTTGGTTTTGAAGAAGATGAAGCAATAGAAAGCAAAATTGTTTCAAATTCAATCGAAACTGCACAATCAAGAGTTGAAGGCAGAAACTTTAATATCCGTAAGCACGTTCTTAACTATGACGATGTAAACAATCAGCAGCGTGAAATGATTTACAAGCAGAGAAATGACGTTCTGGACGGAGTTGACCTTCGTGCAACTATTGTAAAAATGATGCACAGCGTTATTGAAAATATAATTATGCTTAACACCGGCGGAAATCAGCATGCTGAGGAATGGCAGTGGGATGCGATAAGACTTCAGCTTACTGATTCCTTTGGGGAATTTGCTGATGGTCAGCTTGAATTTGATGACCACGAAATTGACCATATGACGGTTGATTCGCTTACAGAACAATTGCTTGAGGTTGTTGAAGAAAAGTATAAGTCACAGGAGGAATTGTTTGGCGAGAATATTCGCGAGGTTGAGCGGGTAATTCTTCTTCGTGCAGTTGATGCTAAGTGGATGGACCATATCGACAGTATGGAGCAATTAAGACACGGAATCAATCTTCGTGCATATGCACAGCGTGACCCTGTTATTGAATACAAGTTTGAAGCAATGGATATGTTTGATGAAATGATTTTA
>JAZRJL010000018.1:0-17052 GCA_045645805.1 Clostridia bacterium | reverse complement strand
AGCACAAGAAGCTGATTTATGTCACAAGGGTCGGTCTTTCGGGAAATAAGCTCAATTATCCTTTGAACAAGAACAGCAGTTTTGCCCGACCCTGCCGCTGCCGCAAGCAGAATATTCTCGCCGCCTGAATATATCGCCTGTCTTTGTTCTTTTGTCCATTCCACGAAAAACTCACCCCCTTATGTTAAATTTCTGGTTTTATTTCAATCACTTTATTATTTAGATATTCAAGCTCGCCTGCCGGAGTTTTAAAGCTGAATTTCAGCTTGTATGCACAAAGCTGCTGAAAGTCATTACGGTTATTCTTTTTTGCACCATACTTCACATCTCCCGAAAGAGGACAGCCAATATGGGAAAAGCTTGCCCTTATCTGATGGGTTCTGCCGGAAATAAGCTGTGCCTCAACAAGTCCCGAGCTTCCCAACGCACGATAAAAGGTAAGTGCAGGCTTTGCACCCTTTACAGGTGTTTCATAAAAATACACCTTGCGTTCCCGTTCGTTTTTCAGGGTATATCCTGAAATTTTGCCCGACGGGGGATTAGGTATTTTTTCAACCCTCATTATATAAAACTTGTCAATCTCGCGATTTTTAAGCTTTTCATTTATTATTCTCAGTGCCGCGGCATTTTTTGCAGCAATAACAAGACCTGAGGTGTTTTTGTCAATTCGGTTACAAAGTGCCGGTCTGAAGGTGTGCTCAAGATTTGGGGCATACTCACCCTTTTCGCAAAGATAACCCACAACTCTTTCAAGCAGGCCGTCCTTTTCGCCGTGGACGGCAATGCCTGAGGGCTTGCTTACAACAAGGATATTCCCGTCCTCGTAAACCACATCCACAGGCAGGCTCGGTTTTATTTCGGCTGTGCCACTTTCAAAAAACTCATCGTTTATATAAAGCTCTAAAACATCGCCCTCATTGAGGATATACGAAATCTCCTGTTTTTTGCCGTTGACCTTGACCCTCTTTTTCCTCAGCCATTTGTAAATCATACCCATTGGGGCATCCTTTAAAAGCTTGCTTAAAAATTTATCAAGACGCTGCCCTGCATCGTTTTTTGTTGCGGTAATTTTTTTCATACCTGTCCCCCTTAACGGTTGGTGAGATATACAACCAAAACCGCAATATCCGCAGGCGAAACCCCTGAAATTCGGGATGCCTGACCGATTGAAAGGGGTCGTATCTTTTCAAGCTTTTGTCTTGCCTCAATCCGAAGTCCGCCAATCGACATATAATCAATATCCACGGGAATTTTTTTGTTTTCCATTCGCTTGAACTTTTCAGCCTGTGCAATCTGGCGGTTTATGTAACCCTCGTACTTGATGCTGATTTCAACCTGCTCGCATACGTCCTTTGGAAGCTCTGGTCTTTCCTTGTCAAGCACCGCCAAAGCCTCGTAGGTCACTTCGGGTCTTTTCAGCATATCGTTTGCGTGAAGTCCCGTGGTAATGGGCGTTGCCGAAAGGCTTTCAAGAAAGGCATTTACCTCGGCACTTGGCGGATATACGATTTTGCTCAGCCTTTCAATTTCTTCTTCAATTAAACGTTTCTTTTCAAGGAATTTCTGATACCGCTCCTCTGAAATAAGTCCTATTTCATAGCCATAGGGGGTAAGTCTTAAATCAGCATTGTCCTGACGCAGGATAAGACGGTATTCAGACCTTGAGGTCATCATACGGTAAGGCTCGTTTGTGCCCTTTGTCACAAGGTCGTCAATCAGCGTTCCGATATATGCGTCACTTCGGTCAAGGACAAAGGCTTCTCTGCCCAAAATCTTGTGTGCTGCATTAATGCCTGCAATAAGCCCCTGCGCCGCTGCCTCTTCATAACCCGAGGTGCCGTTGAACTGGCCTGCCCCGTAAAGTCCTGATATGTTTTTAAATTCAAGTGTTGCATCGAGCTGAAGGGGGTTGCAGCAATCGTATTCAATGGCATAGGCATTGCGTGTAACCTTTGCATTTTCAAGTCCCGGCAAGGTCTTAAGCATTTCAAGCTGAACCTCTTCGGGCAGACTGCTTGAAAAGCCCTGAATATACATTTCCTCAGTATCATCACCCATAGGCTCGATAAAAAGCTGATGCCGCTCCTTGTCCTTAAACCTCATAATCTTGTCCTCGATTGAGGGACAGTATCTTGGACCTATGCCCTTGATATCCCCACCATAAAGGGGTGAGCGATGGATATTGTCCATTATTACCTTGTGGGTCTTTTCGTTGGTATATGTAACAAAGCAGCTGACGGTATTTTCAAGCTGCTTTTCGGTTTCAAAGGAAAAGGGTGTGATTTCTTCATCACCCTGCTGTTCTTCAAGGCTTGAAAAGTCAATTGAAAGACGGTTTACTCTTGGTGGCGTTCCTGTTTTAAATCTTACAAGCTCCACCCCGATATCCCGAAGATTTTGCGAAAGCTCGGTTGCCGGAAATACTCCGTCAGGGCCGCTTTCCTGACTGAATTCGCCTATAATTATCCTTGATTTGAGATATGTGCCGCTGCAGATTATAACCGCCTTGCAAAGGTATTTTGCACCCATCCTTGTTTCAACTGAACATACTGCACCATTTTCGTCAAGGTTGACTTTTACAATTTCCCCTTGCTTTACGTCAAGTCCCTTGCAAAGCTCAAGACGGTGCTTCATTTCATTCTGATACTTGCGTCTGTCAATCTGGGCACGCAAGGAATAAACCGCCGGACCCTTGCCGCGGTTTAAAATTCTTGACTGCAAAAGAGTAGCGTCAGCCGCCTTGCCCATCTCGCCGCCAAGGGCGTCAATTTCACGGACAGGGTGACCCTTTGCCGTGCCGCCTATGCTTGGGTTGCAGGGCAGGTTTGCAATACTGTCAAGACTTATCGAAAAAAGGCAGGTGGACATACCAAGCCGTGCCGCCGCAAAGGATGCTTCAACCCCTGCGTGACCGCCGCCAACCACCACTACGTCATATTCTCCTGCTGTAAACACAATCTCGCCTCCATAACTTTTGTTCTTTGTGAACTTAGTTCTCTGTACAGATTTTCAGGATTTCCTGATAAATCTTATCTGCATTCTTTTTGAAATAATCCGCAACCTTTTGTGCCTGAACCTTTTTGCCCATAGTGAGGGAAAGCTCCAAGATAGGCACTTTGTTTTCAATTATACTGCATTTTGCCATATACTGCTCCTCGGCAGCGAGGACAACCTCGCCCCTGATTGCATTGGGGTCTGCAAGCTCGTCATATTTGATGCGACCTATTGCCGAATCAATTCTTGCCCTTATGCTAAAGGGAACACGCTCCTTAAAGAAAAGGAAAGCCTCGTCACCCTTATCCGAAAGGCAAAGTGCCTCCTCGTTGCGGTAGAATTTTTTTATTATATACCCATCCTCCAAAAGCTCGGCAAGGGAAGCGGACAGGTCAAAATATTCCATAATATCCTTGTCCCATGTAAATATCTCATAAAGTCGGCTTTCGGCAATAGGTGCCTTATATTGTCTGATGGCATAGACTGCCGCAAATTTCATTTCTTCTTTTTCAAGATACATATTTTTATTCCTTCCTACGGCAAATACGCTTTGTAGGGAACAGATTTATCTGTTCCGGTTATACGGAATGCATAAATGCATTCCCTACGGCATTGGTGTTCTGGACAATTTTTATCACACCTAAGGGATAGGAAAATTGATTCAGAATGAACAAACTGAACCCGAAGGCGTACTTGTGTACGTTGAGGGGTGAAGTTTGTTTATAGCAAAAAGAGTCCAATATATAAAAAATCAAACATCGTAAGATTTTTCTTCCGCTTTTTACAAACTATATTTTTCTTTTTGCGGTCTGGACAATTTTTACATCCCTTTGTGGCGGAAATATACTCCAAACACCCCAACCCCTGCATGACAGGTAATTATCGGACCTACTTTACCGATTTCAATATTTTGGGGGTTGACTTTGTTCTTAATCATTTCAGCCGTCAGCTCTGCCTTGTCGGGAGCATCTGCGTGCATAATCACAACTGTTGCATTTTCAGCATCCTCAATATTTTCAGCCACAATGTCAACCATCTTTGATATTGCACGCTTAAGACCCTTTACCTTGTCAAAGGCTTCAACCATACCGTCGTTTGACCAAAGTATCGGCTTGATATCCAAAACCTTTGACACCACCATTGTAGTCGCCTTTATTCTGCCGCCCTTTTGGAGATATTTAAGGTCATCAACAATAAAGTATACTCTGTCCTTTTCAAATCTTTCTTTCAAAAACGCAACAATTTCATCCTTGGTTGCACCGTTTTTAGCCATTTTTGCGGCTTCGACAACGTTTATTCCTATACCATAGCTGTAAAGGGTTGAATCAATAACTGTAATGTCAAAGCCCTCGTCCTCAATCAGCTGTGAGGAAATATTTCGTGCGGTGTTTACAATGCCGCTGCTGTTTGCCGGAATGGTAACGTGAATTATCTCATTATCCTTGCCAAGCTTACGATACATATCCTCTAAAAGGGCAGGTGACGGCTGACTTGTTCCGGGCATCTCGTCCAGGGTTTTAAACTTTTCATAAAACATATCGGGAGTATAGTTGACATCGGCGAGAATACTTTCATCACCGCAGTTTATATAAAAGGGCAAAACCGCAATATCAAGCTCTTTTGCAAGCTCCTTTGGTATGTCCGCCGATAAATCTGTCATAATTTTAATCATTTGGTATACATCCTTCCTCTTGTAAATTCTTAAATTCATTCTGCCTTAAAACCTCATAGGCAATCACCGCAACCGAATTTGAAAGGTTAAGCGACCTCATATTTGGCTTCATAGGTATCCTTATACATCTTTCCAGGTTTTCACGCAGCAAAACTTCGGGAAGTCCCTTTGTTTCCTTGCCAAAAACAAGAAAGATTTCCCCCTCCCCCTCAACGGGAAACTCCACTCTGCTGTATGTATGCTTTGCCTTTGTACTGCAATAGTAAAACTCGCCGTCAGGATATGCCGCCTTAACTTCGGCAAAGCTTTGATATTCGTGAATTTCAAGCTCATCCCAGTAATCAAGCCCTGCACGCCTTACCGCCTTTTCGCTTATATCAAAGCCAAGGGGATGAACAAGGTGAAGTGCCGCACCGATTACCGAACAGGTTCTTGAAATATTGCCTGTATTCGACGGAATTTCAGGCTCAACAAGCACAATATTAAGCTTCATATTATTTTGTCCTCTCTGTCAGTTCTCAATACTTATAATCAATTAAAGAATTTTTTATCAAGGGCACGGTACTGAATCGCTTCTGCCACGTGCTCAAGACTTATATTTTCCTCGCCTGCCAAATCCGCAATTGTCCGTGCCACCTTTAAGATACGGTTGTGGGCACGAGCACTTAGGCCCAATGTCTCATATGCCGACCTTAAAAGCTCGTTGGTCTCAGCATCAAGCTTGCAATGCATTTGCATAAGCTCGGGGGTCAGCTGGCTGTTTGAATACACACCCCTTGACCCGTAACGGTCAAGCTGAATACGCCTTGCCGCATTCACCCGTGTTTTAATTTCAGCCGAGGACTCACCCTGCTCCTTTGATTCAAGCTCCTCGTACTTCACCGCAGGGACTTCGATATGCAAATCAATTCTGTCAAGAAGCGGTCCGCTGATTTTGCTCATATATTTCATAATCTGTGTCTGGCTGCAGCTGCATTCACGGCTTGAGTCCCCGTAATAGCCACAGGGACAAGGATTCATTGAGGCAACCAGCATAACGCTGCAGGGGTATGTAACTGTTCCACCGGCACGGGTAATTGTCACCTCGCCGTCTTCAAGGGGCTGACGCATTGCTTCAAGTGCATCACGCCTGAACTCGGGAAGCTCATCAAGAAACAGTACACCGTTGTGGGAAAGGCTGATTTCTCCTGGTTTGGGATTGCTTCCGCCACCGGACAAGCCAACCGAAGAAATAGTGTGATGAGGATGCCTGAACGGACGGTTTGAAATTATGGGACTTTTGTCCGAAACAAGCCCTGCAATACTGTGAATCTTGGTAACCTCAAGGGATTCGGCAAAGCTCATATCGGGAAGAATTGACGGTATCCGCTGTGCAATCATGGTTTTTCCCGAGCCAGGAGGGCCAATCATCAAAAGATTATGCCCGCCTGCTGCCGCAATTTCAAGAGCACGCTTTACAAAAGCCTGACCCTTTACATCTTTGAAGTCAAGTACGTGTCCGTCATCTGCACCAAGCAGACCGTTTACATCCAAAGTATGTGGTTTTAAGCTCTTTTGTCCTGACAGATGAAGAACAAGCTCCTTTAAGTTCTTAAGTCCAAACACCTCAAGACCCTCAATTGCCGCCGCCTCACGGGCATTTTCATATGGAAGAAAAATTCTTTTTATTCCTCGCTGAAATGCCGAAATTGCCATAGGCAAAACCCCGTTTATTCGCCTTAAATCACCGTTTAAGGACAGCTCACCTAAAAATACGGTGTTCTCACCGGAAATGGAAAGCTGCTCGGATGCCATAAGAATCCCCGCAGCAATGGGCAAATCAAAATGAGCACCCTCTTTTTTTATGTCAGCCGGAGCAAGGTTTACCGTTATTCGCTTTGAGGGCATAACAAGACCCGTATTCTTTATTGCCGCACGTATACGCTCCTTGGACTCCTTAACGGCTGTATCCGGAAGTCCCACAATGTCAAATGCAGGCAGACCGCTTGATATATCAATTTCAACATCAACGATATACCCGTCGATTCCAAGAAGTGCCGTACTGCTTAGCTGTGCTATCATAACTCTTTTCCTTTCAGCCGCAGCTGCAAAAATGCAGCCACGCTCAAAATCAGTTCTGTTTTTCTTTCAGTTGTCTTTGTCTTACCGATTCATAAAGCAAAATCCCTGCCGCAACCGACGCATTTAGGGATTCAGCCTGACCAAGCATAGGAATTTTTACAAGAAAATCACACTTTTCACGGGTCAGGCGGCTTAAGCCCTCGCCCTCGCTGCCGATTACAATGGCAAGTGCCCCCGTAAGGTCAGCCTGGGTGTGAATGGTGCTTCCCTCAAGTGCAGTACCTGCAATCCAAAGCCCGGCGTCCTTGAGCTTGTCTATTGTCGCCCCTATATTGGTAACCCTTGCCACATGGGTATATTCAACCGCACCTGCCGACACCTTTGCCACGGTGGAATTAAGTCCCACACTGCGGTTTTTGGGAATGATAACCCCGTGAGCACCTGCGGCGTTGGCACATCGGATTATGCTGCCTAAATTGTGGGGGTCTTTAAGGCCCTCGGCAATCAGGACAAAGGGAGCCTCGCCTCTTTTTTGTGCCGTTTCAAGAATATCCTCAACCGATGCATAGGAATGCATTGCCGCAAAGGCAAGTACCCCCTGATGATTTCCGCCATCTGAAAGCTCATCAAGCTTTTTTCGATTAACATTTGTGTAATGTATCCCCCGTTTTTTTGCAAGAGAGCAAATCTCGGCAAGGTGGCTGTGCCTTGCCCCTTCAAGAATGAAAATCTTATCTATTTCACGCCCTGATTTAAGAGCCTCGTATACCGGATTGGTTCCGAAAATTCTGTCATCCATAGTTTTTCTCCACTTTTAATTTTTTACAAAGTTATACAGATTAATTTTATCACAAACAAACACAAAACGCAACAAAAACTTTAAATCTGTTTATACAACGCCCCGGGCCTCCCCCTGCCCCGAAAATGTTCACCTTTAGCACATTTTTTGTCAAATTTCTATAATATAATATATAAATATATCTTTTTTTAAAACGGCATTTAAAAATTCCTTAATGTATGGTAAAATTTACTAAGGTGGTGCGATATGAAAATTTACTGGTACAATAACCAAAAAAACATTATTGGTAAAAATTTAAAAAAAATTCGTACCCAAAAACATCTGACGCAACAGGATATCGCCGTAAAGCTTCAGCTTATGGGTTTTGAATACGACCGTATAACTGTATCACGCATTGAAAACGGTATGAGATTTGTCCCCGACTATGAAGTGCTGCTGCTTTGCGATGCCTTGGAAATCCCGGTAAACGAGCTTTATGCCTGAATTCCACCACAACAGTATTACACAACAGAATTGCAAGAAAGGAAACTCAACCGTGTATAAATCCCAGCATATCATCACATTCCGTCACTACCTTTCTTTGTGTGTAATCGCCCTTGCTTCAGGAATTTATCTTGCCGCAAGGCTTGGCTTTTTAAAAGCCCTTGCCTGTGTGTTTGCTTTTGCTGTTTTGGGTCTGGCGGTCTTTATCGTTTATGCAACATTTAAAAACCTTTCATTTTCACCTAAATTTGTTATTTTGCCTCTTTTACTTATTACTTTTTCGTGCTTTGGAATTTTACGTCTTTTCCTTGCCGAAAGTCCATCGATTAATTCACTTACCGCATACAAAAATACCGAAGCCTGGGTTTTTGGTACAGTTTCAAGCGAGCCAAGGTATGTAAAAACCTCACACTCCTACTCCTTTGAGCTTGATGTGTTTTGCATAAACGATGACACCTCGGCAAAGGGTACTGTGATTATGTATATCCCCAAAAGTCGTGGTTTGAAAGCACAATTCGGGGACACTGTCCGCTGCTGGACAAAGCTTTCAGGCTCTGTATCTCATCCTGACAGCCTGAGCGGTGACTACTACACACAGCTTAAGGGCAGAAATATCTTTCTTTCGGGTAATACACAAAATGTAAATGTTCTTAACAGGAACTTTGTAAAAACTCCCTTGCTCTTTATCAAAAATGCAGGCAATCTTTTTCGCAACAAAATCTGCAGTGCTGCTGATTCTATTTTGTCACAAAGCCCGCAAAACCTTGCCCTTCTTAAGGGAATTCTTGTAGGTGACAAGTCTGACTTTAATGACGAGCTTTACGAAAAGCTGTCCAATTCAGGAATCTCCCACGTTGTTGCTGTATCAGGACTTCATTTATCCATACTGTTTTCATCCCTTATTTTCATACTGTCCGGCCTAAACATTAAAAGGCGTTTACAACTTCTTGCTGCTGTACCGTTTATTCTTTTATTTATGGCGGCATCTTCGTTTACGCCCTCAGTATGCCGTGCTTCGGCTATGATGCTTATTATGATATTTTCGTCACTTTTCAGCCGTGACTATGACCCCATAACCTCTCTCGCCTTTGCACTTTTATGTATACTGGTTTCAAGTCCCTTTGCCTTGTTTTCAAAAAGTCTGGTTTTGTCATTTTCAGCAACCCTTGGGATTTTTGTGTATTTCAGTTACTTTAACCACTCACTGCTTTATCCCTTTCGCAAGTATAATCCGTACAGAAACAAAAGTCTGCTGAAAAAGCTGTTTTTCAGGGGCTATACATTCCTTTCATCAAGCCTGTCCCTTTCACTTGCTTCGTTTTTAGGAACAGCATATTTTCTGGCAATTTTCTTTGGCAAAATCTCAAAGGTTCAATTTTTAACAAATCTTTGGGTTGTCCCCGTTGTTTTTATTGTGTTTTGCCTTGGTTATGTAAGCTGTATAACCTACTACTTCCTTCCTTGGCTTGCCAAGGCTGTTTTAAAGCCTGCCCTGAATTTTTGTCTTGAAATAATCAGTCAAACCGCAAACTTCTTTGGTGGAAGTGAATTTTCCTTTGAAATAAATACCGAAGGCTTTTCGGGCATACATATAATCCTTTATTTTGGCTGTGCGTATATGCTTTATATGACCTTTAAAGCTATTCACGATATAAAGATTGAAAAACAGTTAAAAACAAAACCAAAGAATTTCGATAGCTTTTTACCTTAACAGAAATATAATTTCATAACAACCTTGTGATGGTACGAAGTACCCCGAACCGAAGACCGGGCAGGTCGCAGATGTAGGAATAAAAAAAGACATCCGGCAAAAAACCAAATGTCTTTGGAGCTTGTGACGCCGGAGCGTAAAGACGATATGCCTGTGGCATATTGTTAGCGTAGGATTGTGAAATGCGACAGCATTTCGCAGATAAAGGAAAAACGCATCGGCGTCTTTTTATACATAGAGGGTACGAAGTACCCCGAACCGAAGACCGGGCAGGTCGCAGATGTAGGAATAAAAAAAGACATCCGGCAAAAAACCAAATGTCTTTGGAGCTTGTGACGGGACTCGAACCTGCGACCTGCGCATTACGAATGCGCTGCACTACCAACTGTGCTACACAAGCAAAACACATTAGAAGTATACAATAAAACTAAGCATTTGTCAAGGTTTTATCTCTCAATTATATTGAATGTGCCTTTTGCGGTCTGAGCTTTTTATCCCAAATCCCTTATCTCATCAAAGTCCTTATACAAATACAGCGAACCGCAAAGGATTGTAAGCGGATTTTCACTAAGTGCGGTATCGTATGCCTGTTTCAAAGTGTCAAAGGGAACAGCCTCAATGCCGTGTGCCTTTGCAACCTTGCAGATATCCTCAGGGAATGCCGCACGGGGATTGTCCTTTACCTGTACGGCATAAACCTTTGACCTTTCCATAAGTCCTGACTTTTTCAATTCTTCAAATGCCCCGTCAATATCCTTGTCACCCATAAACGCCATAACAAAGCCTGCACCCTGCCAATCTGGAAAATATCTTTTAAGACAGGTCACAAGAGCACAAATTCCGTTTTTGTTATGTGCACCGTCATAGATTACCGTGGGATTGTGGCTTATAATTTCAAAACGTGCAGGGTTTTTTGCACGTGCAATTCCGCTTTTTATAAATTCAGGAGCGATACCTAGACAAAGTGCAGTTTCTGCCGCAATGGCAGCGTTTTCGGGTTGATAAAAGCCACTTATTCCGCAGTGGATATCCCTTATTACAGCCCCATTTGCCGAAACATAATCAAAATTCTCATAAAAGCCGTCATTTCCCAAAAGCTTTACTTCACCTGCCTGGACAAAGCGGTTGTTTCTTTCATCGCAGGCGTCTTTCAGTACTTCTGCTGCCTCTGGATATTGCCGCGCCGACACGCAAAGCCCCTCTTTGCCGTCAGTGTGATTTTTTATTATCCCTGCCTTTTCGCCGGCAATTTCCTGGATGGTGTTACCTAAATATTCGGTATGGTCAAGGTCAAGCCGGCAGATGACTGACGCAAGGGGCGGCGGAATAATGTTTGTTGCATCTCTTGTTCCGCCAAGACCCGTTTCAAGAATAACAATATCGCACTTCTTTGCTTTGAAATAAAGAAATGCCGCCGCTGTCCAGATTTCAAACTGAGTTGGGGCATCACCAAGGTCTTTTTCTACAAGTCTTACACCTTTTTCAACCTCTGCAAGAAGCTCATCAAGCTCGTTTTGAGGAATATCTTTGCCGTCAACCGAAATTCTTTCACATACCGAAATCAGGTTGGGCGAGGTGTATTTGCCTGTAAGATAGCCTGCATCCTGAAAAATACATTGCAAAAAGCTGCAAACCGAGCCTTTGCCGTTTGTGCCTGCAATATGAATAAATTTAAGGTCGTTTTGAGGATTACCGAGATGATTTAAAAGACATTCGATGGATTCAAGCCTGAGCCTTGCTATTGCCTGAAAGCTGTTTGCGTAACTTTTAAAGCTGTTGTATGTCATTATTCCTTTATGTCTCCTTTGAGCCGAAGCAATGATTTTGTTAAAGGGCGAAGTGCAATAAGAATTATTATATGAAGAAAAAGCTTTACAATTCCTGCCGGAGTGCGGACAATAAACCCTGCAGTGAAGGTTCCGTACCAGCCAAGCCACAACGAGAATACCGCTGTGGTGATTACCATATCAATAGAAAGCTGCAAAAATGCACATATTATGACCCTTACAAGGTAATCAGTTTTTGATAAGTCCTTTTGAATAAAGCAAAGACCGAAAACAAAGCCGCAAAGAAATTCAATAGCGGTTATCTGGGGGATTATGGGTCCGCTTGGTGCAAGAAGGCAGTTTAAAAGGTCGCCTGCTGCGGCAATAATTCCGCCGTATACCGGTCCGTAAAGCACAGCTGTAAGGAACACCGATATAAACTTCATAGGAATTTTAACAACCGTACCAAGCCTGAAGGTGCAAAAAACCGAAAGCAGTGTGGTGACAGCCATAAAAAGTCCCAGTATACATATATCCCTGACATTAAGCTTTGGGAAAAAGATTTTTTTCATAAAAAATTACCCTTTCTGTATATCGCTACAAAAAGGGTAAATAAAATTACACGTTTTACGAATTTTGCAGCAACGGAATGCGAAACCAACACCGCAAGCCCCATTTTGTAATGGCTTTTCGTAGAAACGGCAACTTCCCGTCCGTTTCTCACTTAACGCATTGATTTCTACTTTGCTAAAAAATTAAACATCATTTCAGGGGATAGGAAAAAAGCTTTGGAATTAACAAACTGAGCCAAAGCCTTGGCTTTGGGTTACCCGAAGCTGTGCTGACGCACAGCGAGAGGCGAAGTTTGTTGATAGCAAGAAAAGATAGGATTATAAGAAAAATCAAATAATTTTAATTTTTCTACCTTAACAAGAATAATTTACAACAAATATATTTCTTATGTTATACGTATTTTTCTCTTTTCTTGCGGTCCGGAGTTTTTTAACATCCCCGTTCCAAACAATTTTTACATTCCCAATTATTTTAAATGGTTGCGGTTGTCCTTTACAATATTAATACACTGTTCAAGGTCGCGGATTGTTTTTACCACAACATTTTCAACATTTTCAAGGAGATAATCCGCATACTGATAACTTGACTCCTTTGCAGCAGTTGCCTCTGCATTGGCACTGTCCATAATCTCGGCTGCAGCCTGAGTTGCCTTTTTGGTAATCTCGTTTTCGTCAACCATAGCAATCAGCTGGTCGTTTGCCGCCTTGATAATCTCGTCAGCTTCCTTGCGGGCATCGTTTATGATGTTCTGACGCTCTGCCTTAATCCACTTTGCCTGTTCAAGGTCTGTGGGCAGTTTGAGGCGGATATCCTGAATGATTTCAAGAAGCTCCTCCTTGTCAAGCAGGCAGCGCCCCGAAAAAGGAACTGCAACGCCCTTGTCTATGACATCCTCTAATTCGCTTATCAATTCCAAAGTATCCATTTCCATAAATGTAACCTCCAAAGTATAGTTTAGTGACCGAACCGGCGTTTAATGGTATCAGCAAGTGAATCGGGAACAAGCCCCGTAAGGTCAGCATTGTATCTTGCCACCTCTTTTACTATGCTTGAGCTAAGAAACATAAATTCACTGCTGCAGGGCATAAACACAGTTTCAATTTTGTCGTGCAGGGCTCGGTTTGTAAGTGCCATCTGGAACTCATATTCATAGTCTGACACAGCACGAAGCCCTTTTATAATAACTGAATAATTATTTTCTTTCATAAAGCTTGCCAAAAGACCCGAAAACGAGCATATCTCAACGTTTGGAATGTCTTTTGTAACGGTTTTAAGCATTTCCACTCTTTCTTCAAGGGTGAAAAGGGGGTTCTTTTTTTCATTTATCAGAACTGCCACCACAACCCTGTCAAAAAGCTTCGATGCACGGCGGATAATGTCAAGATGACCGTTTGTGCAAGGGTCAAAGCTACCCGGATAAACTGCCGTCTGCATAAAGCCTACCTCCTGTCAAAGTATGTGGTTTTTTAATATAAAAACATTTGTTTTGCCGTATTTGGCGGATTTTACTGTTTTAAAATATGTGTCATCAGGTGTTTCGCCGCCGTATTCACATTCAGCAACGATAATTCCGTCAGGTGCTAAAAGCCCTTGCTTAGATATAAGCTCCAGCGCCTTGTCAATCATACCCTTGTTGTAGGGCGGGTCAAGAAAGATAATGTCAAAGACCTTGCTTGTCCCCGAAAGAAAAGAAAACGCATCCTTTTCAACAACCTGTGCCTTGTCGGTTTGCCGTGCAAGCTCAAGGTTTTTTTTCACAATCTTAACAGCCGCTTTGTCCGCTTCAACAAACGTGCCGTGCTTTGAGCCACGGCTAAGTGCCTCTATCCCCAAAGCACCGCTGCCTGCAAACAAATCAAGCACCGATTCAGCGGGCATATACGGCATAATCAGGTTAAACATAGATTCCTTAACTCTGTCGGTGGTGGGACGTGTATCAAGACCCTCGGGTGCAAGAAGTTTGCGACCCCGTGCCTGACCTGAAATAACACGCAAAGCAAACACCCCCGAAGCTATGGAAAATTTTTTAGGCATATATTATATATTGTATATAATTTGAAGATTTTGTCAAGGTTTTTGGGGAAATTTTTTGTTAGAAAATATTTTTTATGAAAGCAGACAGCGAGAAACGAAGCGGATATTTTGTGAAATTGTTTTCGTCGGCGTACTTGTGTACGGTAGAGAACAATTTCGCAAAAAGCAAGCAAAGACAAGGGAAACTCGATGTTTCTCTTGTCTTTTCAATTGGTTTTTCTCGGCTTATCGGAAACTGCCAAACCTTACATTTTAGTATTTTGTTTATGTTTGCTTGCGGTAGACCGAGTTTGTCGGTGTCTGCCATAAAAAAAGACCCCACATATGCCGTATAGGAGCCAAGGTAAAAACCTGCATAGCAGGTGGGATGAGTCCCGGTGACATTACAAGTCCACTGGCCGCAGAATAATCTGGGGAGGCATGTGCGCCGCCAACCGGAGATGGATTCCCTTTGAATAAGTGTTGGTTTTACATTGTGCTCTTTGCTCGAACATCGCAGGGTAATTATTTAACTGACAGTGACTATCTTACCACAAAGTCTTTGGTTTTTCAATAGTAATTTATGGTTTTTTTGTAACTATTTTTTAAAACGAAAAATTCATTTGGGGGATTTTTTTGTCGAAATTTCAAAAAAACTTTCACTTTGGCAAAAATTAAGGCTTTTCAAATTGGAAAAAGTAATGTATAATTATCATACGGAATAAAACCTTTGCAGAATGAATACACTTTAAAGACTTCCGCGGCAAGGGAGGGAGAAAGCTATGAGGATTGAACGGATAGATAAAAACAAAATAAAGATTACCGTTTGCGGCGAGGATGTGCGGTACTGGAATGTTGACCTTAAAAACTTTACCGAAAACACCCGTGAGGCACAGGATATGTTCAGGCACGCCCTTAAACAGGCCGAGCAGGACGTTGACTTTACGGTGGGTCAGGCACAGCTTTTGGTTGAAACAATGCCCGACGAGAACAACGGCTTTGTGCTGATTGTCAGCCGTATCGAAAGCGAAACGGCACTTTCCGAAGCATTAATTCGTGCAGGCAAGCAGGCAAGGTCGGCAGAATTCAGACCCAAGCGTAGAAGCCGCAATCTTCCTCTTGTACGGATTTTCAGGTTCCGTGATTTTGAGGACGTGTGCCGTGGAGTCGAGGAAATTTATGAAATTTATATGGGTTCGTCACGGCTTTTTAAATATCAGGGCGAATTTTATCTTGAAATGTGCCCCGTTGACACCTTTGGCTTTTTCGAGGTGGAAAACATACTTTCCGAATTTTCCGAAAAAAGCAAACAACCCCTTTCTCTTCAAGGCGTGCTGAACGAGCACGGCAGATTGATGATAGAGAAAAGTGCGGTTTCGGTTATTGCCGAGAATTTTGTAGGTCTTGATGATTAAAAAGTTTAACGGGAGGGTCTTTGCACCCTCCCGTTTTTTATATCTGTCATTGTGTCTTATTCCCCAAAAACTCGATAAGCTTAAATGCATCCTCGCAATCTGAAAAATAAAATCTTATCAGAAAAATTTCGGGTACGTAAAGCTCCACATTTGAGCCCACCCCGTCTCTTTCAAAAACAATTCCATATCGCTCTATGGTGTTGTACGGCATAAACTCAATCTCATCTGCACATGTATGTATCATAAAATCTTGTATAAAAATAATTCTGCTGTCGGTAAAAAAACTGAAACATTCACGACCCCGAAACGTATATATAACCTTTTCATCTTTCAGCAAAACCTTTTTCAGATAAAATTTTGTTACCTCATCTATCGTCTCTTCAGTCTCCCTAAATTGGCTCTTTGAATCTGAAATCATAATATTTCCTCCAAAAAAAATGTGCCGCCGAAGCGACACACAAAAAACGTATCACTCCAACTTTTCAAAATATTGCGACATATTTGAAATCTCCGTAAGCGGGATATAACAAAGTCAGAGTAACGCTTTTTACAAAACGTAACCCACTTACAGAAAAAATATTCAAATAGTCGCACACTTATTCTACCACAATCAGCAAAAAATTACAACATAAATTTTTCCTCCAAATAAAAAATGCGTCAACCGAAGCTGACGCAAAAAAATACGCCCGCTCCTAATTGTCGCCAAACAAAATTTAATACAATTCTCCATAAAAGGAATAGCATTAATAGGAGCGTTTGTATTTTTTACAAAAACACAAACACTATTCCTTTAAAAAGAGAAAATTATTAAATTTTGTTTGGCACTATTATTCTACCACAATCAACAAAAAATTACAACCCTTTTTCTGTCATTAAAAATTTTTGGGGATGTATTACGGGTCGTCGGATGAATCCCCTCGCCACCGCAAGCGGCGGCCCTCTCCCCTTTAGACAAGGGGCGCTGTGCCGACCCCTACATTTAATATCCGTATTTTATCTTTACATCTGTAGGGGCTGGCGTCCTTGACAGCCCGAAAACCAACAAAATGGTTTTATCGTAAAAAACAATTCCTTGCATATTTTTCTTTATTACGAATATATCTTTAATAAATGCCAAAAGGAGCGTAATTATGGACGAGAAGAATATGAAAACCCGTATACACAGCCTTAAAATGAACAGCCGCGAACGGCTGTTTGCCGACGGGGTTGAGGATGTTGAAAGCTTTTCGGAAGAAAAAATTATTGCATATACCATTGACGGACAAATGACGGTCAAGGGTGCTGAGCTTAAAATAAACCGTCTTTCGGTTGAGGACGGCGAGCTTGAAATTCAGGGAATAATCGACAGCATTGAATATCAGGACACTCATCAGGGCAGCGGTCAGGGCTTTTGGAGCAAAATTTTCAAATAAAACAGCAAAAATCCGTCAGGAGGTGTCGGGGTGTACGCAAGTGTTCAAAGCGAGGCAATTTTTTGCCTGTTTTCCTTTGCTGCAGGAGCAATATGTGCCTTTTTGTATGACCTTATCCGCATAAGCCGTCGGATTGTTGCTGTAAACACGTCT
>JAZRJL010000017.1:0-3341 GCA_045645805.1 Clostridia bacterium | reverse complement strand
CTCGGCTTTTGGGGATATATCTTATGGCTTGTTTCTATGACTTTAGTCAGAGTATGTTATTTTGGCAAAAAAGGAAAGGTTGAAAATGGGATTATTGCCCTTGCACTCAGTATATATTTGGTTATAGTTTCATCAACCGATAACACTATGAATTATCCGCTTCTTACAACTGTTCTTGCCATTATAATGATTGGACACGGATTTGATGAAAAGGTGCGAAGTACCGAAACAAAAATGTTTGGATATATTTCAGATGTTAACAGAGAAACAGAGGGCGGAACAATATTATGAAGATATTGATGGTGAATAAATTTCTATACCCAAGAGGCGGCAGCGAGAGCTATATGTTAAAGCTTTCGCAAGAGCTTAAAGCACAGGGACACGAAGTTGAATATTTCGGTATGTACGACGAAAAAAACACGGTGGGAAATTCTTTGGGACTTTACACAACCAATATGGATTTTCATTCAAAGGGTATACAGAGATTTCTCTATCCGTTTAAAATAATATACTCAAGGGAAGCGCATAAAAAAATCGGCAAAGTTTTAGATGATTTTAAGCCCGATATAGTTCATATGAATAACATTAATTTTCAGCTTACGCCATCAATCATTTATGCCGTTAAAAAGAGAAATATCCCCCTTGTGCAAACTGTTCACGACTATCAGATGATTTGCCCTAATCATCTTTTATATAGCTTTAGTGAAGCAAAGCCTTGCGACAGATGTATAAAAGGCTCAAAATGGAATTGCCTTAAATACAATTGTATTCATAATTCCAAAGTCAAAAGCCTTTTAGGTGTAATCGAGGCAAAGTTGTATTCATTTTTGAAAACATACAAAAAGGTTGATTTATATATCTGTCCGAGCAGATTTTTGGAAAATAAGCTTGTTAGTAGCTCGGATATATATATTGGAAAGACATTTACAATACATAATTTTATTGAAAAGAATAATATTCCGGCTAAAACAGATAGTGAAAATCCCTATATTGTTTTTGTTGGCAGACTTTCAAAGGAAAAAGGCGTTGAGCTTTTAGCAGATGCCGCAAAGCTTTTGCCTGGGGTTAATTTTGTCGTAGCGGGAAGCGGTCCTGATGATGAATGTTTAAAGGATATTCCTAATGTTACCTTAAAGGGTTTTGTTGCAGGCAAAGCGCTTGCTGACTTGATGGCAAATGCAAAGCTTCTTATTGCTCCATCAGTTTGTTATGAAAATAATCCTTTATCCATATTGGAGGCTCATTCTATGGGGGTTCCGGTTGTAACGATGAACTATGGTGGAATGGCAGAACTTGTAGAAGACGGAAAAACGGGTGCGTTGGCATTTGCACCAACACCTGAATCGTTGGCTGAGACAGTAAAAAAATGTCTTAGTAATACAGAATACTATGAAACACTTAAAGCAAACTGTGAAACTAAAGCCAAGAATATAATGGATGTCACAGAGTATTCTGGCATCTTAATAGATCAATATAATAACCTTATAGACAAGAGGTGAAGAAAGTGACAAAGCCGAGCATAAGCATCATTGTGCCTGTATATAATACCGAAAAATACCTTAAGAGATGTATGGATTCTATAATGAATCAGACTCTTAAAAATATAGAAATTATCATTGTTGATGACGGTTCAAAGAAAGAGTGTGCCGTGCTTTGCGATGAAATTTCAAAAACAGATTCACGAATTAAGGTTATTCATAAGGAAAACGGCGGTCTTGGGTTCGCAAGAAATACGGGGCTTGAAGCAGCAACGGGTGAATATATAGGCTTTGTCGATTCTGATGATTATATAGAGAGGGCAATGTATGAAACCTTATACAATACGGCAAAAAAATATAATGCCGACCTTTGTTTATCAGGAATTTGTTTTGTTGGCGGAAATATGTTTTCGGAGTCCGGTGGTGACACAAAAAAATCGTATTTTGTGGAAGAGACTCTGTTTGAAAAAGAAGATATGAAAAAACTTCTTTTAGGTGTTGTGGGTGCGTTGCCTCACGAGCCTGATGACAGCCGTTACGGCGCAAGTGTATGTAAAAATATATTTAAGACTTCGGTAATTCGTGAAAGAAAAATAGAATTTTTATCTGAGAGGAAAATACTGTCTGAAGATACATTGTTTATGGTGGACTTTATAAAAAGTTCCCAAAGTGCAGTTGGTGTTCCGGATAGCTACTACTGTTATTGCCGTAATGAAGATTCTCTTTCAAAATCATATAACAAGGAGCGCTTTGAGAAAAGCATCGTATTTTTAGATGAGCTTGAAAAACGAATTTCAGATACTATAAAAAAAGAAGAATACAAGATTTATTTAGATAGATTGGTGCAAGGGTTTGGAAGAATATTGTGTTCCCAAGAGATTATGCACGCAAGGGATAAGAAAATAAAGTTTTCGCATCTCAAGAAAAGATTAAAAGAAATTTGCACTCAGGACAAAATTCAAAATGTATTAAAATCATACCCTTGGTATAAGTTGCCGGTAAAACAGGCGGCGTTTGCATTTGCTATGAAGTATAAATTATTTTTGCTTCAGAAGCTAATGGTAGTATTAAGAGACAGATAGGAGTTTTTTACAATGCTGTTTTCGGTAATTGTTCCGATTTATAATATTGAAAAATACATAAAAAGATGCATTGATAGTGTTCTTTCGCAATCATTTACTGATTTTGAGCTTATATTGGTCGATGATGGTTCCCCTGACAACTGCGGAGCAATTTGTGATGAATATGCAAAAAAAGACCAAAGGATACAAGTAATACATAAAGAAAATGGTGGTTTAGTCAGTGCAAGACAAGCAGGGATTAAAGTGGCAAGTGGAGATTATATCTTCCATCTTGACGGAGATGATGCAGTTCTTCACGATGCATTAGAAAGTGCACAAAATATCATCAAAGAAACCAATGCAGATATTGTTTCTTTTTCTTATAAATGCAGCATCAATGAGAAAACAGGAGAAACTGTTTGCGATTTAGTTGATGAGGGCTTGTATCGCAAAAAGGAAATCGAGCAGCATATTTTCCCAAAGCTTTTGTCAGATAAAAATATGAACCACATATTCTACTTTTTGTGGGGTAAGGCAATAAAACGTGAACTTGCAACAAAACATCAGCTGGGTGTCAATACTGCTATTTCTTTAGGCGAGGATTTAAGCTGCATAGTTCCTTGTTACTTAGAAGCAGAAACAGTTTATATGAGCAAAAAAGCCATATATCTTTATACAATAAGAAATGATTCCATTTCAACAGATTTTAAAACGCATCAGATTTCGCAGATAGCGGATGTAATTACAGGACTTCGTGGTTTAAATATAGAAAAACCGCAAGACTTTGACGAACAGATTTCCC
>JAZRJL010000016.1:0-15065 GCA_045645805.1 Clostridia bacterium | reverse complement strand
TCATCTTATCACCCCTGAATTGTAAAATCAATAACAGATAATTAGATATTATCCTTTATTGACATTCAGTTTTTGCCGGGGGTGTTTGCGCTTTAATATTTGCTTTTGTTTTGCTGTCGAAACATGTGTATATATCTCTGTTGTAGTTATTGAGCTATGCCCTAAAATTTGCTGTATGTATCGAATGTCCACGTCTGATTCAAGAAGCATCGTGGCAAAGGTATGCCTGAACATATGAGGTGTCACATGAGCATTTGGCGAAACTTTCCTTACATATTTATTTATCATAAATCGCACAGATTGTTCAGAAAGATGATTTGACAGCCTGTTTACAAAAAAATATCCCGTATTATCAATATCAGCCTTAAAGAATTTTTTGTATTGTTTCAAAGCTGCTAGTACATCAGGCGTACAGATTTGTATTATTCTTTCCTTTGAGCCTTTCCCAAATGTTTTAATATAATTGTCTGAGAGGTTAACATTTTCTGCTTTAAGGGTACAGAGTTCTGATACACGAAGTCCTGTTGCGAAAAGAAGTTCTAATACTGCTATATCTCGGATAGTGCACTTCTCAGAATATACTGTTTTACATTCTTCCAAAGCACTGTAAGCCTCATTTAGGATTTTAGTCAGTGTTTTTTCTGGAATAATCTTCGGTAATATAATTGGTTCTTTAAGCTTAAGATGAATTTTGTTGAAAGGATTGTCTTTTATAAGTTCTTCATAGGTAAGATATTCAAAGAATGCTTTTAATGTTGCTAACTTTCTCTTTATAGACTTTGGCTTGTATTCTGCATGTAAGTTTTCAATAAAACTATGGATCAATTCCTTCTCAGATACTTCTTCATGTTTATCGGCAAAACAATTAAATTGTCTTAGATCAATACGATATGCCTTTATTGTTTTAAGATTAAGTCCCTTTTGTAGTTCGCAATATGTCAAATATTTTTGTGTCAAATCATTTAAGTCCATTATACAAACCTCCCTAAAATTGAAAACTCCGACTCAGTTTGAGCCAGAGTTTATTTTTTATTATACATATAAATGTGTTTGTTATTTAGTTATAAAACTATTTCGTTTTAATCCATCAGTATCCTTCAATAAATTCGATAAAAGCTTTTTCCGAAATCTCTCCTCGCTTATACATTAGACGCCAGTTTTTAAGCTCACTTAATCTCTTATTTAAAGTCGCTTTCTCTTTTTTTGTCTTAGCAACTTTTGCTCTGTAATAGGTGGCCTGATACGTTTTTTCATACAACAAAAATGCCTTGTCTGTTTTCAAATTATCATTAAAAGATTTCTTTGCACCTATTTGTCTGCAGGTTCTGTTTGCGTTAAAAACTTTATCGCAATAATAAACTCCAGAGTTTGTTGCAACAAAATATCTGTTACAGTTTCTGCATTTAGTAATAGGGATATCGTTAATTACGGCATACATCATTTCAAGATTAATAAGTTCCGTTACAGACTGAATTAAATAGGTATCTGATACCACCATTTCAATCTTTCCATCCATCATTTTTCCACTAACATTTTTATAGGATGTATATTTTTTTTGATTGAGTTCCAACTCACTATCACACAACATATACCCATTAACTTTTGCTAATTTTTCTTTGCTATAAAAACATTTATCTAAAAAATTAATTGCGTATGCTTGTAACTTTTCGAAATTTCTTTGAACATCCAAAAACCCTGTAAGCGTCTTCCAATTACCCTCTGCTATCATACAAGAAATGTTTCCAAGCATATCCTCATACACATTCTTATCCGTATAAACTATAACTTTTTCCCCTCTAAATTCAACTTTAATATTCAAGAAAAGCACCTCCTAATGTTACAGAATAATTACATTTCAAAAAACCTCTTTACAAAATTATGCAAATCTGTTAAAATGGTTTTACAGTATAATTTACTCGGCGAATTATTCTGTTACATTATATCATCTCTCTCTCCGAAAGTCAATGGTTCGAGTTTTTTTCTTTTGAAAGGATGTGAAAAGTATGAAAAAGAACTCTTTAATTTGAGGAATATCCGCTAAATAAAAGTAAGCAGGATAAAGGCACGGTGCACCTAGTGCATACCGTTGCCCTCAAACACCGACCGGCAGTGCCGTTCGGGGGTTTCCCTATCAGGGGAAGATTTCAAATTTTGGTGCTAAATGAGCATCCAATATCTTGCAAATGCAGGTATAGCAAGAAAACAAGGGATGCCAAAGTGGTGCTTTGAAGAAAGGAGGAATTTTTATGTCAGTCGCAGTAGTTTTCAAAAGCCCGTATGTTAAAGGCAGTAAAGCAGCAGGTAAAGCCGGATACATAGCAAGACGTATAGGTGTGGACAAGTCTATTAATAACAAAGTAGTCATCAATGCCAACTACATTGCGACAAGGCCAAAGGTAGAAAAGTTTGGAACTCACGGTTTGTTTTCAAATAAAACCGACCTGAATCTGAACGAAGTTTTAGAAGAATTAAGAGAGCTTAAATGTAATGTTTGGTTGCCAATGTTGTCTCTCACAAGAGAAGATGCAACAAGGTTTGGATATGATAATGCAAGAGCGTGGCAAACGCTTATTCAGTCCAAGCAGGCAGACATAGCTAGAATATATAAGATACCACTTGATGACTTAAGATGGTATGCAGCATTCCATAATAAAGACCACCACCCACACATACACATGCTAGTGTATTCTGCTTCGGGTGGTGGTTTTTTAACTACACATGGGATTGAGCAAATGAAATCCTGTATGGTAAGAGAAATATTCAGAGACGAGTTATATCATCTGTACGATGAAAAAACTCAAATGCGTAAGAAGTTAGTTGAGAAATCCAAGGAAAGAATATGGGAATTGAAGAAAGATTTTAGTGTGAAACCAAACACTGAAATCAACACTCTCTTTAAGAAATTGGCAGACGAAATGCAAACCTATAAAGGTAAAAAAGTATATTCATATCTGTCAAAGGAACAGAAAGAGATTGTAAACAGCATATACAAAAAGCTGTCAGAGGATAAGAACGTTGCAGCATTCTACAAAGAATGGTGTAACATACAAGGTAGAATTATGGGTTACTATCAGGAAGATGAAATTGATTTCCCAGAGCTATACGATAACAGAGAATTTAATAAGATACGAAATCAAATCATTTCTGCGGCAAGCGAGAAAAGCGTAGAAAGTAATAATATAGATAATGTCATCGGCGATTTAATATTCAATATCTGTAAAGTATTTGAAGGTCGGTGTCAGGAAGAGAACAGACAGGAATCTCGCAGGCGACCATATAGTATGGACAAAAAAGAATATGTAAAGCTGGCACAGAAAAAGCAAGCTTTAGGTAAAAAATGGGATAATAACTCACGAAAAATCGATAGATTTTTTGTGAAGAGGAAAAGCAACGGAGCGAACGAGCAATGCCGAAAGGCGTTGCGAAAACAGCGAAGTTTGCTTTGACGAGGGAGGTTTGTAAAATGGCTAAAACAAAAGTTAGTTTTAGTATAGAGCCAAAGCTTCAGGCTGAGGCAGAATGCTTAATGAAAACTGTAGAATGCAGCTCCATGAGTGAATTCTACGAGAAGGCAGTTCAGTTCTATGTGCTGCACTTACACCTTAAACATAATGAAAGTTATTTCGGCGAAATACTTTCAAAAACTCTTGAAGGAATGATTAACAGACTTGGCGACAGAATTGCAAAATTGCAGTTCAAGGATATTGTATCAGTAACACAATTATTTATGCTATTAGCAAATGAATATGAGTGGCCTCAGGAATACATAGATGGTGTGTATGCACACGCTGTCGAAGAAGCCAAGAAAATTCCATCAGTGAAATTATGGAATGAAGAAAGGAGATACGACTAATGAGTATAGATATCAGAGAATCCAAGCAGCTTAATCAGAAAAAGAAATCTGATCTGATTGATGAAATACTCGGCAGATTAGATGTTATCGAAGGCAAGGTTGACAACCTTGCCTCCGAAAAGAGAAGCAAAATCGACGAAACCATAAGAGATGTAAAATCATCAGTTTATAAAATTGAGGATAACATTTATACATCGTCAGACAAACATATGAAACAGATTTTGCTGAGAGTGTTTCAAATATCGGGAGCGATTATCCTGTGTGCACCGGCAGTCATTGTAATGATTTGGTGGATAATATCGCTCTTAGCAGCATTATTTGTATAAGGAAAGGATGGTTGTAAAAAACACCAACAATCTTTTGTTGGTATTGATGAATGGACTTATAAAATAATTAAGGTATGATTGGAGTGGTACTATGAAAATAGTAGTGGAATATGGTAAACATAACCTTTTCAGCGGTGTGCCGATTAAATTAGTAATACAGAGCATAGAAGAATTGTATAAACGTTTTGAGGCAACAAAATGTTTACCGCAAATTTCACATAAATCAATTTACTATAGAAAAAGGATGAATGCGAATGAATCTTATTGAAAAATTAAGGGCGAAATACGGTGTTGTAAAGGCGGTAATTTATGCGAGATTTAGTTCCGACCTGCAAAGGGAGGAAAGTATTGATGCTCAAATGAGAGCAACAAAAGAGTTTGCAGACCGTAACGGCATTGTTATTCTCAGAGAATATGCAGATAGGGCAAAATCTGCAACGACAGATAAAAGACCGGAATTTCAACGAATGATAGCGGATGCCCACAAAAGAGAATTCCAGCTTGTGCTTGTGCACAAGCTGGACAGGTTTGCAAGAAATCGTATTGATAGTTTGGGATATAAGATGGAACTAAAAAAGTATGGAGTATCGCTGTTCAGTGTGACAGAACAGTTGGATTTTGATTCACCAGAAAGCATTATCACCGAATCGGTGCTAGATGCGATGGCAGAGTATTATTCGCTCAACCTTGCAAGAGAGGTTGAGAAAGGTAAAAAAGAAAATGCCTACAAGTGTAAACATACGGGAGGACAACCTCCTCTTGGATATGATGTAGATCCGGAAACAAAATTGCTTGTGATTAATGAACATGAAGCAGAGGCGGTAAGGATTATATTTCAAAGGTATATTGAAGGCTACGGATATTTACAAATTGCCAATGAACTGAACGCAAAAGGTTATCGTACTAAAAAAGGGAATACCTTCTCGACAAATTCATTTGTGTCAATACTCTCCAATGAAAAGTATATGGGAACTTATGTTTATAATAAGTCGGCAGAGAAAAGTGCTGACGGAACAAGAAATGGACATGCCTATAAGCCAGAGGAGGAATGGATTAAGATTGAGAATAGAGTTCCGCCTATTGTGAGTAAAGACGATTTCTTATATATCCAACAAAAACTTGCCACAAACAAAAAGAAATTCCATGGGCATAAGCATATTGAAGAATATCTGCTCTCAGGGAAAATCTTCTGTGGAAAATGCGGTAGTCCCTATATAGGTGACAGACGAGCGGATAAAAGACGGTCAAATGTATTGGTAAAGTATGTTTGTAATCTTAAAAAGCGGAAAGGCAAAAACGGTTGTGTTGCAAGGGACTTACATCGTGATATTCTTGAAAAGATTGTACTTGATAAGATTGCAGAAAATGTCTTTGATGATACACTGTTGGAAAAGCTTACAGAATATTACAATGGGTTTAAAGAAATGTGTAATGATGAGTTAAATGGTAAAAAGACAGCCTTGGAGAAGAAAGTTAAAAATCTTGAGGGTGACATAGAGTATCTGATAACCATGATGATTAAAAAGCGTACAGAAGCCTTGTTTGAGAAGCTGGAAAAAATGGAAGAAGAAAAGGCAAACTTGCAAAGCGAACTTAGAAAGCTGGAACAGACACGAAAAAACTCGCCTGTATCACAAGGTGATATTGAGTACACCTTATGGCATGCACAAAAAATGCTAAAAAACAAAACCCTATCTAACACCAAACAACTGATTGAGTCACTGGTAGACAGAGTTATCATATACGAGGATTACATACAAATCAAATTTACCTTTGCCAAGACAAAAGACTATAATTTTGACCCACCGACCAAAGAAGAGTCATTAGAAAACGGGCAAAAAAATAATCTGGGCGTAACAGATGTTACGCCCAGATGTGGCGGAGAAGGAGAGATTTGAACTCTCGCGCCGCGTTAACGACCTACACCCTTAGCAGGGGCGCCTCTTCGGCCTCTTGAGTACTTCTCCGAATTAAACAATATTTAAATAAAAAAATGGCGGAGAGGCAGAGATTCGAACTCTGGGTGCTTTCGCATCACTAGTTTTCAAGACTAGCTCCTTAAACCACTCGGACACCTCTCCGTACATACCGCTTGACCAGCGACTATGATAGTATAGCATGATTTTTATAATATGTCAAGAAGAAAATTTAAAATTTTTAAAATAATTTTTAAAGCAATATTTATATATTTTAACCAAGAAAATAATTTGAAAATTGTAATCTGTTAACTTGACATCGTTTTTAAAATATGTTATTCTATTCTAAAGTATAAGTATGTTATTTATGTAACATCAAGGTATTGTAATGAAAAAAATACCTTGGATTAAGGAGGAGTAAAAATGAAAAGAATTTTAGTATCATTATTGCTTGTTTTGACTCTTGTTATGAGCAGCATCTGTTATGTTGGTGCAGCTTCTCTTGACGATGTATGGGCTGAATATCATGGAAGAGAGGTGGATATACCTGTAACTATTACTGCAAATGGTTCCAATAGTGTATCAGGATATTCTGGAACTGCTCTTTCATTTAAAGCGGTTTTAAATATGACGGATGTTAATTTGGCAGTGGGTATAATTAGTCCACAGATTGACACCTCTACTGGCGTTACAGGAACAATTGAAATTACAGCTGAATGGACTGGTGTTAATGCGCCGGAGTCAAGTTCTTTAGCGGTAAAGGATTTGTCAGGATTTACATTTAAAAAGAATGGCACAGAAGTAGACGGTACTGTATTTTTTACTGAATCATTAGCGAGAACCATTGTTGGTAATAAGCTTACAGCTACAGTAAAAGTACAAGACAACGTAACTGTTGAAGATTTATCTGGGTTACCAGATGAAATCATTCTTGAACAAGATGGATTTTCAATTATATCAGATGGTAAAATTAAAGGGACTATTAATGTAAATATACAAATTGGTGGAAAAACAGTTCCGTGTAGAGAAAAAGTAAATGAAGTTACTATTACAAGACTCTCATCCGGTGGTGGTGGCGGTGGTTCGTCAACTTCATCATCAACAGTAACCAATCCTGATGGTTCAACAACTACAACTACAACCAACAAGAATAACGGTACAGTAACAGAAACAACAAAAAACCCTGACGGGTCTTCAGAGGTAGTTGAAACAAAGAAGGATGGTACAACTACAACAACTCAGAAGGATACTGAGGGTAATACAACAACAACTATTGAAAAACCCAATGGTGACAAAACAACAACAGAAACCAACAAAGATGGTTCTGAAAAGGTAACTGAAGAAAAGGCTGATGGTACAACTACCACAACCGAAAAGGATACTGATGGTAATACGACAACAACTGTTGAAACACCTGAAGGTGACAAAACAACAACAGAAACCAACAAAGATGGTTCTGAAAAGGTAACCGAAGAAAAGGCTGACGGTACAACTACCACAACTGAAAAGGATGCTGAAGGTAATACATCAACAAAGGTTGAAACACCTGAAGGTAACGTAACTACCGAACAGACTAATGCTAACGGAACAACCGTTAAAACAGAAACACCTAAAAACGGTGATACAACAGCAGAGGTTACTGTTCCTGAAAACAAGGAAACAGAAGTTAAAATTCCTGTAGAAAGAATAAACAGCGTTTCAGAAGTTGTTATTACTGACAAGGACGGCAACAAGACTGTTGTAGAGGATTATGTTGAAAACGAAGCTGACGGGTCTATTACAATTAAGGTTGACCAGGATGTTAAGGTTTCTGTAGGTATTAAATTTAAGGAATTTGACGATGTTCATCCGATGGGACACTGGGCAGAGTCTGTAGTTGATTTTGTGTATGCTAAAGACCTTATGAATGGTGTAAGCAATTCACACTTTGAACCCGACCATTCAATAACTCGAGGAATGTTTGTAACAATTCTTTACAGACTTGAGGGTGAGCCTGAAACAGAGGCAGAACACACATTTAAGGATATTGAAGCAAACTCATACTATGAAAAAGCAGTTGCATGGGGTGCTAAAAATATAATTATAAAAGGTTATAATGAACATCAGTATGCACCATATGAAATAATCACAAGAGAACAGATGGCTGCAATTATTCATAGATATGTTGCATATCTTGAGGCTCATCATATTGTACATGAAGAGATAGACCATGACGGATATCATGATGATAATCACATTTCAGATTATGCAAAAGAAGCGGTACAGTGGAATTCTGAAAAAGGCTTCCTTAAGGGTAATGGAGATGGTACATTCCGTCCGCAGGATGATGCAACACGAGCAGAGGCGGCAACAATAATCAAGAGAGTATATAAGGCTTTAGGCTTATAATCGAAAGGTGTTTTGTTAAACACACAAGATATTTATAAATTTTTGGTAGATTAATACTAAAAAACAAACACGGCCCCCTTGAAACAGATAGTTGTTTCAAGGGGGTATTAATATTAAATAAACTGTTTTTGTAAAAATTTGTTGTAAAACAGTTGACTATATTAAAAAAAACATATATAATAAAATAAATATGTAAACTTATGTTTTTGTGTATGTTTTGGAGGGTAAAATTATGGTAGGAAAGAAGTTAAGAAGAAGACTTTTTGGATTTAAAAAAGCGGATGTATTTTCATATATTTGTGAAATGGATGAAAAAACCAAAGAAAAGCTTGCTGAAAAGGATAGAGAAATTGAAGAATTAAAGGCAAAAATCGCTGAACTTGAGAAAAATCGTGAGGCGATTATTAAAGTTCTTCAAACCGCTGAGGAAAAAGCTGCTGAGGTAGTGGATAATGCTAATGAAAAAGCTAAGGATATTATTGACAAGGCTGAAACTGAAGCCCGACAGATGAAAGAAAATGTTAACCGTGAAATAGAAATTAAGCGTAAAGCGGTAAAAAGCTATTATGTAAATGAAAATAAGAAAATTGACCAGATAAGAGGCGAGGTTGACCGTATGAGAGAAAGCTCGCTTGCTGCAATTCGGAAATTTGAAGAAGAACTGCGTGCTGTAAGCCAAATGACAGAAAACAGCAGTGCATACGTCAAAACTGCAATAGATTATGCTGAAAACGGTGTTCAGCTTGAAAGCTTTGATGATGTTGAGAGGACAATTCCAATTCATATTGTTGAAACTATAAAAGATTAATCCAGGCAACTGCACATATACAAAATCTATACATAATATATAATATAGGCGGTATTTTTATAATGATTATATCGTCTTTGAAGAGATACGCTTATCCGTTCCGCAGATAAGCGTTATTTTCAGTAAAAAGCGGAAAGAAAGGCGATGAAATCAGCATTGAAAACAGTATATCTGGATAATAGTGCAACAACACAAGTTTACAAAGAAAGTGCTGAGCTTGCAGCCGATATAATGTATAATTTTTACGGAAATCCGTCGTCTCTTCACCGAAAAGGAATTGAAGCGGAAAAACTGATAAAAAGAGCCAAGGAGCAGATTGCCAATACTATCAAGGCATCGCCCGGCGAAATATATTTCACATCAGGCGGTACAGAGTCTGATAACCTTGCGATTATAGGCGGATGCAGCGCAAATCGTGGTAAGCATATTATCAGCACCAATATCGAACATCCTGCTGTTATGACTACACTTCAGCATATGGAAAAAAAAGGCTACACGGTTGATCTGGTTCCTGTGCAAAAAAATGGTCGTGTTGACCTTGAAAAGTTTTCTAAAATGGTAAGAAAAGACACAACTTTGGTCAGCTGTATGTATGTTAATAATGAAATCGGCACAATTCAGCCGGTTGAAAAAATGGCAAAGATAATAAGGCGTGTAAATCCTACAACGATTTTTCATATTGATGCTGTTCAGGCATACGGAAAAATTCCGTTTTCTGTTTCGAACCTTGATGCAGATTTAATTTCACTCAGCAGTCACAAAATTCACGGACCAAAAGGGGTGGGTGCATTGTATATAAAAAGCAAGACAAAGCTTGCACCCGTTCAGTTTGGCGGCGGTCAGCAAAATGGAATAAGACCGGGTACAGAAAATGTTCCGGGGATTGCGGCATTTGGTCTTTCGGCGCAAAAATGCTGTGAAGATATGATTGAAAAAACAACAAGGATTGAGTATTTGAAAAACCGTTTAAAACGTGGAATAGAAGAAAATATCAGCGATATTGTTGTAAATACACCTGTCGAAAATTCTGCTCCGCATATTCTTAATGTTTCCTTTGGATATGTCCGTTCTGAGGTCTTGCTGCATTCTCTTGAAACAGACGGAATTTATGTTTCATCAGGCTCAGCATGTTCAAGTCACAAAAAAGGACCAAGCTATGTGCTTTCAGCTATTGGAACAAGTCCCAAAATGATTGACGGAAGCATACGATTCAGCTTGTCGGAATTTACAACAGAAGAGGAAATAGACTATACACTTGAAAAACTTTCGGAAAATGTAAAGAAAATCAGAAAGCTTATGAAGAAATAAAGGAGAAAACTATGCAAAAGATAGATTTAATTTTGTTAAAATACGGTGAAATTGCACTTAAGGGGCTTAACAAACCATTGTTTGAGAGAAAGCTGCTTGATAATATAAAAAGCCGTCTTGACAGAATAGGAAAATTCAGCGTAAGACGTGCACAATCAACAGTTTACGTTGAACCCCTTGAGGCTGATGCTGATATGCATCAGGCACTTTCAACACTTGAAAAAATTTTTGGTATTGTTAATATCTGTCCTGTTGTAAAATGTGACAAGGATATGGACAGTATTGCAAAAACAGCCATTGAATGTGTAAAAGAGCTTGATTATGAGGGTAAAACCTTTAAGGTTGAAGCAAAAAGAGAAGATAAAAACTTTCCTTTGAACTCACCGCAGATTTGTATGGAGCTTGGTGGTAAAATTTTAGAAGCCGGACTTGGTGTTACCGTTGATGTTCACAATCCCCAAATTCTTGTAAATGTTGAAGTTCGTGGCGAGGCATATGTATACACTCAAAAAATCAAAGGTGCAGGCGGTATGCCGGTTGGTACAAATGGTAGGTCAACCATTCTACTTTCAGGCGGAATCGACAGCCCTGTTGCGGGCTATATGATTGCAAAACGCGGCGTTGAGCTTGAAGCAGTTCATTTTCACAGCCACCCATATACAAGTGACAGGGCAAAGGAAAAGGTAATTGACCTTGCAAAGGAAATGGCGGCTTATTGCGGAAAGATAAGACTTCATATCGTTCCATTTACAGAAATTCAGCTTGCTATAATTGAAAAATGCCCTGAAAATTATTTGACTGTTATTATGAGAAGAATAATGATGCGGATTGCAGAACGTATTTCACGTACAGCTGATTCTGCGGCAATTATTACGGGCGAAAGTATAGGTCAGGTTGCAAGTCAGACTATGGAAAGTCTTGTATGCACCGACAATGCTGTTGAAATTCCTGTTTTCAGACCACTTATCGGTATGGATAAGGAGGAAATTGTTACAATTTCAAAGAAGATAGGAACTTACGAAACCTCGATTTTGCCATATGAGGATTGCTGTACTATCTTTGTACCAAAGCATCCAAAAACAAAGCCGAACCTTGCGGAGATAATTGAAGCAGAAAAGGCTCTTACGGATATAGAGGAAATGATTGAAAAATCTATTTCTGAAGAAGAAGTAATGGTGATAAAATAGTGAAACAGATTGAAAAAATTCTTGTTGAAAAACTGATTGCAAAGGGCCTGAAAATCTCAACAGCCGAAAGCTGTACGGGTGGAATGATAGCGGCAAAAATTACTGCTGTCCCCGGTGCTTCGGAATGTTTTGATGCTGGTGTAGTAACCTATTCAAACGAGCAAAAGCACAAGCTTATTGGTGTTAGAACAGAAACCCTTGAAAAGTATGGTGCCGTGTCACAAGAAACTGCACTTGAAATGTGTAAGGGTGTTAAAAAACTGACAAGTGCCGATATTGGTATTTCTGTTACGGGAATTGCCGGTCCCGGAGGCGGAACACCCGAAAAACCGGTTGGCACAGTGTGGATTGGTGTTTGCAGTAATAATACGCACAATGCAATGAAGTTTTTATTTGAGGGAAATCGTGACGAAGTGCGAAATAAAACAGCTGAAAAGGCTCTTGAGATGGCAATGGAATGTATAAATTAATAAAAAAATCCTGAGAAAATTTTCTCAGGATTTTTTTCAAGTGCTTGAGTATCACAATTGCCATAAATGCAGGTTGTACCTTTGCACGCTGCAACGGGACGAATTTTATTTCCTGTGCCGCCAAAAATAAGATAATGTTCAGTTGCGAATTTTTGTGCATCAGATATTTTATCAAATGGGATACCGGGAGTTTCAACTGACTGACGTGCTGTGCATATAAGCTTTCCATTGCCAAACTTTTCAGCTATAAAATAAAACTTTTAAATTTCAAAGTCAATGCATTTTCTGTCTGCAACAACCGAGCGAACAAAGGTTGCAACCTCAACGTGCTTCGGATTTGTCTGATAACCTTTAAGGGCTACTTCATCAACAAAAGTGCTGTCAAGAATAAGGTCACCGTTTGATGATTCAAGTGGATTTGTATAAACCTTAATTTCGGTAAGACCGTCAATCTGTCCGAGTAAGCCTTCAAGACCGGACTTAATTTTTGCAGCATATTCAGCTTTTTCGGCTTGAGAATATTCTTCTTTAAAGTTCCAGATAATAATATGTTTAACCATAAAAATCTCCTTTTTTAAAAGCGGAAATCACGGTTTCCGGCTTCAATTTCCTTAATATATTTTTTTGCAAGTTCTCTGGTTTTCTCGTTGGGAACTTTTTCAATTTCCTTTTCAATAACCTTGATACCGTTTTTCACGGTTTCGGGTGATGCGTAATCTGTCAGATATTCTTTAAGGGTAATAAGTGCGTTTGGCTGACAGCAGTTTGCAATTTGTCCCGATTTAATCAGTGACATAAATCGGTCACCTGTTCTGCCCTCGCGGTAGCAGGCGGTGCAGAAGCTGGGGATATATCCAAGCTCAAGCAACCAGTTTACAACTGCATCAAGGGGTCTTGTGTCACTTATGTCAAACTGGGCAGAATTCTCACTTTCGTCCTCAGGCTTGATATAGCCGCCTACGGTTGTTCTTGAACCACCACTTATCTGAGAAACTCCAAGCTTTAAAACTCTTTCGCGCGAAGCCTTTGATTCGCGTGTTGAAATAATCATACCTGTATATGGTACTGCAATTCTGATTACTGCAACAATTTTTTCAAATATTTCGTCTGAAATAGCATTTGAGAATGAATCCTTGTCAATGCCCTCGGCGGCACAAATTCTCGGAACACTGATGGTATGCGGGCCAACACCCTTAGCTGCTTCCAGATGCTCGGCGTGCATCAAAAGACCTACAAAATCGTATCTGTACATTTCAAGACCAAAAAGAACACCAATGCCTACATCATCAATACCGCCGTCCATTGCTCTGTCCATTGCCTCGGTATGATATGCATAGTTATGCTTTGGTCCGGTAGGATGAAGCATTTCGTAATTATCCTTATGATATGTTTCCTGAAACAGAATATATGTGCCGATACCGGCATCCTTAAGCTTGCGGTAATTTTCAACGGTTGTTGCCGCAATATTTACATTTACACGCCTGATTGCACCGTTTTTATGCTTGATAGAATATATTGTGTCAATACTTTCAAGAACATATTCTATCGGGTTATTTACCGGGTCTTCACCAAGTTCAATTGCCAAACGTTTGTGCCCCATATCCTGAAGGGCAATGACCTCTGCCTTGATTTCTTCCTGAGTAAGCTTTTTACGGGTGATGCACTTGTTGCCGTGATGATAAGGGCAGTATGTGCAGCCGTTTACACAGTAGTTTGAAAGGTAGAGTGGTGCAAACATAACAATACGGTTTCCGTAAAGCTTTTCTTTAATTTCAATTGCAAGCTCACGGATTGCCTGATTTGCCTCGGGAATGTCACATTCCAAAAGAACAGCAGCTTCACGATGTGTAAGACCCTTGCAATCCTTTGCACGTTCAATTAAAGAGAAGATAAGCTCTCTGTTTGATTTGTTTTCTTTTGCATATTCAATTGTTTCAAGTATTTCGTTGTGGTTGATAAATTCCTCAGCTATCGAGGATTTTGGATTGTAAATTGTCATTGTTTTCTCCTTTCCCGGTCAGCAGTTTGTGTAAAACCCCTCCCGGTCAAAAAATGATTTAATTTTTGTAATCGCCTCGTGTAAAGGCTATATCAAAGCCGATTTTTGAAAGACGGGCTTTTAAATCGGCAAGACCTTCAGCAGCTTCGCTTCCGGTTGATATCTTGTTGTTGTAAAGCATATATTTTTTTCTTACGTCGGTTGGTGAAAGGTTTGGCATAACAACATTTGCGCCTGACAAAACACCTTGCTCGCGACCGTCGGGTGCAATTGTTCCAAGTGCGGTAGTTGACGGAAGAAGAACCTTTTTAAGCATAATTCTTACAAGTGCAAGCAAAAGCAGAGTAAGTTTTAAATCACCCTGTGGTTTATCTCCAAAAGGAGTGTCTTTGTGGGGAATGAATGGTCCTATGCCTACCATATGTGGCTGAAGCTCGTAAATAAAAAGCAAATCTTCTGCAATGGTTTCAAATGTCTGATAGGGCGAACCTACCATAAAACCGCAACCTGTCTGAAATCCAACCTCTTTTAAATCAAATAGACATTGCTTGCGTGATGCAAGTGAAAGATTTTTTGGGTGAAGTTTTGAATAGTGCTCAGCATTTGCTGTTTCGTGGCGTAGAAGATATCTGTCAGCACCTGCATCAAAAAGCCTTTGATAGCTGTTTTTAGAGCGTTCACCTATTGATAATGTAATGGCACATTCAGGATATTTTGATTTTATCTCAGCAATAAGACTGCACATTTTATCATCATCAAAATAAGGGTCTTCACCGCCCTGAAGAACAAATGTTTTAAAGCCAAGCTTGT
>JAZRJL010000015.1:0-18871 GCA_045645805.1 Clostridia bacterium | reverse complement strand
ATGTATGCAGCAATTCCATTCATAGAATTTATGGTGTTGTACGAAAAAAAGCTTGGTGTAATATTTACAAATTTTGTTGTTAGACCTGTTTTTACATCAATTGAAAATTTAAGAGTTGAATATGAAAAAAATCCCCATATACATGTTCCGAAGAAGGTATATAGGGAGTGGTATAGACACTTTAAAGATTATTTGGTACTTCATAAACGATATAAAAAATTTATTGACTATATATTCAATTTAAAGCGAAACCGCTTTGAAGATTTAAATAAGGCAATTTTGAAAGCATATAACGATTTCCCTGACATAAGCAGAACGAACCTTTCTCGTACTTTAACATCGGCACCCATAAAGGATGGCAAGTTTGATTTGGATTATATAATGGGAATAAATGATTTAGATATAGATGTTATGGAGAAATCTAACATGGTTTATGAAGATTCTACGGATTTTAAGCCCGTGTATGCAATTCAAATTCATTCTCTTAACGAAGCTCTATTCTATGAATTTTCAGAGCTTGTGAAAAACGGATATAGAATAAACCGTTGTAAAATGTGTGGAAAGTATTTTCTTGTCATTACTGCTCGTGATGTGGAATATTGTAAGAATATAAATGAAAGCGGATATTCCTGTGCAAAACTTGCATCCATTGAAAAATATAAGGAGTCGCTTAATGACCCATTTTTGAAAGAGTATAATAAAATAACCGAGAAGATGTATCAGCGATATTATCGTGTAAAAGATTCTTGGCACGAAGAAGAGCTAAGCGGAAAAGATATGACATTTAGCGAATATGATGAGTGGAGTGAAGAAGCACAGGATTTGCGTAGAGAATATACTGATGCCCGTGATGCTATCAGCAAAAATCCCAATCTTACCTCAAAACAAAAATATAGCAAAAAGCAGAAACTTGGCGAAAAATTCATAGCTGATATAAAGGCGATTCCGTATCCCGACAAACCGGGCAAACGCAAATCCAAGGGTATTATTATGGAGTAATTTTTTTTGATATAAAATATGCTCTAAAAATCTTCGTTAAAAGCAACAGAAAAAGAGGGGTAATTGGCAGAAAAAGGCCTCGAAAGGTGGGGTTAGACTCTTAAAATTCCCAGAATATTTGTGCATATTACACCCATAGTCCGTACAATCGAACAGAAATCTCACAAACGATGTACGGGTCGATTGGAACTAAACAAACGGCTAAAAAGCAGAATCCCCGCCAATTTAATGTGGGCAGGGGTTTTCTGTTCCAATATCCTATTCCATCGTTCCGACTATTTTATTTATGTCTCCATCAGAGTCTACTATTATGGTTTTTGTTTTTGCAGGTGCTACATAGCCGAAGCCGTCTATGTAGGCTTTATTTTGTTCTTCTATGATTTCATTTCGTATTTTTGTTTCCTCATCGGTGAGATAGCAGGTGTCTTTTGCCATAATCTCGTCATTTGGATTTACAGGCTCCTGTGGGTTAGGCTCCCACTTAGCGTAAAGTACATCCGGCTTTGTAAATTTAAATGTTGTTACCTGATTCTGTTTTGTTCTCGGATCGGCGAACCAACCCTTGAATGTGTATCCGTATTTTGTCGGGATGTAGCTTTCAAGGTTGATGCTTTCGCCGTATCTTTTGGTAACTGGCCTGATAAAGCTTCGACCGTCCGATGCGAATTGTAAGGTTACATTTCCTATGAATCCAATTTCGTTATCAAATATAAGTTGATTCCGCCTCATCTGCCAAGGTGCCGCTGATGCAGTTTGTGTTAGTAGTATTGTTACTGCCATTGCCGTACATATTATTCTCTTTTTCATAATCTCATCCTTTCATTTTGGTATAAAAATACCGACATACTCGAATTTCATTCATCGAATATGTCGGCATCATTTTCGAAGCATTCCACAAAGAACCTTGCCCCTAATTTGAATCCTTTTATAAAGGTTTGACATTCTGTTATTTGTATCATTTCGTCATAACAGGATTTGACCTTATCAAACAATTCTTTTTCCTGCTCATTTAAATTCTTAAGCAATTCTTCCTCATTTTTGGTTAATAATCTGAACACCTTGTCAAACTTTCTTTGACTTTGAAACGGTCTTTCCATTGGATTGATATTTCCATACCAGAATTCTTCGAGCACCTTCATTTGTATTCACCTCCTTGTGACACAAACAGTATCACAAGGAGAGGTAGAAGTCAACGAAGGAATGAAGCAATTACTTTAATTATATTATTTCAATTTAGCAAGTGCTTCTTTAAGAGTATCGGTTACATTTATTCCATATGCCTTATAAAATTCTTTTAATCCATCATAACCACATTCGGGAGCTGTTTTCATATTTGGAAGCAAAGAATCCGTCAACTTTATTCCAAGTAATTCACCCATTGTTTCGTAATGTATAATATCACTGTTTATTGCATATTCAAGCATTTTCTTTACTTCTTCTTTTGTTGGTATAATAATTTTTTCTTCACTCATAGTTAAACTCCTTATCTTTTATTCATCTTACAAATTCTATTTCTCTCTGCCAAAAGATTCTTAAGTTCAGTAATTTTAACAATGTTTTCATCAACAGTAGAGGAAGAAATTCCAATTTTCAGGTTTTCAAGCCTTTCCATAATAGTGTTTTCTATATCTTCTGTTGCATCGCTTGAAACGGGATCGGAAAAGCGGAAGCTTTCAGCCAGCTTTTCGAGTTCTTTTTTCACAGACGGTTCTGTACACAAATCTAAAACAGAAGAAACATTGAGATTGAAAAGCTTAGTTGCTTTTGTAACTCTCTCAATCTCTGCTTCGTTTTCTTCTACAATATCACGGGCATTTTCTGTTGCTATCACACCAATTGCAGATACACCAAGAATAATAAGTGATAATATCAGAGCTACCCAATATGGAACAGCTACAAATGCTGCAATAAGGCATATAATCACGCCAACTGCAAATTGAACAAGTGGATACATATAAGCAATTTTGAAAATCGGGAATCCGTAAAACTTGCTTGTCATTTCGTCATCTTTGCCAAATACATATAAAGTAACACCAAGGCTTAATACAAATGATACAAGGGTAAATACAAATGAAATCCAACTTGCCGCATTTTTCGGGAAAGGAATAATAACGAATGCAATAAGATAAATAAATGCCAATATGCCATATACCGCTATAATTGATTTATTCTTTTTATTCATATTCATTGATTAGTCCTCCTTTTTGTGTCCGCATTCGGGGCAGAATTTAGCATCAATGCCTTTGTTTCCGCAGTTTGGACAATCCCATGTAGTTTTTTCAGGTTTTTTTGCTCCACATTTCGGACAGAATTTTGATGTTATTCCTGTTTTACCACAAGCACAGTCCCATGTTGTGTCTTCAGGTTTTTTAGCACCGCACTCAGGGCAGAAATTAGAGGTAATATTAGTTTTTCCGCAAGCGCAATCCCAACCGGCTTTTTCTTCAGGCTTTGCACTGCCACACTCAGGACAGAATTTTGAAGTAATACCCGCTTTACCACAAGCACAAGTCCAACCACCATTATCCTGAGGAGGAATCACTGCGCCACCAATTTCACTACCGGTCTGCATCAATGGATTAAGTGCATCCTTTGTCATATTGATAACACCGCCCATTGCACCAAGTGTTACACCAAGACCGGCAATATCACCAAGAGCAGAACCAGCACCGCCATTTCCACCTGTGATACCATTCTGCATTGCTTCCATACCAACCATACGGCTTGTTTCCTGAGCATATGTATAGCCCTTCATCTTCATCTCTTCCGCTTCTGCAGCTGCCTGTGCCTTATATGCTTCAGCCTCTGCCTGAGCTTTGATTTTAAGAGCTTCAGCTTCGCCCTGCGCCCCAACCATTTTAAGCTGAGCTTCGGTCTGCGCTTCTAAAATCTTTCTGCCTTGTGCAGCTTCTGCCTCAGCTTTTCTGATTTCTTCTTCACGAACCTTTAATGTCTTATCTGCAAACTGTTGTTTTAATCTCTTGAAGTTGGGATCATCATCGGGAGTCATAACCGATGTAACAAAGAACTCAGGCATAAATAAGCCGTATTCATCAAGTGTTTCATTGATAATGACTCTTAAATTATCTGAAATAGTGTCAATGTATTCGTCAATTTCAAGAATGTTAATGTTGTTGTCTTTAATAGTTCTTGCAAGGTTAGCCTTAACCTTTGTCATAACAAGTGCCTTGAACTTACCTACAACGGATGTAATACTGTAGCCACCACCGATAACATCATTTTGTGTAAATTCAGATGCAGTACCAACAAGCTTGATTAAAAGCTTTCTAGAATCATTTACACGAAGGCTGAAATTACCACAGGCACCGATTTCAATATGTAAACCTGATGCGGGGTCAAAAAGTCTTACCTTGCTGTCAGTACCCCACTTAATGCCCATCTGTGTGGTAAGATTGATAAAGTAAACCTCTGAATGAAATACTTCATCAGTATTGGTGGGTAATTTATATAAATTCTCTAAAAGCGGAATATTTTGTGTAGAAAGTGTGTATCTTCCTGCACCAAACAAATCAAGTGCCTTACCATCACGGAAGAAGATAGCCTCCTGAGACTCGTGAACGATAAGCTGTGAACCAAGGTTAAAATCTTCAATAGGATGCTTCCATACAAATGTTTCGTTGTTACCCTCATATTTGATAACACTTGCAAGTCCTTGATTTTTAACTTCTTCCTTTGCGATACGCTCCTGAACATTAATTACAGTATCACAAAGAGGGCAGGTATAGCTTGACGCATTCTTATCAGCAGATAACTTGCACGCACAAGAAGGGCAAGTGAATTCTGCAAGCTGAGCCTTGTGCTCAATTGTGTTAATCTGTGCATTACAAACCGGACATTTTGCATCATCACCCTTAGATTGGTCAAACACCACATGATTACCACACTTCGGGCATATTTTCGATGACATTTTATCGGTTTTAACATTAATTGTGTACCCACAGGCACAGTCTATTTTCTTTTTTGCAAAGAAGCCTGTTGAAGCCTCTGCATACCGTCCGCACGACGGACATTCAATTACAAATTTAGCCATTTATTTTTCCTCCCATCCTATTTTAACAAGTTCCAATCTTGAACATCACATTTTCCACTTTTGGTTTCACCCGTGGCTACAACTGAACCATCTGCACGCAGTCCTATGGTATGATATCGTCTTGACGAAACGGCAATTATATCGGTTGTCCAACCAGAGAAACTGCGTGGACCATGATCTAATCCCACAAATTTTAAAATACCTTTTTCAGTAAGACCTACAGTATGATACGATCCAGCATATGCTGCAATAAATTTTTCTTCCCATTCTGATGCTTTTCCTTCACCATATTGTCCTTTTTTCAGCGTAACAATCTTACCTTCTTTATTAATAGCTATTATATGGCTGTCTGCAGAAATATCTACAATATTTTCCCACTTTAACAGGCCATCTTTTTCGTACGGATTTGTTGTAATAACTGTACCATCAGAACGCAAGCCATATGTTGCATAATCACCGCCAGCTATAGCGATAATATCTGTCCAATCTAATACATTAAGTGCATTAAAATCACTATGGTTACTTCCCACAGCAACAACTGTACCGTTAGACTTTAATCCAACTGTGTGGTCACTTCCTGTTGATATTGCAATAATATCTGTCCAACCCATAACATCGCACTCTCCAGTATCATTATGTCCGGTTGCAACAACAGTTCCGTTTGACTTAAGTCCCACGGTATGAAAATTACCTGCGGAAACTGCTACAATGTCTGTCCAATCTTGTACATTACACTGACCGTATTCATTATGGCCAACAGCAACAACTGTTCCATCAGCTTTGAGTCCAACCGAATGTTCTACACCTGTTGCAATTCTTGTTTTTAACTTAACGGCACTTTCTTTTATGATATTTTTCGAATCCTTATAATCGATCATTTCAAAGAAAACAGGAAGTGATTCAGCAAGATTTCCGTCATTGTACTTTTGCAATGCTTCGTTGTACTTGTTTTCATTTAAGATGTTCTTACATTCTACAATCTTTTCTTCGCTATCTTTATGACCGTTTAATTTTTCAAATCGTGCAATAGCAGTTTTATATTCACCGGAATCCATCAATTTGATTGCTTCGTTATACCTATTATTTGGTATAATAACACTTGTCAGAATAACAACAAATATTATACCTACTATAAATATCGGAGTGGCAATCTTTAATACAAGCTTCGTTTTCCTTGCAGATTCCTCTGCTTTTTTGCGAGCCAGTTCTTCTTTGTGTTCTTTTTCTGCTTTTAATTCTTTTTCTTTTGAAACAAGTTCGTGAATGATTCTGTCGCACTCAGCTTTTTTGTCGTCCGAATCCTTCCAACCGGGAAGTGACTGAAAGATTCGCATAGCTTGTGCATAATCGTTACTGTTTTCACCTTTCATTAAACCGATTGCTTTATCGTATTCACGATTTTTTCGGGCAATCTCGGCATTTTCTTTATCTATTTTAGCTTTTTGCCTTACTTCTTCCTCTAATTTCTCAATTCTTTTTTTGCATTTTTCTATTAATTCGGTAGCATCTTTATAATCTCGAATTGATTGCAAATAATTTATTGCATTTTTGTAAGACGAAATAGTATTTGTCTGCATCTGTTCCAGTGCTTTTGAATAGGTTTGTTGTACTGATCTTTGAGCTTTTAACTCGTGTATTCTTTTAACATATTCAGCAAGTTCTTTCTTTAACGCTTCATTTCCAAAGCGAAGAATTTTTTGATAGTTTGGATTTTTTTCGAGCTCATTTTCGGAATTAACAAGATCACACTTTCGTCTGGAATGAATACTGGACATTAATTTTCCTAAATATGCTTCCGCGCATTCAGGATCGATATCAAGTACCTTTTCGCAGTATTCTTCTGCACTTTTCCAGTTTCCGTCTTCCAAGAACATAAATACTCTTTTCAAGAGTGAATCAGTGGTTGCATTTGCTGATGTTGTCGGTACAGGCTCTGCATTAACAGGCTTATTCTGCTCCGGAGCAACAATCTTTGATACACCTCTTACTAAATCCTGCAAGAAGCCAAGCTTTGACATATCTTGTCCCTGAAGATTTTTAAACTCCTGCGGCATATCGTAAGGGTCAATATCACGGTAACAGGGAATGAGCATTTTGCTCTTATCCTTATCCATTAAAGCAAGGAATCTTGACCACTCATTTTTTACCCATACTGCGTTGTAATATTCTTCCTTTGTTCCTATCGCAAGCATAACCTTTGCGGAAGTGAGTGCCGCAAAAATATAGGGTTCATACTGCTTACCAAGCTTGTCTTCCAAAGTAATTCTCGAGAAGAACACCTTAAAGCCTTTATCGGTAAGAGCATCATAGATATCCTGAGCCAAAACACTATCCTGTGTTCTCTGACCAAGCTCGTCAGTTTCCTTATAGCAGATAAAGACATCAAAAGGTTCTTCCTTATGTACGATGGACAAAATATCCTTTTGAAGATTATCAATCACTGTTGCCTCTTCTTTATAAACGCCCTGTGCAATTACATCCGACTTTGTGGTTGCCATTTTGTAATTTTCATCATCAAAGATGCTTTCAAATGATGTTCTATGACAAGTTGGAATCTTCTTTGCAGTTTTGGGATCGTCTACATATTCAATACCAAACTTACAAAGGCAAAGTCCCCAATAGCTTTCAGCCTCATCGGGGAATTCTGCAATTATACTTTCGTATATACCTGCTGCTTTGTCAAACTCATTTGCTATTCGAAGACGGTTAGCACGGTTAAAGAGATTTGTTTTCTTCTCATCGCTACCATCAGGAATTGTCTGTGTTGTACCACAGAACTCACACTCTACAATTTTTTCATCAGCGGTGATATTTAAATCGCCACCGCACATTTTACATTTTAATATTGCCATTTATTTATCGCCCCTTTAATTTTACATTAGTTTGTCTAACGGTAGTTTTTTATACATTTCCTTAATTTTATGTGCATATTCATTTAATGTCGATATATGCATGCCAAATGTCCTTATTTTAGGAACTTCTTTTTCAGATAGAGTTGATTTCATTTTTCGCTCGCGATAAAACTCCTCATATATACTAAAAACCATTTTATGTAACCTATCCAGTTGATTATTAAATATAGATGCATATTCGTAATATTCATTTAAAATCTTTATTTCAGTTTTAGATAATTGAGTATAAAGAATTTGTCTATATTTCACCCATGAATTTTCCTCATATAATTTTAATGCTCGCCAAATTCCATTAGTATCAAATTTGTTATCGTCAATGTATTGCATATTATCATTGATATTCTTATTTATAGCTTCTATTTGCAGATATACAATTGCTGCAGCTTCTTTTCGCCTTTGTCTATTCTGATGAAAATAAATCGCCAATGTAATATACGCTGTTATAATAATTAATATAGCCTGAAATAAATTTGAATTCAAGAAATTTAATATTTTAAAAAAACATTCGCAACACATAAAATCTCTCCTCTTTAATAATCTTTTGGCTTACCACAATTCACGCATTTTTTTGTAAACAAACCTTTGAAATTACCGCCACAATGCTGGCAAACGCCTTGTCTTTTGTATGAATTAATTTGTTGCTCACATTTGCGGTATTCATCTAATTTTTTTCTCTCATCAGGATTTAGTCTTTGTAATTCTTCTTCCTGCTGTTTAACAGCAATATCTATTTCTTTTCCTCTTAATTTAAGAAATTCATCGTAATTATTAGTTCCTATTGGAAGAGCAATATTTTCCCAAGTATCAACATTACATTCTTGGTATTTATTCCTACCAACAGCAATAACCGTTCCGTCTGCTTTTAATCCTACTGTATGATCAGAACTACAAGAAATAGCAACGATGTTCTTCCAATCTTCAGTATTACACTGCCCAAAATCATTATTACCTGTAGCAATAACCGTCCCGTCTGCTTTTAATCCTACTGTATGATCAGAACCACAAGAGATAGACACTATATCTCTCCAATCGCTAACGTTACATTGGTTACTGGTGTTTAGACCTGTAGCAACAACTGTTTTATCTACTTTTAATCCCACCATATGAAATTTATTTCCGGAAATATTAACAATGTTGTCCCAATCGCTAACATTACACTGTCCATATTTATCATATCCTGTAGCAACAACCGTTCCGTCTACTTTTAATCCAGCTACATAAGCACCATCTGGTGAAGTGATGATTGAAACTATGTCTTCCCAAGATCGAAAATCGTATTTTTCAGAAGGTAAATCTCCGGTAGCAATAACGGTACCATCTACTGTTAAACCTATTGTGAAATCCAATCCTACATATGTAGCAATAATATCTTTCCAACTTTGAACATTACATTGTCCTTTTTTGTTATTACCAGCAGCAACAACGGTACCATCTTTTTTTAGGCCTATTGTAAAGTCTCTACCACAAGCAACACTAACAATATTTTCCCAGTCTTCCACATTGCATTCACCATCATAGTTAAAACCAGTAGCAAGAACAGTTCCATCTGTTTTCAGGCCTATAGTACTGAATATTCCTTTGAAAATTGCAACAATGTTTCTCCAGGCAGTAACCTCATCACGGAAACTTGTAGTTACAACAGTACCATCTGCTTTCAAGCCTACTGTGCGAGATTGAGATGCAATAACATTTTTAATACCGTTATTTACTATATAATAATTTTGTTTTTGTGATATTCTTTGGGTCGTTTGAATCAAATAATTTTGAACTTGATTTTTAAGATCATCTTTCCCAAAATGCACAATTTTTTGATAATTTTGATTTTTCTCAAAAGACTCACATTCTGCTAAATCTTCTTGTTTAGTTACTTTAAGATCAACCATCAGTTTTAATAAATATGCTTCGCCGCACTCTGGGAATACGTCTAACACTTTCTCGGCATATTCATCCGCTTTATTCCAAATTCCATCTTCAAGGAACATAAAAGCTCTTTTTAAAAGAGAGTCAACAGAAGTTGTATTGCCTTCTGAGTATATTTCTTCCATTGTTACTTTAGTTTCTTTGGGTATAAAACGTTCAACATTATCAGTTAAATTCTTAAAGAACGTAACCTCGCCCATATCAAGTGCCTGGAGGTTTTTAAATTCTTTAGGAATATCATAAGCATCAAGATTTTTAAAGCACGGTATAAGATGTTTTGAACTGTCATCAGCCATCATAGAGATGTAACGACTCCATTCATTTTTTACCCATACTGCATCGTAATAATCAAACTTTGTGCCAATTGCAAGCATAATCTTCGCAGATTTTAATGCAGCATATATGTATGGCTCGTATTCCGTTCCGGCTTTATCACGGAGAGTTACACGGGCGAAAAACACTTTGTACCCTTCTTTGATAAGCTCGGTGTAAATATCCTGTGCTATCAGGCTGTCTTCCGTTCTTGATTTTGTTATATCGTCAGTTTCTTTATAACAGATGAATACATCATAAGGCTCTTCGTTTTCTACAACGGCAATAATTTTTTGTTGCAATTTGTCAATAGCTTTTGCTTCCTCGCGATAAATACCACGAGCGACAACATCGGCATTCTCACACGCCTGAACAAAATTATCATCATCCATAACGGAAGAGGTAAGAGTTCTATGGCAGGTAGGAATCTTTTTGCCTGTTTTGGAATCGTCAACATATTCGATACCATAGGAACACAAAACAAGTCCCCAGTATCCTTCAGCTTCTTCTGGAAACTCCGAAACAATGCTTTCATATACTCCCGAAGCTTTGTCAAATTCGTTATCCATACGAAGTCTGTTCGCACGATTGAAAAGATTGGTTTTCTTTTCATCGCTACCATCAGGAACAGTCTGCGTTGAGCCACAATATTCACATTCTATAATCTTTTCCTCAGCGGTGATATTCAAATCTCCGCCACACATTTTACATTTTAATATTGCCATATTTTATTGCACTCCTATTAGTTCACTCGATACACAAATACAAAAGTTCAATTTATTCGTTTAATTCTTTTAGATATTCCTCAAAAGTTGGGATTTTCTTGATTTCATTTAACAATTCGGTTTTTTCTGTTATTTGTTTTTTGTGATTTTCTATCTGAGCATTTATGCTTCTCTTTGCTTCAAATAGTCCCTTAAAAGAAAAAAATCCGCCTGCAAACCATATTAGCCCAAAAATACAATTTGAAACACCAATAGTAGGTTCGTCTATGGGAAACATCAATAACCCGAGCCCAAATTGAAAGATTCCTGCTCCCAAAAGAATTTTTGTGCCTTTTCCAACTTTTTGATTTTCTTTTTTGTTTTCCAACTCACGGACTTGTGCCTTTAGCCTATTTATCTCCGAATCAAGCCCCGCACTCTTTTTTACTAAAGGATATTTTTCCTTATACTTACTATACATCTCGGCTTTCTTTTTTTCAATTTCTTCTTTTTTTGCTTTTTCAATACGTTCCTGTTCAGTTTTTTCTTTTAACTGCTCAATCCTTTCAGCGCATTTTACTGCTTTTTGCTTTGAATCTTTATAGTCTTCAAGCTTATTGAATCCCAATAGTGCAGCTTCCCAATTTTTTATAGTTGATGGTGCAACCCCATTAAATATTTCCATACACTTATTATATAGTTTATCTTTTTTTGCAATTTCTGCTTTTTCAAGGCATTGTTCTCTCAATTCTTTCGAATCTTTATAATCAGCAATGCCCTCAAACATAGAAGAAGCTTCTTTAAATCCCTCTTCAGTTGTCGCTGTATTCATTTGATTTATGGCTTTTGCATATGCAGTTTTCAGTCTTTCTTCTTCATTTCTATCCTTTATGTATGAAATGCACCCTTCAAGTTCGCTTTTTAATTCATTGCTTCCAAAACGAATTGCTTTTTGATAGTTATTGTTATCGTTAAAAGGTTTTTCAATGTTTTTCAAAGTATCTCGCTTTTTTACATGAAGCTCCGCCATAAGCTTACCAAGATATGCTTCGGCACATTTTGGCTCAATATCTAAAACCTTCTCGCAATATTCATTGGCAGAATTCCAGTCACCATCTTCAAGGAACATAAATGCTCGTTCCAGGAGTGGATCAGTATTTGCGTTGTTTCCTGCAACAACAGTTTCTTTTACAGTTGTCTGCTTTGTTTCTTCAGGCATTACCACCTTCTTTATACCACGAACAACATCGTTGATAAAACCGATTTTAGACATATCCTGTGCCTGAAGATGTGCGAATTCTTCAGGTAATTCGTATGCATCCATATAACGGTAGCAGGGAATCAAAAGCTTGGAACGATCTTTCTGAATAATCTTCAAAAATCTCGACCATTCATTCTTAACCCATACGGCGTTGAAATGTTCAGGTTTTGTGCCGATTGCGAGCATAACCTTTGCGGAATTTAACGCAGCAAAAATGCACGGTTCGTAAGCCGAGCCGAGTTTGTTTTCCAGGGTGATTGCTGCATAAAAAACCTTTAAGCCTTCCTGAGTAAGCTGATAATATATATCATTGGCAATGACAGAATCCTGAGTTCTTTTTCCGTCGTTATCCGTCTCTTTATAGCAGATGAAAACATCGTATGGTTCTTCCTTCTGCGAAAGCTCCAGAATACCTTTCTGGATTCTGTCAATTTCCTTTGCTTCTGCTTCGTAAATTCCACGCTGAACAGAATCTGCAAAGTCAAGTGCAGACTTGTAATCTTCATCAGCTATAATGGAATCAAAAGAGGTTCTGTGGCAGGTGGGAATTCTCTTGAATGTTTCAGGATCTTCAACATACTCAATTCCGTATTTACAGAGAATAAGTCCCCAATAAGCTTCTGCTTGAGTTTCGTCTTTTTCTATAATCTTTTCATAAAGCTGTTCGGCTTTATCAAATTCACTTTTCATTCTCAAAATGTTTGCACGATTAAAAAGCCCTTGCAAATTTTCATCCTTACTTGTAGGAACAGTCTGCTTGGTTCCGCAATATTCACATTCAATAACGGTAACACCTTCCATAACATCAAGTTCACCACTGCACATTTTACATTTAAACAAAGCCATTTTGGATTCCTACCTTTCAATCTCAATATTATCAACAGAAAATTCAAGACACATCTGAATTACTTCATTACGATTGCGTCCGGTTTTCTCGCATATATTATCCAATTCTTTGATAAGTTCAACAGGGAGCCTTGCAGAAACAACAGCGGAATCTCCCACATATTTTTTTGCAGATATTACAAGTTTCTTTTCAGCCAATGCCTTCACCTCATAACAATACCATTTTATTACATAATTCTACACTTTGGATTATACTACTTTTGTATACAAAAGTCAACAAAAGCGATGCATATATTTGATTTTCTCACAAATGCACAATAAAAAAGTTTTGGTTTTGTGCTTTTATAAGATATAGAAAGTTATTAGCTTTTTGGACGATTGTATAAAAATTCCTCTTGCAACTTATCACGCAAGAGGATTTTCATATCATTCTATTAAATTTTTAGGTAAGTTCTCAATGGATAATTTCGAAAGTGTTTCCAACTGTTTTACCGCCATTTCATGCAACGCAACAATTCTTTCGGACTGCGGTTTACCTTGATCTATCATTATGGCATTATAATTCTCCATATTAGACAGTACAAGTAGTTGATTCAATGTTGCATAATCTCTGATATTGCCCTTCTTGTCTAGGTTGTTGTCTCGCCATTGTTTTGCCGTCATTCCAAACAATGCTACATTTAAAAGGTCAGCTTCATTGGCATATGTAAAAGCAATTTGATTAGGAGTAAGCTCTACCGGCATCAAATTTTCTTTTATGGCATCGGTATGAATTTTATAATTTAGTTTTGAAATTTCTCTGTTTAAGTTCCAATTAAGAGAAAGTCTGCTATTTTCATCACTCTTAATGCGTTTATAATCTTTAATAATGTATAATTTAAATTCAGCGGACACCCATGATGCAAATTCAAAAGCAATATCCGAGTGGGCATAAGTACCACCATATCTTCCAGATTTTGAAACGATACCTATAGCATTTACACCTTCAATCCACTTCGTAGGTGACATGGTGAATGCATTAGCGCCTGCTTGGGATCTAAACCCGTCGAATTCGACGGGTTTAAAATTGGAATTATGTAATGATTCCCATAAACCTAAAAATTCTATTGTATCACGAGAGCGCATCCAATTCTTAATAACGTCATTCGGTGCATCACTCTTATATTTTGCAATATCAGTAAGAGAAATAAATTCATTTTGAAAATCATTTGTATATATGCTGATATCAAAGCCGTTGGCGTGTATTGTTTCTTTAATTGCCATATCTTCAATCTCCATCCTATTTTTATTAATGATTTGTCAGTGATTTTATAATGTCACCCTGACAATATCTTGAATACTTAACTATAATACTGTTGTATGTATCAGGCTCTATATCTTTCAAAAAAGATAAATAGCCTAATATTTGTTCGGGATTGCCCGTGTTATGAATTAATTTATCGTATACCATTTTTTTAATTTCATTTCTTCGTACCGTTCCAATTGATGCTTTGAAATCCGTAGTAATAACTAGTCCCGTAACTTTTCTTCTGTATTTGGAAGAATAAAATCGAGTTTTTGCTTTGTTTAGTCTAAAACCCATGTTTTTTAATTCATCGGACATATACTCTACAACGTCTTCATTTATATAACTGTTTGATGATATGTACATATCATCTGCATATCTAGAATATTTGTATTTATTCGCCTTACAAAAAGAAAGTATTTTTTGATCGAAATCATACATTACAATATTTGATATAATCGGAGAACTAACTGTTCCTATACAAAGTCGACCATCCCTGAAACATATTTTATTGATAGTATCTATGGTTGTTTCAAGTTCAACATTTAAATCTTCAATAATCTCTTTGTGGTTTCTTAAGATGTTTTTAAGCATAATTGAAGTAATAGAAGGAAAAAATCTTTCAACATCTAAATGTAGAATATGCTTTGATTGTGCATGAATCAAAGCATTAGCTTTTATAGAGCTTCCCTTATTATACGCAACCGCAGCCTGAGATATCGGCAACTTACGCAAGATGTTTTCAACAACCCAATACTGTAAAGTTTTAAGTTCTGGACCAGCTTGGGCTATCGGTCTGCGTTCTCCATTCTTTTTTGGTATAAAGTAATCTCTATAATAATAACTCGACCTTGAAATTATTTTAGAAATATAATTTTCGTCAAGTCCTAAATCTTTTGCTATTATTGAAACTATACTCATTTGACTCCTCCGCAATATCTATATTTTCGACATAAGAGTCTTGAACGTTCTTGATTTTCGGTTCTAATTTTATAATTAAACATCAAATTTGGTGTTTTAATAGGTATATTTGACGAAATCACATTATTATCTATTTGAATTAAATTGGTTACCTGAAGGAGCTTTAATATGTAATCAAATTTAATTTCATTATGGAACTTATCTCCGTTCTTTTTAACAAAAGTAAATGATTTGAATTTTTTAACGGTTTTATAAATTTCGAGCAAATCCCTTCTATCCACTGGTTGTAAAATTCTGATTAATTCTAATATTTCTATAATAAAAGAACTTAATACAATTTTATTTTCATCAAGGTTAGGTAGTTTTTTATTCATACTAGAGTGTCTTGATGATAGTTCAGATATTTTTTTGTTCAACACATCACGCAATCCAGAACTTGAAAGCAACCCTGAACCATCTAGTGCAGCATATACAACCGAAGAACCATCTTTGAGAGCCTTAGCTGTCGGCCCAGTTATAATAAAAGATTTATCATTCTCATAATTTTTATCAATCACGAGTATCAATTTGTCACTAAAAAGTTTATCAGCGTATGCAAATGCTCCTAATTCACAAAACGAACCTGGACTTTCTACAAGCAATATAATACAATCGCTAACTTCTGCCAAAAAGTCCTCAAATGTTAATAAGTCTATATTAGAATCAAAACTATCTTCCCATAGCTTTTCGGATAAAACTATAAATATATTATCAGTTTGTCCTTTAATATATCTATCGATAACCCCACGATTTGAAGAATCGTACATATCATTCTCATATGCCTTTCCGCAAAGAAAAACAAATTTAGGGTAGGTGATAATCTGCCCGTTTATTATCTCCAAATGATTTCTCATGCTATTAATCATTTCATCAGAATAAACTCGACAATCCATAAAATCACCTACCCATAAATAATTACGAGAACACTTACACTAAAGCAGTTGATGCGACGCGGTTGTAATGAGGATTACAAGCGTGGCGTATCAACTGCTTGTAAGAGCCCCAATAAAGCTGACCCTATTTAACATAAGGCACTATAGCACATTTTACTGTGATATATAATTTACTAAGTATTCTCTAAAGAGATTATAACACAAAACATTAAATAATTCAACAATTCTCAACAATTTACTCCTATTTGTATAGAAAATTCTACCTATTATATTACACTTTTGGATATTGGCTAAAAAATAGCATATGTTAAAGAAAAATAATTCTTTCACATATGCTATATAACCATTAGGATCTAGTGTCAACGACGTGGGGGTTCAAGTCCCTTCATCCGCATAGAAAGAGTTCTGTTTTGTGCAGAACTCTTTTTTGTTTTAAAAAGTGATTGACATTTTCAAACATTTCGTTTATAATATAACCAATCTTTTACATGACTGACGGATATACGCGGAATTACCGCGGTGGAGTGTTAAAGATATGTATTAAGCCGACCGTCTGGGCAATTCCGTTCTTGGAACTGGATTGCTCTTTTTTATTTTCGTTGTTTTTGCTTAGTTTCAAAGGAGGTTTTATTATGGAACACATCAATTGGAAAGGATTTAAAGGAAGTACGTGGAAAGAAGAAATTAACGTACGCGATTTTATTCAGGAAAACTATATTGAATACACAGGCGATGCAACATTTCTCGCAGGTGCAACAGATCGCACAAAAGCTCTTATGAAAAAGGTTCAGGCCTTATTCGACCTTGAAAAACAGTTTGGCGGAGTATTGGATATTGATACTGCCACAGTTTCTTCGCTCACAAGCTACCCGGCAGGTTACATAGACAAAGAAAACGAACTTATCGTTGGCATGCAGACAAACCGCCCTCTGAAACGCGGTGTAAACCCATTTGGCGGCATGAGAATGGCAAAACAGGCTTGTGCTGCTTACGGATATGAATTAAGCTCCAAAGTGGAAGAAGAATTTCGTTTCCGCACCACTCACAACGACGGCGTTTTCCGTGCGTATACCGACGAGATGAGAAACGCTCGTAAATGCCATGTTATTACAGGTCTGCCCGATGCTTACGGCAGAGGAAGAATTATTGGCGACTACCGCAGAGTCGCTCTTTACGGCGTGGACAGGCTCATTGAAGAAAAGAAAAAAGACAAAGCTAAGCTTGCCGAAAAACCTTTTAACACTGATGAAATCCGTCTTGACGAAGAACTCTATCAGCAGATAGCCTTCCTGGGGTATATGAAAGAGATGGCGGCTATATATGGTTTTGATATCAGCAATCCCGCGTCTAATGCAAAAGAGGCTATTCAATGGACTTATTTTGCTTACCTTGCTACTATTAAAGAGCAAAATGGTGCGGCTATGTCTCTCGGAAGAGTAAGCACATTTTTTGATATTTACATTCAGCGTGATATTGATGCAGGTATTCTCACAGAAGAATCCGCTCAGGAACTGATGGACGATTTTGTTATTAAGCTCAGAATCGCACGTCATCTCCGCACTCCTGAATACAACGAATTATTTGGCGGTGATCCCATGTGGATTACAGAGGCCGTAGGCGGTATGGGTGAAGATGGCAGAACATTGGTTACGAAAAACTGCTTCCGCATGCTCAACACCCTCTACACCCTTGGTTCCTCCCCAGAACCAAACCTTACAATACTCTGGTCAAAATCTCTGCCCGAAAACTTCAAAAAGTTCTGCTCCAAGGTGTCTGCTGACACAGACTCTATCCAATACGAAAGCGATGATCTTATGCGTCCCATCTACGGCGACGACTATGCTATCGCCTGCTGTGTATCCGCTATGAAGATAGGTAAACAGATGCAGTTCTTCGGTGCAAGATGCAATCTGGCAAAGCTTCTCCTCATTGCTATTAACGGCGGATATGATGCAACCAGCAATATGCACATAGGCCCCCAGATGCCCGTTATGGACGATGAAAAATTGGATTATGACAAGCTCTCCGAAAGATTTGATATTTACATTAAATGGCTGAGCAATCTTTATGTTAACACAATGAACATTATCCACTATATGCATGATAAATATGCCTACGAAAAGACTCAGATGGCTCTCCACGATACGGAAGTGGGCAGATTTATGGCATTCGGAATTGCGGGGCTTTCCGTTGTTGCCGACTCTTTGAGTGCCATTAAATATGCTGACGTTCGCCCCATTAAGAACGAAGATGGATTCGTTGTGGACTTTGAAACAAAAGGCGATTTCCCCAAATACGGAAACGACGATGACAGAGTTGACTTGATTGCAAAAGATATGGCACACAAGGTGATATGCGAACTCCGCAAGACTCCCACATACAGAAATGCTGTTCATACCCTTTCAGTACTTACAATCACATCCAATGTTATGTACGGCAAGAACACAGGTGCTACCCCCGACGGCAGAGGTGCAGGTATGCCCTTCGCCCCCGGTGCCAACCCCATGCACAACAGGGAGGAAAACGGTGCTCTGGCTTCTCTTAACTCCGTTGCCAAAATCAGTTATGATGATTGCCGCGATGGCGTTTCAAACACCTTCTCCATCACACCCGAAGCTCTTGGAAGAACAGAAGATGAAAGAACTGATAATCTGGTGAAAATCTTAGACGGTTACTTCTCAAAAGGTGCTCACCACATCAACGTTAACGTTTTAAACCGCGAAACCTT
>JAZRJL010000014.1:0-14015 GCA_045645805.1 Clostridia bacterium | reverse complement strand
AAGATTATATCGTCAGTAAAGTCGGTAGGAACAACGTCAATGTTACTGTATGTTGGCATACCTGTTCCGGCAGGAACAAGCTTACCGATAATAACATTTTCTTTAAGACCAACGAGCGGGTCAATTTTGCCCTTGATTGCTGCATCTGTAAGAACTCTTGTTGTTTCCTGGAATGATGCTGCAGAGAGGAATGAGTCGGTAGCAAGAGCTGCCTTTGTGATACCCATAAGAACCTCGGAGTGAACAGCTTCTGCCTTGCCTTCGGCACGCATCTGGTTGTTTACTCTTTCAAGCTCGTAGCGTTCAACAAGTGAGCCTGTAAGGAAATCTGTATCACCGGCATCCTCAACCTTAACCTTGTGCATCATCTGTCTTACGATAACTTCGATATGCTTGTCGTTGATATCAACACCCTGGAGACGGTAAACACGCTGAACTTCCTGAATGAGGTAGTCCTGAACAGCGGTATATCCCTTGATTGCGAGGATATCGTGGGGGTTAACTGAACCCTCGGTAAGTTCGTCACCGGCTGCAATAATCTGGTCCTCTCGAACCTTGATTCTTGAACCGTAAGGAATGAGATATGTTGCTGCATTTCCGTTTTCGTCGTCAAGGATTGTAACTTCACGTTTCTTTTTGTTTTCGGTAATTTTAACACGTCCACCGATTTCTGCAATAATTGCAAGACCCTTCGGCTTTCTTGCTTCAAAAAGTTCTTCGACACGGGGGAGACCCTGTGTGATATCGTCACCGCCTGCAACACCGCCGGCATGGAAGGTTCTCATTGTAAGCTGTGTACCGGGTTCACCGATTGACTGAGCTGCAATGATACCAACTGCTTCACCAATGTTAACAGCCTCGCCGTTTGCAAGGTTGTGTCCGTAACATTTAGCACAAACACCCACACGTGAACGACACTTAAGAACGCTGCGGATTTTAACAGATTCGATACCTGCTGCTATGATGCGGTCAGCATCATCCGCTGAAATCATAACACCTTTTTCGACAATAAGCTCACCATCAGGTGAAACAACGTTTTCGCAAGGTGTTCTGCCGATAAGTCTGTCCTTAAGCTTTTCGATTATTTCGTTGCCGTCTTTAATATCAACAGCCATAATACCATCATCGGTACCGCAATCATCTTCACGGATAATAACGTCCTGAGAAACGTCAACCAGACGACGGGTAAGGTAACCTGAGTCGGCTGTACGGAGAGCTGTATCAGTAAGACCTTTACGGGCACCGTGGGTTGAAATGAAGTACTCAAGAACTGTAAGACCTTCACGGAAGTTTGCCTTGATAGGAATTTCGATTGTACGGCCTGTTGTATCTGCCATAAGACCACGCATTGCACCAAGCTGACGAATCTGGTTAACACTACCACGGGCACCTGAGTTTGCCATCATAAAGATAGGATTAAGCTCGTCAAGATTCTTCATAAGTGCGTCTGTAACCTTGTTTGAGGTTTCGGACCAGATGGAGATAACCTTTTCGTAGCGTTCTTCGTCGGTAAGAAGACCACGGAGATACTTCTTTGTAACCTTTTCGATTTCTTCCTCGGCTTCGGCAAGAAGAATTTTCTTTTCTTCAGGGATTTCGATATCCGAAACACCAACGGTTATAGCACCGCGGGTTGAATACTTAAAGCCCATTGCCTTTACGTTGTCAAGGAGAGTTGCGGTTTCGGTTATGCCGTGAATCTTGATGCTTCTGTCAATAATCTGACCAAGCTTTTTCTTGTCAACACGGAACTGAATTTCAAGTGCAAGCTTGTTTTCAGGGATGCTTCTGTCTATAAATCCAAGATTCTGCGGAATCTTTTCGTTGAAAATGAGTCTTCCCACAGTTGCATCTATAATGCCGGTAACGGTTTCACCGTCAATTTCACGGCTTATACGAACCTTAATCGGGGCGTGAAGACCTACAACTCCGTTTTCGTATGCAAGGATAGCTTCTTCTTCGGAGGTAAATATCTTACCTGCACCAAGTTCGTCGTCTATCTGGATTGTCAGGTAGTAGCTTCCGAGTACCATATCCTGTGTAGGAACAGTTACAGGGTTACCGTCCTGAGGCTTAAGCAGGTTGTTTGCGGAAAGCATCAAGAATCTTGCTTCTGCCTGAGCCTCGGCTGATAGAGGAAGATGCACTGCCATCTGGTCACCGTCAAAGTCTGCGTTGAAGGCGGTACATACCAGAGGATGAAGCTTAAGTGCCTTACCCTCAACCAGAACGGGTTCAGACGCCTGGATAGCCAGTCTGTGAAGTGTAGGAGCACGGTTAAGAAGAACCGGATGCTCTGAAATTACACTTTCAAGCACATCCCAAACCTCGGGACGGACACGTTCAACCATTCTTTTAGCTGACTTTATGTTGTGTGCAAGACCATCGTTAACTAACTTCTTCATAACGAAGGGCTTGAACAGTTCAAGTGCCATCTTCTTTGGCAAACCGCACTGATAAATTTTGAGTTCGGGACCAACAACGATAACCGAACGTCCTGAATAGTCAACACGCTTACCAAGGAGGTTCTGACGGAAACGGCCCTGCTTACCCTTGAGCATATCTGAAAGGGACTTGAGAGGACGGTTTCCGGGACCTGTAACAGGTCTGCCACGTCTGCCGTTGTCGATAAGAGCGTCAACGGCTTCCTGAAGCATTCTCTTTTCGTTTCTTACAATAATTTCGGGAGCACCGAGGTCAAGAAGTCTCTTGAGACGATTGTTTCTGTTGATAACTCTGCGGTAGAGGTCGTTAAGGTCAGAGGTTGCAAATCTGCCACCGTCAAGCTGAACCATAGGTCTAATTTCGGGTGGAATTACAGGAAGAACAGGCATAATCATCCATTCGGGCTTGTTGCCTGACTGACGGAATGAATCAACCACTTCAAGACGTCTTACTGTACGGATTTTCTTCTGTCCCTTTGCACCGTCAAGGTCGCTTTTCAGCTCTTCGTAAAGGGCTTCAAGGTCGATTGCCTTAAGCATTTCAAGAACAGCTTCTGCCCCCATACCCGCACGGAATGCGTCGTTACCGTATTTTTCACATTCTTCACGGTATTCACGCTCGCTGAGTATTTGGTTTTTCAAAAGACCGGTTTTGCCCGGGTCGATTACAACATACGCTGCAAAGTAGAGAACCTTTTCCAAAAGACGGGGTGACATATCAAGGATAAGACCCATACGGCTGGGGATACCCTTGAAGTACCAGATGTGTGACACCGGTACTGCAAGCTCAATGTGACCCATTCTTTCACGGCGAACCTTTGAACGTGTAACTTCTACACCGCAACGGTCGCAGACAACACCTTTATAGCGGACTCTTTTGTACTTTCCGCAATGACATTCCCAGTCCTTTTGGGGACCAAAGATTTTCTCGCAGAAAAGACCGTCCTTTTCGGGCTTTAAGGTTCTGTAATTTATTGTTTCGGGCTTTTTAACCTCACCGTGAGACCATTCACGAATCTTTTCGGGTGAAGCAAGACCGATTTGTATAGCATCGAAATTCTGATATTCACTCATATTAGATAATCACTCGACTTTCTGCTCACAATGATGATTGAGCCGCATCCTCACGTTATGAGCGACGGGAGGGGCATTTGTAATTGCAGATAACTTTTAGATTTCGTCGTCAAATTCATCCATACCGTCATCCGGCAGTATGTCAAAGTCATCGTCGACATCATCGACGCCATCTTCCATAACTGTATCTTCAAAGTCATAGAAGAGGTCGCTGTCTATAAGGTCGGCATCATCTTCCGCATCGGGTTGTCCGTACATATTTTCCGGAGTATCCTCTTCACGGTCAATGTTTACCTGCAAGCTTTCAGGCTCGTCATCGTCAATTGATTCTTTAAGGATAACTTCATTACCGTCAGCGTCAAGAACCTTTACATCAAGAGCAAGGCTCTGGAGTTCCTTAATAAGAACCTTAAAGGATTCGGGAACGCTGGGACTTGGAATGTTTTCACCCTTAACGATTGATTCATATGTCTTAACACGTCCTACGATATCATCGGATTTAACTGTCAGGATTTCCTGAAGTGTATAGGCTGCACCGTATGCTTCCAGTGCCCAAACTTCCATTTCACCGAATCTCTGACCACCGAACTGAGCTTTACCGCCAAGAGGCTGCTGAGTAACCAGTGAGTAAGGACCGGTTGAACGTGCATGGATTTTATCGTCAACAAGGTGGGCAAGCTTGAGCATATGCATATAACCAACTGTTACACGGTTGTCAAACGGCTCACCGGTACGTCCGTCATAAAGAACGGTCTTACCGTCTCTTTCGTAGCCTGCCTGCTCAAGAGCGTTCATAATATCTTCTTCGTTTGCACCATCAAATACCGGGGTTGCAACCTTCCAGCCAAGAGCCTTTGCGGCATAGCCAAGGTGAACCTCAAGCACCTGTCCGATGTTCATACGTGAAGGAACGCCCAGAGGGTTAAGAACAATCTGGAGTGGTGTACCGTCGGGGAGGAAGGGCATATCTTCTTCAGGAAGAATACGTGAAATAACACCCTTGTTTCCGTGACGGCCTGCCATCTTATCGCCCACAGAAATCTTTCTCTTCTGAGCGATGTAGCAGCGAACTATCTGATTTACACCGGGGGGCAGCTCGTCGCTGTTTTCACGGGTAAATACTTTAACATCAACAATAATACCATATTCGCCGTGGGGAACGCGGAGTGATGTGTCACGAACCTCACGTGCTTTTTCACCAAAGATTGCACGGAGAAGTCTTTCTTCAGCAGAAAGCTCTGTTTCGCCCTTTGGTGTAACCTTACCAACAAGGATATCGCCGCTTTCAACCTCGGCACCGATACGGATAATACCGCGTTCGTCAAGGTCTTGAAGTGCATCCTCGCCCACGTTGGGGATATCACGGGTGATTTCTTCGGGACCAAGCTTGGTGTCACGGGATTCAATTTCGTATTCCTCGATATGAATTGAGGTAAGGATATCTTCTTTAACAAGGCGTTCGTTAATCAGCATAGCATCCTCGTAGTTATAACCTTCCCAGGTCATAAAGCCAATAAGGATGTTTCTGCCAAGACCGATTTCGCCGTTCTTTGTTGAAGGACCGTCAGCGATGATGTCGCCTTCTTCAACGTGTTCACCTTCAACCACGATAGGACGCTGATTGATGCACATACCCTGGTTTGAACGTGTAAACTTGATAAGCTTGTACTTGTCGGTGTCACCGTCGTCGGTTTTAATTTCAATGAACTGTGCTGAAACCTTTGAAACAGTACCGCTGTGCTTTGCGAGAACGCAAACACCGGAGTCTTTTGCCGCTTTGAACTCCATACCTGTACCGATAATCGGTGATTCGGGACAAAGAAGCGGAACAGCCTGACGCTGCATGTTTGAACCCATCAGTGCACGGTTAGCATCGTCGTTTTCAAGGAAGGGAATCATTGCTGTTGCAATTGATGTAACCTGTCTCGGTGATACGTCCATATAGTCAACACGGCACTTGCCGGGTTCTGCTGATACTTCAAGGAATTCATCCTTATATCTTGTAACAACCTTCTTTGAAACAAAGCGGTTATTTTCGTCAAGCTCTTCATTTGCCTGAGCAATGTAAAAGCCTTCTTCGGTGTCAGCTGTCATATATTCAACTATGTCGGTAACACAACCGGTCTCTTTGTCAACTTTGCGGTAAGGAGCTTCGATAAAGCCATATTCGTTTACCTTTGCAAAGCCTGAAAGTGAGTTTATAAGACCGATATTAGGACCTTCAGGTGTTTCAATGGGACACATACGTCCATAGTGCGAATGGTGAACGTCACGAACCTCAAAGCCGGCTCTTTCTCTTGAAAGGCCGCCGGGACCAAGAGCAGAAAGTCTTCTCTTGTGAGTAAGCTCGCCCAGGGGGTTAATTTGGTCCATAAACTGTGAAAGCTGTGAAGAACCAAAGAACTCTTTTACAGCAGAGGTCACAGGACGGATATTGATAAGAGTCTGGGGAGTAATGGAGTCAAGGTCCTGAGTAGACATTCTTTCACGGACAACTCTTTCCATTCTTGCAAGACCGATTCTGAACTGGTTCTGTAAAAGCTCGCCGACGGATCTCAGACGGCGGTTGCCAAGGTGGTCGATATCGTCAACCGAACCAACACCTGCGGCAAGGTTTCCTACATATGAAATTGAAGCAATAATATCGTCAACTACAATATGCTTTGGAATAAGCTCGTCTCGGCGGTCACGAAGAGCGGCCTTGAACTCGTCGGAGTTCATATCAGGGAACTCCGCCATAATTTCTTTAAGAACGCTGAAACGAACCTTTTCGTTTATTTCGTATTCACGTGGGTTGTAATCAACCAAATCTGAAAGCTCAATCATTCCGTTTGAAAGGACACGGGTGGTATGCTCGTCGTCAATTTTGATATCCACAGAGCTGATACCTGCAGCTTCTGCACTGCGTGCCATTTCTCTGGTAATGGTTTCGCCTGCCGCACAGATAAGTTCACCTGTTTCCTCGTTGATGATATTAGCCGCTGCGATTTTGCCTGTGATACGGTCTTCAAGTGCAAGCTTTTTGTTGAACTTGTATCTGCCCACTCTTGCAAGGTCATAACGTTTTGGGTCAAAGAACAGATTTGTGATAAGTGAACGTGCACTGTCAATTGTAGGTGGTTCGCCAGGACGGAGCTTTCTGTATATTTCAAGAAGACCTTCCTCATGAGTTTTGCAGGTGTCCTTTTCCATTGTACGAAGTAAACGCTCGTCCTCGCCAAAGAGCTGGTTGATTTCGGCATCTGTACCGAAACCGAGAGCACGGATAAGAACGGTGATGGGGGTCTTTCTCATTTTGTCAATTTTTACATGGAACAAATCGTTGCTGTCTGTTTCGTATTCAAGCCATGCACCACGGTTGGGGATAACCTGAGATGAGAACAGCTTTTTACCGATTTTGTCAAATTTTTCGGCAAAGTAAACACTTGGTGCACGAACCAGCTGGCTGACGATAACACGTTCAGCACCGTTGATGATAAAGGTGCCGGAGGGAGTCATAATGGGGAAGTCACCCATAAAAATCTCCTGCTCTTTAACCTCGCCGGTTTCTTTGTTGATGAGTCTTACTTTAACTCTCAATGGTGCGGCATACGTTGCGTCTCTTTCTTTACATTCTTCAATGTCGTATTTCGGATTCATATCTATTCTGTAATCGATAAATTCCAGAATGAGATTTCCTGCGTAATCCGTAATAGGTGACACATCGTGGAAGACCTCTTTCAATCCTTCGCTGAGAAACCAATCGTAGGAGTTCTTTTGAATTTCGATAAGATTTGGCATATCAATAACCTCTCTTATCTTTCCATAGCTCATACGGGTGTTTCTGCCAAGTTTCACCGGATGTACCATAAAATAAATCACCTCTTCGTAATATTGTGGTCATGCCGAAAGACGACCAATTTAATTTAAGCAAAACAGTACAATATATAGTGGTATTTCAAACGATTTTATAAAAAATTCACAAAAATTTTTGAAACAACTATTGCTTTTTTTAAATCCCTGTGCTATACTGAATTTACGTTAAAAATAACAGTAAAAACATAGGGATTTTTTAAAAAATCGCAAAAAGACGCACTATAATAGATAATAATTGTATCACAATAAAAATGCTTTGTCAATGACTTTTTGCGAAAAATTAAAAAAATTGATTTTTGTTGATGATGCATCGGATTTTTGTCTGGTGCTGTTGTTTTTTAAGGGAGCAATTTCAATATAATCAGATATATATTATAAAAGGAGTAAAGGCAATGACACTTTCAAATCCGTCTGAGCTTAAAGCAGTAATTGAAAAACATGGTTTTTCGTTTTCTAAATCACTGGGTCAGAATTTTTTGATAGACAAGAATATTCTTGGAAAAATAGTTGAAGGCTCGGGCATTGATGAAAACTGGGGCGTGCTTGAGATAGGTCCGGGTGCAGGTACACTGACACGTGAGCTTGCTGCCAGGGCAAAAAAGGTTGTTGCGGTTGAAATTGACAAAAGTCTTATACCGCTTCTTTCGGATACTCTTTCAGAGTTTCCAAATGCCGAGGTTATTTGTGAGGACGTAATGAAGGTTGATTTAAAGGCTTTGATTGCAGAAAAATTTTCCGGTATGCCGGTGGCGGTGGTTGCAAATCTTCCTTATTATATTACAACACCTATAATTATGAATTTTCTTGAAAACGAAGTTCCGGTAAAATCACTTACCGTTATGGTGCAAAAAGAAGTTGCCGAGCGTATGGCTGCAAGTCCAGGGGGGAAGGATTACGGGGCTCTTTCAGCGGTAGTTCAGTTTTATACCGAACCAAAGATTATCTGCCGTGCCGAGCCTCATTGCTTTATGCCCCAGCCCAAGGTAGAGTCGGTTGTGATAAGACTTTCGGTTCTTGACAAGCCACGGGTTTTGGTTTCTGATAAGGACTTTATGTTTAAAATTATAAAGTCTGCGTTTGGTCAAAGAAGGAAAACCCTGCTTAATGCTCTTTCAAAAAGTCCGTATGTACGGATTGAAAAGGGACTTGTTGCAAAAGCCATTCAGGACGCAGGACTTGATATAAATATACGGGGCGAGAGGCTGTCTCTTGAGGAATTTGCCAAGCTTGCCGAGAATCTTAAAAGTGTGTGATATGTGACACGAATGAATATACAAAGGTTTAAAACAGAAAGGAATGGTTAAAACTATGACAAGCAAGGAACGTGCATATTTAAGAGGTCTTGCAAACCGTGTGCCGTCACTTTATCAGGTTGGCAAGGACGGAGTTTCTGAAAATATGATAAAACAGATAGATGATGCCCTGGAGGCGAGAGAGCTTATCAAGGGGAATGTGCTTGAAAATTCTATGATGTCGGCACGTGAGGTTGCCGAGGAGCTTGCTTCGCAAACGGCATCACAGGTTGTTCAGGTAATAGGCAACAAATTTATACTTTACAGACGCAGCAAAAAGAATCTTTGCGAAATGTAAATAAAGTATTAAATTTTGATTTCAAAACACTTAATGGCATTGACTTTTTGTGTTATATTATGTATTATATATATTAATGTAGGGATTTTTAGCCGATAGTTTTTAAAGTCGGTTTTTACAATTATACGAAAGGCAAATGATGTAAGTTGACTGATTTCAGCAAAAAAGGAAAAGTTTTTTTATCTTTAATAACCGTATTCTGCATTGTATTTGCCAGTGTAGGTGGTGTTCTGGCTGCAAAAATTGTGGCAAACCTGTATCTTGGCGAGGAAATTCAGCTTGACTCACTTGACAAGCAAACTGATGTGGGCGTGGTGAATATTCTTCTTCTTGGAGTTGACGAGGGCGGTATGCGAAGCGATACAATAATGCTTGCAAGCTTAAATGGCAAAACTGGCAAGCTTAGTGTTTTGTCCATACCTCGTGATACAAGAGTTCTCGTGGGAAACTATTATCAAAAAATAAATGCAGCAATTGGTATTGGTGCTCAGGAGGTACGAAAAGGCAGACTTAAAGAGCCTGAGGAGCTTAGTGTTCAGAAGGTAAAACTTCTCACAGGATTGCCGGTGCATTATTTTATGAGTGTGAATTTTGATGGCTTTAAGGAGATAATTGACGCCTTGGGCGGTATTGAGTTTAATGTTCCATTCAGAATGAAATATGATGACCCTGTTCAAAATCTCCATATAGATTTACAGCCCGGACTTCAGGTTCTTGACGGACAGAAGGCACATGATTTTGTACGGTTCAGAAAAGGAAATGCAGGATATCCCGGTTATGCTATGGGTGACCTTGGCAGAATTGAAGCTCAGCAACAGTTTATCAGGGCTGCTATTGAACAGAAGTTAAATGCAAAATCTCTGCTTAAGGCAGATGAAATATTTGATGTTGTATGCAGAAATGTTCGTACAAACTATACGGCAAAGGATTTGATGCGTCATCTTGGGGCTATCAGAAAGATAAATTCCGATACAATGACAATGTATCAGCTTCCGGGAGCGGCACAGACCATAAACGGTGCATCATATTTTATCTGTGACGACAGAGCGATGACTGAACTTGCTGAAAGGGTTTTTAATCCCACGGCAAGAAGTGATGAAAAAACAGAATAAGCATAAAAAGGTATAGTGTATTGCACTATACCTTGATGTGTATATATACGGAAACGAAAGATGAGGAGCGTAATTGCATGAAAATTTTAATGGCTACAATGCAGCTTGATATAGGCGGTGCTGAAACTCATATAGTTGAACTGGCAAAGGCTCTTAAAAAAAGAGGACTCGAAATTTACGTTGCATCAAACGGCGGTGCGTATGTAAAAGAGCTTGAGGAGGCGGGAATAAAGCATTTCGAGGTTCCCCTTAACAGAAAAAGTATTTCTGCAATCCGGAAAGCGTACAGGGAGCTTAAAAGAATTATTTTTGAAAACGATATAGACATTGTTCATGCTCATGCACGAATCCCCGGATTTTTGTGTGCTTTGCTGCAGAAAAAGTATAAGTTCCGTTTTGTTACAACAGCACATTGGGTTTTTTCTACCAGATTTCCTTTTAACCTTCTTACCAGATGGGGCACGAGAAGTCTTGCCGTAAGCGATGATATCAAACAATACCTTATAGACAATTACGGATGTAAGGCGGAAAATATACGGGTTACCATAAATGGTGTTGATACCGAAAAGTTTTCGGACAGCATAGACTGGTCGGACATTGCGACAGAGTTTGGCTTTGGCGAAAACAAAACAAGAGTTGTATATGTAAGCCGTATGGATATTGACCGCAGTTTAGCTGCCCACAAGCTTATTGAGGCAACTCCTGAATTGAAAAAGCAAATCCCTGACCTTGAAGTTGTAATTGTGGGTGGCGGAAACGATTTTGATAAAATAAATCAGGATGCTGAGAATGCAAACGGTATAATTGGGGAAAGATGCATAATCGTTACCGGAGGCAGGACGGACATAAACAAGTTTGCCGCATCAAGTGACGTTTTTGTGGGTGTAAGCCGGGCTGCTCTTGAGGCAATGGCGTGCAATAAGCCTGCAATAATTGCAGGTAATGAAGGCTACATAGGTGTCTTTGACGAAAGCAAGCTTGGGGTTGCCATTGATACAAACTTCTGCTGCCGTGGCTGTGAGGAAACTACAACAGACAGACTTTGTGCAGATTTGCTGCACCTTTTGAAGCCTGAAAATGAGGCTTTGAGAAGGTCGTTGGGCGAATATTCTCTTGCGACGGTAAAAAAATATTATTCGGTTGACACTATGGCAAGTGATGCAATAAAAATGTATATTTCTGAAATCAAAGGCGAGGCTATAAACGAGGTGTCGGATTCACTTGATGGCATAGAAAAGTATTTGATATGCAAGCCAGGCAGACGTGATGTTGACGTTGCAATTTCTGGATATTATGGTTTTCGCAACAGCGGTGATGATTCTATTCTTTCTGCGATATTAAATGAACTTAAGGTCAAGTGTCCCAATATCTGTGCAACGGTTTTGTCTCAAAATCCCAAGGAAACTGCAACAGAATATGATGTTCAGGCAGTTGACAGATTTGATATTTTAAAAATTATAGCACTTTTAAGACGCACAAAGCTGCTTATCAGCGGTGGCGGAAGCCTTATTCAGGATGTTACCAGTTCAAAATCCCTTTACTATTACATTACGCTTATCTGGCTTGCCAAGCTGTGTGGGGCAAAGGTTATGCTTTATGCAAATGGAATAGGACCTGTAAATAAGGAAATAAACCGCAGGCTTGTAAAAGCGGTTCTTAAAAAAGTTGACTACATTACCCTTAGAGAGGGATCATCAAAGCAAGAGCTTGAGAGGATTGCTTCGGGTCAGATTAATTGTATGGTTACTGCAGATCCGGTTTTTGCTTCCGGATTCGAAGATGACAGCGAGGTAAATGCTGCAATTCAAAGGGCGGGACTTGAAGAAAACGATAAGTTTTTTGTAGTATCGGTCAGAGAATGGGAAACTCTTGAAGATAAATTTGAAAACAAAATTTGTGAGTTCTGTGATTGGGTATATAAAAAGCGTAATGTAAAACCATTTGTAATTCCTATGCAAAGGATACAGGATGCAGACATATCCGAGGAGATTGAAGCCCATATTTCTGTTCCCCATGGGGTTTGCCGTGGCGGGTATTCACCACAGATTATGATGGGAATAATAAGAAAAGCCGAGTTTGTTGTGGGAATGAGACTTCACACTCTTATATATGCTGTAAAGGAAGGTGTTCCCGGAATTGCGCTTGATTACGACCCAAAGGTTGCGGCTGTTATGAAAGCCATTGACTTAAGATACTCGCAAAAGGTTGAGAACGTTAAGGTGGATAAGCTTTGCGAATTTGCAGATGAGATTATGGAAAGACGCGCCGAGCTTTGCGAAAGAATCCGCGAAAAGAGCCAAAAATTTGGCGAGCTTGCTAAAAAGAATACGGAAATTGCAATAGAACTTTTGAAGACGAACAAAAATTAATTAAATAATAAAAAACACGCATTAAACAATGCGTGTTTTTTACTGAGCTTTTATTTTTTGTTTCGTTAGTCTTCAACTGTGATTTCAGATAAAGATTCTTCGTATTTTGCAAGAATCATGTTCTGAAGAAGCTCTCTCATTTCGGCATTGATAGGATGAGCGATATCCTTGAATTCGCCGTCGGGAGTCTTGCGGCTTGGCATAGCAATAAAGAGCTTGTCCTGGCCTTCGATAACTTTGATGTCATGAACAACAAAGCAATCGTCAAAAGTAACAGATACAACTGCCTTCATTCTGCCTTCCGCATTGATCTTTCTGACTTTGATGTCAGTGATTTCCATTAAGATGCACCACCTTTCGCCAAACGTTTTGTCTGCATTTTTTATATGATAATATCATATTGATAATTTTTTCATAATAAATATTTTTACCAATATAATATTAATATATTGATAATTTTTCCAAAATGTAGTATACTGTAGTTGAAAAGTAGGAAATAATATTTATGATGTGATTTTAATAACAGTCTGATACCAAGGAGATGAATTTAATTTGAAAAAAATATCCCTTTCAAGCCTCCCGCAAAATGCATATATACATATGGTAGGAATCGGAGGAATAAGCATGAGTGCTCTTGCTCATATGCTTATGTTCTTTGGATATCGTGTAAGCGGCTCTGACAGAAGTGAAACAGATATAGTAAAAAAGCTTACGGCAGCAGGTGTTGATGTAAAGCTTTGCCACAGTGCCGACAATATATCAGATCCCGATATGGTATGCTATACCGCTGCAATCCCCAAGGACAACCCTGAACTTGTAAAAGCAAGGTCTTTAGGCATCCCCGTGCTGGAACGTGCCGAGCTTTTGGGACAGCTTATGGAGTATTATAAATACCCGCTTGCAGTTGCCGGAACGCACGGAAAAACCACCACAACATCAATGTTGTCGCTGGTTTTAATGGAAGCTGGACTTGACCCGACCATACTTGTCGGGGGCGAGCTTTCACAAATCGGCGGCAATTACAAAATAGGTGCAAAAGATTACCTTGTTTTTGAAGCCTGTGAATATGTCGAAAGCTTTTTGCACTTCAAGCCGTTTATTTCGGTAATAACCAATGTGGAAGAAGACCATCTTGATTATTTTTCTGATATATCTCATATTATAACAGCTTTTGAGAGTTTTGCAAGACTAAATTCACCTCTTGGATGCATAATTGTATGTTCTGACGATAAAAACACCCAAACTGTTGTGCAAAATATTGAAAAACGAATTGTAAAATATGGTATAATTAGTAGAAATAACGATTTTTATGCCGAAAACATACGTACAGGGGCATCGGGCAATACGGAAATGGACGTCTATGCATATGGAGAAAAGGTAGCAGAGCTTGCCTTGTCTGTTCACGGCGACCATAATGTACGCAATGCCCTCGGTGCATTTGCGGCTGCGTGGGAAATAGGGATTGATGCACAGGCAATTAAACGCGGGCTTGAGAGCTTTGGTGGAACCAAACGCAGATTTGAGGAGCTTGGGGATATACAAGGGGCAAAGGTGATTGATGATTATGCACA